>CAMLHT010000138.1 GCA_946479895.1 uncultured Gemmatimonadota bacterium | reverse complement strand
TCGAGGCTGATCATCGTGTCGCGGCCCCAGTCGGTGAACCAGTGATAGCCGGCGATGACGGTGCGAATCTCGTCGCCCATCGCCTTCGCGCGGGTCGCGTCGATCACGCGGCCGGCGGGCACGATGATGAACTGGTCGGCCGCCAGGACCAGCTCGATGCCCACCGGGTCCTGAAGCCCTTCGTCGGCCTGGCGCGCGAGCCGGCGTCGGCGCTCGATCTCGCACAACCGCGATTCCTCCGATGACAGCGCGAGCATCACGTCGCGCTCGTCCGTCGAGCCGCAGAACGCGACCTCCTCATCCGGCCGGAGCTCGGCGCGATAGAAGCCGGGGCTCCAGCTCTGCCCCCGCGCCCCGAATCCGCGTGCGCTCTCCACCGGGAATTCGAGCTCCGACTTCGTCGTCGGGTCGTCGACGAAGGTCACTCCGGTGCCTTCGACGCGCATCTGCAGGGCGGGCAGCGGATGATCACTCAGGACGCAGCGTACGCCATCCGCTTCCTCCGACCGATACCCCGTTCGGCCGCGCTCGGAGTCCACCGCCTCCTCGTATCCGCGGAAGTGCATGGACGGCCGCAGCTCGATCGTGGCCGAGCTGCCATGGAGCAGCCGGTAGGCGACGAAGACGGTGTTCTGCCGGTGCGGCATCCACACGCGCTTCTCCAGTCGGATGCCGTCGCACTCGAACTCCCACACCGGCAAGCCTGCCTCGAGCCTGAACGCCGTCAGCACCCGCGCATGGACCGCCGGATCGCCCAGCTCGAGCCGCGATCCGGTGGCTCCGGTCACCACCTCTTCCAGCTTGCTGAGCATGACCATGCGGCCATACGGATTCGGCAGGGCCGCGACGAGCAGGCCGTGGTACCGGCGCGTGTTGGCGCACGATACCGAGCTGGAGGCGTACCCTCCCATCCCGTTCGTGACGAGCCACTCCGAGTCCGTCAGGAGATCGGCGCGAGCCTTCGCGTCCTCTGGCAGCGCGAGCGGACGCAGGACGGAGTCGAGCAGTCGCCGCGTCATTCGGCCGGCACCGGCTCGAGCAGCACGGTGGCCTGGGCGGGTATGATCCACCCCTGACCTTCGGCATCGAGTGGCGGCGTGCCGTATCCGCCGTACTCCACGCACTCGGAAGACCACTTCGTCTTCCACGACATTCCGGCCGGAGGCGCGAGCAATGGCTCGGGCGCCGGATCGAGCCGCAGGCCGATGCCGAGGTTGACGATCACGAGCCTGTCGCCATGCGTCCGTGAGAAGTAGCGCAGCACGAACGCATGGTGGTCCAGCACGGCGCCATCCAGGTCACCGGTCGCCGCGCTGCACTGGGCCGAGATGACCGGATCGGTCTTCCGCAGGCGGATCAGGTCGCGATGGAGGAGGAGCGACGCCGCGTTGGCCTCCCGTTGCTTCCAGTCGATGCGGCTCGACCGCATGGTCTCCTCGTCCGACGGATCGAGCACCGTGCGCTCGCCGCCGTGCTTGACGCCGGGGAACTGCTTGAGGAACTCCAGCCTGCCTTTCTTCACGCCCGCGGCGAGCTCTCCGGAATGCCCGGCGAAGAAGGGAAACGGAGCGGTCGCTCCGAACTCCTCCCCCTGAAAGAGCATCGGCGTCTGTGGCATCAGCAGCAGCAGGCCCTTGAGTGCGCGACACATGCCCGGGCTGGCGAGTTGATGCATCCGCATGCTTCGGGCGAGGTTCGAGACCTGGTCATGGCTCTCCAGGAAATTCACGAAGTGCTTCGGGGCGAGGCGCAGCGACGACGTTCCTCGCCGGTGCTTCTGCCATGCATAGTGCTGGCCCTGGTACAGGAATCCGTACTTCGCCGACGAGACGAACTCCTGCGGGTGACCGAGGTAGCCGCTCAGGTATGCCTGGTTGTTGCCGGTCATCGACACGAACGCGGTGTGGTGGAAGTCGTCGTTCCAGATGGCGTCCACGCCGCCGCCATCCGGTGCCTCGAGCAGCCGCGAATCCTGTGGCTCGTTCTCGGCGATCACGACGATCCTCCGGTTTCCGGCCGCCCGCCGCGCCGCCGCGGTCAGCTCGGCCACCAGGTGACGCTCACTGCGATCGTTGATGTTCTGGGTCGCGTCGAGCCGAAGCCCGTCGACGTGGTATTCCTCGATCCAGTGGCGCGCGTTGGACACCGCGAGCTCCCGCACACCGGCCGAACCTTTGCCGTCGTAGTTGATCGCGTCGCCCCAGTCCGTGACCTCCTTCGACATGTACGTGTCGGAGAACTGCGGCAGGTAATGGCCGTCCGGGCCGAAGTGGTTGTAGACCACGTCGAGGATGACCGCGATCCCGCGCGCGTGCGCGGCGTCCACGAATGCGCGCAGGTCGTCCGGCGTGCCGTAGAGGCGCGACGGCGCGAACCAGTTGACGCCGTCGTAGCCCCAGCCGAATCGTCCGCCGAAGTCGTTCACCGGCATGATCTCGAGCATCGTGATCCCGACGTCGGCGAAGTGATCGAGCTTCGTTGCCGCCGCGCGGAAGGTGCCCTCCGGCGTGAACGTCCCGACGTGTATCTCCGAGATCACCTGGCCGTCGATCGCCACTCCCTGCCACGACGAATCGCTCCACCTGAAGGTGGCGGGATCGATGACACGGGACGGTCCGTGCGGACCCTCCGGCTGGTGGCGCGAGGCCGGATCGGGAAAGGCATCCTTCCCATCGAGACGGAAGCGATAGAGAGTCCCCGCCTCGACGCCGTCGACGTCGCCGCTGAAGTACCCCGCTTCATCGCGGGCCAGCTCGGCCGCTGACGTCAGCGCTCCTTTCGCGTCGTAGGTGACGAGCTCGACGGATCGTCGCCGTGGCGCCCACACGCGGGCGTGGGCGCCACCGGAAGGGTTCAGCTCGACACCGACCGGGAGCCGGCGCCATCCGGGAATTGCGTGGTTCTTTCGGTCCATTGCCGGCGCTTCCGAGCAGGAAAAGGACCAAGAGAGGGATAGGGGGATAGAGGGATAGTCCTTTCCTCTCCCCCTGTCCCCCTATCCCTCTATACCTCTCTCCCCCTCTACTGCACGCACCGCCCCTTCGGGTCCGGCTTCGGCTTGTCCACGACGATGCGGTGATCGAGGTTCGCGATCCGCTCCGCCGCGCTCTTCACGAGTGAGGCGACCCGCTGCATGTGGTCGTACTCGATGTACTGCGGCTCGTCGGTCAGCTGGTGATAGTCCGCGTGGCCGCCGGTCGTGAAGAACGTGATCGGGATGCCGTAGCGCGCGTAGCTGTAGTGGTCGCTGCGGCAGTAGATGTTCGCCGGGTGCCCGTTCGCGTCGATCGAGTAGTCGAACCGGAGCGGGGCCGCCTGCTTGCCGTTGACGTCCTCGATGAGATCGCCGAGCTCCGTGGAGAGGCGGCGTGATCCCACGAGCTGGACGTAGTCGGGGCCACCCCAGATGTCCTTGCCGTCCGACGTGCGCCCCACGAGATCCTTCGCCCCGCCGCGGCCCACCATGTCCATGTTCAGCTGGGCGACGATCGAGTCCCGCGGCACCGTCGGATGATCGGTGAAATACTCCGAGCCGAACAGGCCGAGCTCCTCGCCGGTGTGCCACACGAAGATCAGCGACCGCTTCGGCCTCGTGCCGGCCCTCTGGAACGCTTCGGCGATCTCGAGCACCGACACCGATCCCGAGCCGTCGTCATCGGCCCCGTTGTAGACCGAGTCGATCTTCGGCTTGTGCACCTTGCGCAGGCTGTCGAGGATCCTCGTGAACTCCGCCACCCGCGGCGGCGTCATCTCGCGCGGGATCGAGTCCGCGCCCTGCGGGAGCGCGACGATGTTGAACGCCTTCACCGAGTCGTGGTCCGCCTTCGCCGCCGTCATGCCGACGTGGTCGTTGTGCGCGCCGATCGCCACGTACTGCCCCTTGAGCTTCGGATCGCTGCCGGGGATGATGCCGATGACGTTGCGCGCGATGACCCGCGTGGTGTCGTACCCCATCCCGCCGCCGATCACGCGCCCCGCCTGGCCGGGCTGCATCGACGCCAGCGAGCCGCCCATCATCGCCTCGGCCATCGCGTTCGAGACGTACAGGAAGCCGAGCTGCATGGCCATCATCGAGAGGTCGGGCGGGTTCGCCGGATCGTTGAGGACGTCGCCGCCTTCCTCCATCAGGGGAATCCAGTCGCTCGGCGCCATCCCGTCCATGCCGACGATCGCGACCGAGTGCGCGGTGCGGTACCGGCTCGACGACGGCTGGCGGGTGCCGCTCCACTTCGGCTTGCCCGCGGCGTCCTTCGGGACCGCGAGCACGACGACCTTGCCCGCCGCCGCTTCCGGCGGAATCATGCTCGCCTCGCCGAACACGCCGCCGTAGATCGCCTGGACGTTCTCGAACATCTTCGGCGTCCGGCCGATGTAGTCCTTCGCCGGCAGGAAGCTGCGGCCGTCGACGATGATCGGCTTGGTCTTCGATGCCTGGAGGTGCAGGAGCGGGACGTTCTGGAAGTATGTTCCGTTCTCGCCACCCGGCTGGACGCCCATCCGCTGCAGCTCGTTCGCGATGTACGCCGTCGCCTTCATGTTGCCTTCGGTTCCCGCCTTGCGGCCCATCATGGAATCGTCGGCGTAGATGAACAGGCGATGGCGCAGGTCGGCGGCGGTGATCGCCGCGCTCGTCGGGCCGCTGGGCGCCTGGCCGGTCTGGGTCGCCGTCGCGCATCCGGCGGCGACGGCAATGGTGAACGCCGAGGCGAGTCGGCGGGGGAATCTGTGGTGCGTCATCAAAATGCTCCGTGGTGCTGGGATACGGCGGTATCCTGATCCGACACCGCGGCGCCGGGCGAGGTTTGGCCGGGCGACGGAGTATTCTAATGATCGAGCGCTGTCAGGATGGTGGCGCGGCTTCGGCGGCGATGACCTTCCCGACCGCAGCCCCGGTCTCGCTGGTCAGGGCGTGCCCGCCGTCGTGCGGTATCCGGACCGCCGACCCCTGATCGAGGAGGTCGCACCCCGAGGTCTTTTCCTGCCGGCCGCGCATGCAGACGATCCGCGGCCCTCGCAGCCGGCGGACCTCCGGAGCGGTGGGAAGATCCGTCGGGCGCTCGATGTCGCGCACGAGGTCCTCCCAGTGAAACTGAAAGCCGGCGTGGGTCGAGAGCGAGACGAGCGCCAGCAGGGTGACGCGGGCCCGATCGCGTTCCTCCATTCGCGTGACGACGAAGGGCAGCAGGTCGGCGCCGCGGGAGTAGCCGATGAGGATCACGCTGTCCTTTCGCCATGCGGTCTCGTAGTGCGTGAGGAGCCTCGTCACGTCCGCGGTCATCGACTCGGGCGTCCGCTGGCCGGCGCGCAGGTACGCGCGTGAATCGAGCCCGACCACGGCAATGCCGGCCGACGCCAGCGCATCGGCCATCGCGCGATCGCCGGCAGCCCATCCGCCATCGCCGGTCACGATCAGCGCCAGCAGGTGTCCCGACGGCGCCGGGCGTTCGACGAGCGGGACGCCGGGCTCCCAGGTCCGCGCCGCCTGCGCGTTGCCCCGGCAGGCGCACGCGAGGACGCATGCCGTGAGTACTCGCCGCATCGCGCCGCTCATCGCCGCAGGATGCCCGCCATCCCGCCGGAGATCAGGAAGGTGACGTTCGCGAGCGTTCCCGGAAGCGAGAGGGTGCTCGGCACCGCGAGATACCGGGGTTCCCAGGTCGGCGCGAACTTCTCCTTGTAGCTCCGAAGTCCCTTGAAGTGGTAGAACGAGTCACCGTGCGCGAAGAGGAGCGCGCCGGCGCGCGTCCACAGCGGAGCGCCTGAGCGGTTCTCCAGCCCTGCCAGCGGCGCCATCCCGAGGCTGAACCAGCGATAGCCTTCGCGCGCTCCGTACCGCATGGCTTCGATGAACAGGTAGTCCATGATTCCGTTGTGGCGGCGCGGCCGATACCGCATCAGGTCGACCGACAGCTCGCTGCTCGCCCTCGACGTCCACAGATTCGCGAACGCGAGGATCTCCGTCTCATCGCGGACCACCAGGATCGGGAATCGTGAGAGATACGCGGCGTCGAACCGCCCGACGGAAAAGGTCTTCTCACGCCGGCCTTTTTCCGCCAGCCACGCGTCGGAAACCTCGCGCAGCTCGGCGAGGTGCTTCTCCACGTCGCCGGGCGCCAGGAGCTCCGCGCGGACGCCAGCCCGCTCGAACTGCCGGACCGTCGTGCGGAACTTCCGCATGCCGGGTACGTCGAGCGTGAATCCCTCGAGCGATACCCGGGCCTCCTCCCCGATCTTGACCATCCGCATGCCGATCTCGGCGCACGGGCCCAGCATGTCCGGCGAGACCTCGTAGAACACCGGCTGGCCGCCGTGCTGGCGCGCCATCCGGCTGAACTTCCACGCGAGCTCGCGCCGCGTCGCGGAATCGCCCACCGGATCCCCGAGCGCCACCCAGCTCCTGCCCCGGATCGCGTACATCAGGAACCCTTCGCCGTCGTCCGCGAGCATGACGCTCTTGTCGCCGAGGAAGGCGAGATTGCCCGCTGGCCGCGCCTTCGAGCGGATGATCTCCTCGAGTCGCGCCTGCTGCGTTGTGCTCAGCCTTCCGGCCGCGTACGGCGCCGGCTGCATGAGTCTCGCGATCGTGAAGGCGATCGCCGTCAGGAGGGCGCCGGCCATCGCGCGCAGGAAGCGCGACGCGTCATTGCCGGTGGCGAACTCCGACCACAGCGCATGACGATAGGCGACGTGTGAGTAGCTGAAGAATCCCAGCGCGATCATGCCCGAGATCGCCAGCGCGACCGCCGCGATCCACGGCCATGGCAGGGGCTCGCTGAGCACCGCGGCTCGGCGCCAGAAATGGCGCCGGCTGCCCACGACGAGCGCGAGGGCCGCGGTGAGAAGCGCGGCGTCTTCGTATTCGAGCCCCTTGAGGAGCGACAGGGCGATTCCGGCCAGCAATGCCCCGACGACCAGGTGCCACGCGGCATCGAGGCGCTGGTGAACCGCGCGCGCGACGAGGATCAGCATCACGCCGATGGAGACCGACGCGAAGTGCGACACCTCGATCACGCCGAGTGGAAGCACCGCGTCGAGCCGTTCCACCCGGGCCGCGAGCGACGGCGTGGCTCCCGAAGCCAGCAGCACGAGACCCGCGGCGAACGTTGCCGTGGCGGTGACGAGCGGGACGCGCGCCGTCAGCCAGGCGATGACCGGATCGACCATCGCCCGCGCGAGCCGCAGGCGACGCCGTGAACGTCTGGGCGCCCCCGGATCCGGGCGGGTTCGCGTGGGGTCGTGGCTTGCGGCCCCCGGTGCCGCGCGCGTGCCGGCAACCAGTGCCCGGCCACTGGTTGCCGTCCACCATGATGCCACGGTGGCGAGCGTCGTCATCCGCGGATGCCCCGGCCGCCTAGCGGGTGACCGGCGGCTTCTTCGCCGGCTTCCTGACGGTGGGCTTCTCCGCCTTCACGGTGTCGCTCCGCGTGGTGTCCTTTTTCGTGGCGGCCTTGTGGACCTTCTTCGCCGGCATCTTTCTCGTGCTCGACTTCTTCGTCGTGTCGGGCCGGGTGGGCGTTGCTTTCACCTGATGGGTGACCGGGACGGTGGCCTTCGCGGCCTGTGCGTGAGCGGCGGTCGCCCCGATCATCGTGACGGCGCCGAGCGTGACCAGCATTCTGAGACGCATGTGAAGCTCCTGAGAGTAGGATGGTTTCGCGGGCCGATCCGGCATGGACCGAAACCCTCGGCGAAGCTATTTCGGGCATCCTTAATGGCGGATAACGGCGCGGAACCATTCAGCGGCCCTCGGGAAGTACCATTCATCCGGCTCGACTGACCCTCCCGATGCGCCTGCTGATCGTCGAAGACGATGCGTCCCTCAGGGACATGCTGGCTCGCGGCCTCCGCGAGGCCGGGTATGCCGTGGACGTGGCGGCCGATGGCGAGGCGGCGATCGTGCAGGCGGCGGTGAATCCCTACGACGCGATCGTGCTCGACGTCGGCCTGCCGCGCCGGGACGGCACCTCCGTCGCGCGCGAGCTGCGCCGCCGTGGCATCGCGTCCGCGATCCTCATGCTGACCGCCCGCGACGCCGTGCGCGACCGGATCGCCGGCCTCGACGCCGGCGCCGATGACTACGTGACGAAGCCGTTCTCGCTCGACGAGGTGACGGCGCGGCTTCGGGCGCTCCTCCGGCGCCCGCCCCGGATCCTCGCCGACCGTCTCGTCGTCGACGACCTCGAGGTGGACACCGCCGCCCAGCGTGTGACTCGCGCGGGGCGGCCCGTGTCGCTGACGACCAAGGAGTACGTGCTGCTCGAGTACCTCGCCCGCAACGCCGGCCGCGTGATCGGTCGCGCCGAGCTGACCGAGCACGTGTGGGACGAGAATCACGACCCCTTCTCGAACGCCCTCGAGGTGTACATCAACCGGCTCCGGTCCAAGGTCGACAGCCAGTCCGACCGCAAGCTGATCCACACCCAGCGAGGCGCGGGCTATCGCCTCGGCGCTCCCGAGGCCGATGGCTGAGCGGCGGTGGCGTGGGCTCAGCATGCGCGGCCGGCTGACGCTGTGGTACGCTTCGGCCCTCGCGCTGTTCACCGCGGGCCTCGCGTTCGCCGGATATTCGCTCGTGCGCCAGGCCACGCTCGCCGCGGCCGACGAGTCTCTCGCGCAGGTCGTCGTGGCGGTCGGCGACGCGCTGGAGCTCGAGTCGCGCGATCATCCGCTCGACGGCCGGACGATCCCGCTCGTCCTCCGCGAATTCCGCTTTCACGACCTGACCGTTTCCGTGCTCGACCGGCGCGGAGACACGCTGTACACGAGCACCGACGTTCTCGCCGGCGAGCCTCAGGCCTCCGACTCCGTGCGCGTGATCGCGGCGCGCGCCAGCCCCAACGGTGATGAGCTCTCCGATCGGCTGGTCGACTCCACGACGGCGTTGATCACCGCCGGGACCATCGCGGGCGACGTTCCCTTGCGGCTCGCGACCATCGAGCGATCGGTCGGCGGACGCGCAATCCGCATCGGCGCGCTGCGCGCGCTCGCCACGCAGGAGCGCGTCCTGCACCGTCTGCGGCTCGCGCTCTTCGCGGCGACGCCACTCCTGATCCTCTTCTTCGCCTTCGGGGGCAGCCTGCTCGCCCAGGCCGGGCTCCGGCCGTTCGCGGTGATGGCATCACGGGCTTCGCGGATCGGCGCCACCACCCTGCACCAGCGCCTGCCCGTCTTCCGCCCCGACGATGAAGCCGGCCGCCTCGCGCTCGCATTCAATGCCGTCGTCGAGCGGCTCGACGAGGCATTCGACCAGCGCCGGCAATTCGTCGCCGACGCCTCGCACGAGCTTCGCACGCCCGTCACCATCGTCAGCGGAGAGGCGCAGCTCGCGCTGTCCCGCGACGACCGGACGCCGGAAGAGCTGCGCTCGGCGCTGCGCGTCATCCGCCGTGAGGCCGAGCGCCTGCAACGGATAGTCGGTGACCTGTTCCTCCTCGCGCGCGCCGACGCGCACGAGACCATGCTGGCGATGGCGCCGCTCTACCTGGGTGAGCTCGCCGCCGAGTGCGTGGCGTCGGTCAGCACGATCGCCGCCGCCAGGGGTGTCACGGTCACCTACGCGGGAAGCCTCGAGCT
>CAMLHT010000137.1 GCA_946479895.1 uncultured Gemmatimonadota bacterium | reverse complement strand
CATACAGGCCGCTCGCGGCGCCGTAGGCAAACTCGCCGTCGATGGACGTGGCGTTCGTCGGGACGCTCATGCCGACGCCCGCGCGCATCTTGCCGACGGAGAACGGCGCGGTGCCGTTGCACATCTGCGCGGAAAGGTTCGACGCCGCGACGATGAGCGCGGCAAGGCCAACGAGGCTGCTCGTTGTGATCTTCTTCATGGTCCTTTTCAAGAGGGTTACGCGGCAGGCGGGAAGTGACGGTCGCCGCGCAACGCCAGATTAAAGGGAGCAGGCCCCGGCGCGCAATGATCCAGTCGCCAACGATACGTGACGCAGGCCACAATCCGGAGCGAATGCATGGACAGCAATACAACAATCCTCATTAGGACACTCCTTGGCGCCGGCCTGGCCGCGTGCCTGGCCATTGCGCCGGCGGGCGGGCAGGCGTCCATGGCGGCCGCCGGCACGGACGGGCAGGTCTGCGCCGACACGGCGAACCCGGCGGGCTCGTACGCCCGGTGCGCGCTCATGCTGGAGCGCAACGTGGTACGGCGGGGCGTCGATGCTGTGACGGTGGGGCGCCCCGGGTTCTTCCGTCCCATCCGCCTCGAGCAGCTGGTGGCCGGTGATTCGGCGAAGGCGTACGCGCGGGTGTACGAGCGCCGTACGCGCCAGGGCAATGCGCTGACGTTCGTGGGTTCGGCCCTGATGATCACGGGCTTCATGCTGGCCGACACGCGCCGCGCCACCGACTGTCCGCCGTACACCTTCTGCGACGACACGCCGAACGAGACGGCCGTGATCAGCCTCGTGCTCCTGGGGGGCGGGATCAACCTCCTCAGCCTGCCGTTCCACTTCAAGGCCCAGGGCGCGGCGGCGCGCGCCGTCTGGTGGAACAACGCCCGGTTCGCGCGCTGACGCGATTCCGGATGTATCATGGAAGGGCAGGTCCTGCCGATCCACACCCAGGCTCACATCATGCGCGCACTACGCTTCCTCCTTGCGGCGGCCCTCGTCGCCGCCGCTCCCTCCGTCGCTCGCTCCCAGGCTACTCCGGCAAAGCCCGACACCGCGAAGATCGACGTCACGGGCAAGTGGCAGTTCAACATCGAGACGCCGTTCCCCGGCACGCCGACGGTCACCTTCGTCCAGAAGGGTGACTCCGTCAGCGGCCAGTACATCTCCAGTGCCCTCGGGACGAAGGACTTCGTCGGCGTGGTGAAGGCGAGAGTCGTGACCTTCTCCTTCGCGGCCGAATCGGGCGGCCAGAACTTCGTCATGGCCTTCTCGGGAAAGCTCGAGGATGCGGACACGATGCGCGGCGACATCGACTTCTCGGGCATGGCGCAGGGGACCTTCTCCGCGAAGCGGATCAAGCCGAACTGACGCACCTGCGCCGTCTCACGGGACGGTGCAGGTGGGCAGCACGTTCTGGAGAGTCATGTCCCATGTGCACGTGCGCAGGAGCTGCCCGGTGGCGGCCGTGATCACCAGCTTCGCGATCTTCGATCCGTCGTAGGTCGTCACCTGGGTGGTGGTGGATCCCTGGGTCGGCTTGTCCTCCCGATAGCTCGTCACGACCGCCGTGACCTTGCCGGAGATCGGATAACGGACCGTGGGCGTGGCCGGCGGGGGCGGCGGCGGGATGAACGCGAAGTTCTCAGTGGTTGTCGTCGCCGACATGTGACCGACGGGCTGGCCCTGCGGCACGATCACCACCGACATGGTGCCCTTGCCGTTGAGCTTACGCCCTTCCGGCGGGCCCTTCAGACCGGTGAGGGTCAGCGTGTCGGAGTTGTTCATGGTGTCGACGGCGGGAACCGTGGGGCCGCCCTGCGGCGTGAACTGCGTCGTCATGAACCCGGTCTTCGAGACGAAGCGCCGGATGGCGACGGTCGTCGCCGTGTCAGGATCCTTCTGCGGCTTGTTGGCCGCGTCGAGGAACTGGAACCAGCTCTTGATCACGATGCCGTTGGCCTGGGTGAAGGCGGGACAGACATGCCTCACGTTGACGTCGTCGAAGGTGCACTTTGCCGCGTCGGGCGGCGGGGCCGTGCCCAGGCTCGCACCGAGCGATCGGGTCGCTCCCATCGCCGGACTTCCCGCGAGCTCGGGTGACGCGCTCGGGGCGCCTCCGGCGACCAGCGACTGATTGAGCGCATTGACGGCGTCCTCGATCTGGCCGAGCAGCAGGTTGGTCGACGCGATCCGCGCCGCGGCATTCACGGCCGCGGTATCGATGCCGCCACCCGGAGGGTCGGTGATGCCTTTCTCGCCGCCACAGGCGACGACGGCGGCGATTGCGAAGGTCAGGGCGAAGCGAGTCAGGGTCGGCGCGGGAGTCATGGCGGCAGGATCCTCGGTGGGAAAGCCGCGACCCTAATCATCTGTAGTAACCCCGCCGTAAACTCAGCGTAAACCGGCGCCTTGCGGGGCGGTCCATGTTGCGCGAACGTCACGCCTTACATGGCTGCGACATCCGCGAGACCACGACTCGTCCTGCTCGGCGGCGCGGTCATCCTCACCGACGGCAAGCCACTCGGCGGGCCGGCGGCGCATCGCCACCGGCTGGCCTTGCTCGCCCTGCTGGCGGGAAGCGCGAACCCCGTCAGCCGCGACAAGCTCATCGCGCTGCTCTGGCCGGAGCGCGATGCGGAGAGCGGACGAAACCTCCTCAAGGTCGCCGTCCACGAGCTGCGAAAGATCCTTGGCGACGCGGCGATCCGCTCCACCGGGGACCAGCTCAGCCTCGATTCGTCGGCCATCGACTGCGACCTGATGGAGCTCGAGGCTGCCCACGTCGCCGGGAACCACGAGCAGGTGGCCGCGCTCTATGCCGGGCCGTTCCTCGACGGCTTCCATATGAAGGACGCCGCGGAGTTCTCGCACTGGGCCGACGGGACACGCAGCCGGATCGCGTCCGTGTACGGTGGGGCGCTCGAGCACCTAGCGCTGGCCGCCGAGCGCGCCGGCGAGTGGCGGGCAGCCGGCGGATGGTGGCGCCGCCTGGCCAGCGAAGATCCACTGCGAGCCGACGTCGCGCTGCGGCTGATGCGCGCGCTCGACGCGTCGGGCGCCAGGGCGGAGGCCATTCGCCACGGCGAGGCTCACGCCGAGGCTCGCAGGCGTGAGCTCGGCCTCGACGCGGACGCGTCGGTGGCGGCCTTCGCGCGCGAGCTTGCGTCGAGGAAATCCCCGCCGCGGCCGGATCGGGCACTGCATGACGGCATCGCGACCGCACCTGGCGAGGCGAGCGTGGCCGCGCATGGCACGCCGCTCATGGCGAGGCGATCGCTCAGCCGTCGCGCCCTGCTGGGCGCGGTCATCGCGCTCGCCGCGACGGTCGTCGTCGTCACGGGCATCGGCTTGCTCGTCGCGTCGCGGCCGGACGATCCGGCAACCCGGCCCGACGCGCTGGCGGTGGTTCCGTTCCGCGTGGTCGGCGCCGACACTTCGCTCGGCTACCTCGGCGCGGGAATGATGGAGATGCTGGTCTCGCGTATCGGCAGCGACGGTCCCCTGCATGCGCTCGAGGCACGCTCGTCGGCGGTGATTCCCGAGTCGGACCAGGTGCCGGTCGCGATCCAGCAGGGCCGCGCGCTCGGCGCGGAGCAGGTGCTGGTCGGCGACGTCGTGAGCAACGGCGGAGGCCTGGACGTCTCGGCGGCCATCTATCGCGTGTCGGACGCGACGGTGATGGGGCGCGCGGCGCGAACGGTGGCGAGCACCGCGTCCGTACCCGGTGCGATGGATTCGTTCGCGGCCGAGCTGATGGCGAAGGCCGCGGGTGAGCCCGCGGACCGGCTCGAGGACCTCACGCGGCGGCCGCTCCCGGCACTCCGACAATATCTCGCCGGCCAGACTGCGTATCGCGCCGGGGCGTATGTCCGGGCCGAGAGCCTGTTCGCCAGGGCGGTGGCGTCCGATTCGACTTTCGCGCTGGCCGGCCTCGGCCTCGCGCTCGCGAACAGCTGGACCACGATCAACGAGCACTATGGCATCGGCCGTGACGTGGCGCTCCGCGGGGTGGGGAGCCTTGGCGCGCGCGACCGCGTGTTCGTCGGCGCCTTCTTCGGCGGCGATCCGGCACTTGGCCAGCCCAGGCCGGCGCCGGTGTATCTCGAGGCGTGGGAGGACCTGGTCCAGAAGTATCCGGATTTCGCCGAAGGCTGGTATCACGTCGGCGATCGCTACTACCACTTCGGCGGGCTTTCCGGGCTGGCGGACCCGATCGAGCAGGCGCGCAACGCGTTCACCCGCGCGCTCGCCATCGACACCGGCCTCGTCGCGCCGCTGCATCATCTCACCGAGATCCACGCCGCGCGGGGCGACGCCGCCGCGGCGCGAGCCACGGGCGATCGCTACTTCGCGCGGAATCCCGGGGTCTCGCGCGATGCATCGGCGATTGGATGGAGCATCGCCACCGTCGCTCGCGACGAGCGATGGCTCTCGCGGATCCGCGCGAATTTCGGGACGATGCCGCTCGCCGACCTCTCCCGCATCGCGTGGATCACCCAGGCGAACGGATGGCCCGGCGCGGACGCCGACAGCGCGCTCGCCACCTTCGCCCGTCGCGCGAGCGCCACGTTCGAGAAGGAGGCCGCGCTGAACGTTCTCTTCGCGTTCGCGCTCAACGCCGGCCAGCCAGCGCGGGCGCGCCGGGCGGCGGAGGCGATGGAAGCGCAGCTCCCCGACCAGCCCGTCGCCGCGCTGTGGTCGACGTACGCCGTCATCTTCGGCGAAGCTGACAGCGTGGGCTTCGGTGAGGGCCTTCGGCGACTCGAGGCGTTCAGCGAAGTCCCGATGACGGGGAATGCGGATCGCCGGTCGCGAATGCTTCAGGCGCGCTGCCTGACGGGCCTGGCGAACCTCTCGCGCGGCGACGGCGCGACGGCGCGCCGCGACCTTGCCCTCGTGCGTCGCAATGCCGGCGCCGAGCCGGAGGGTTCGGTCCAGCGGCGCGAGGGGACCATCTGTTCGGCGTGGCTCGCAGCTGCGATCGCGGTCGAAGCTGGCGGCAGTGACGCCCGCGTGCTCCTGTCGCGTCTCGACACCATGGTGCTCCGCGATCGCGTTCCGCCGCGCATGTCACTCGCAGCGGCGGCGATCATGAGCGCGCGCCTCCACCAGCGCCTCGGTGAAACGAGCGCGGCGCTCACCGCCTCGCGCTGGCGCGAGCATTTCACCGGGGATCCCGTCTTTCTCTCGACGCAGCTCCGGCTCGAGGGCGACCTCGCGCTCGCTTCGGGCGACGCGGCCGCCGCCCGGAAGGCGTGGGCCCGCTATCTTGCGCTCCGGCCGGCCCCGGAGGCGGGGGCGGCGGCAGCGGCGACGAGCGCCGTGCGACGGCAACTGGAAGATTCCGGGCGGCGATGAAGCGAAGGCGCATCACGGTCAACGACCGTATGCAGAGGGGATACACGTACGAGCTCCACGAACCCACGGGCAGGAACTTCGACGAGGGGTTCGAGCCGGAGCTGACGCCGGCCGAGATGCTCGCGCTGGGCGTGTTCGGCGGCAAGTACCTGACGGACTGCCGCGACGAGTTCCCCGCGAGCTGGTTCCGCCGGGCGAAGCTCTCGCCCCAGGGAAAGAACCCGAAGCTCAACTACTTTGGCGTCGATGCGTCGCAGCCGCTGAAGGTCTGGCGGAAGAAAGGCTGGATCTACCCCGACGATCCCCGCGGGTGGTTCCAGTGGTACTGCCGCTACTACCTCGGCCGCCGCTCACTCGATGACGAACGGCAGATCCGCCGGTGGCGCCAGATGAGGCGCCACGTGGCGCAGATCCGCCAGGGCTGCGAGCCGCTCGACCTGGACTGCCGCAAGCGCCAGCGGCAGGCGCTGCTGCACTGGGCCTATGACAGCAGGAAGATCTGAAGCACCGGGTTTGGTTTATCGCTGCCAGAGATAGACGAAGATCATTCCCGTGACGATCGCGTACAGCGCTCCGTCGATCGTGGCCTTGAACGCCGTCAGGACCGGTCGCTGGAACCAGATGACCGCCTGCCACAGGGCCATCACGTAGCCCATGAAGGCCGTGAGGGCGACGGTGTGGAAGATCCGCCTCGTATCGGTGTCCGACCCGACCGCGACCGCGGTCACGTGGGCCGCGACGAACGCGACGACGAGCAGGTAGACGAACCACAGCGCGAGCGGACGGCCGAGCGACACCGGGCCGGGCTTGAGCAGGTTGATCTGGAAGACCGGGCCGCGGTTCATCTTCTCCCGGAAGCTCTCCGATCGCATGTCTTCGTTGCTGGCCGGTCGCGGCGCCATGTATTCGCCGGGGGGAATGTTCAGGGGCCGCAGCGCGTCGAGCACGGCGGTTTCGTTGGGCAGCGGCCGATAGTCGCTGCGGTGCCAGAAGGGGAGCGCCATGTGGATGATGGAGCTCAGGATGAACACGGCGACGGCTGATGCGAGGATCGGAAGCCACAGCGTGAACATGGAGGGTTCCTCGTAGGTGTGGGCCGGGAGGGAGCAGCCGAGACGCGAAGAAGCTGCGGCCACTCTTCCCGCCTGTCTATACTTGGTCGGGTAACCGGCTTCCTCCCTCCTCCGAGCATCCCTCCCAATGGTCAATTACGGCGTCACCGAGATCGCGAAGGCCCACCGCACCGTCCGGAACAACACCATCCAGGCCGCCCGGGACATCCCGGAGGAGAAGTACGACTTCGTCGCCGCGCCCGGCACGCGCTCCGTTCGCGAGCTGCTCGCCCACATCGCGTTCATCCCGACGATTCACTTCGACTTCCACCGGGACAAGCGGGTCAGCACGCTCGCCGGCTACGACTTTCCCGCGCTGATCGCCCGCACGCAGGCGGAGGCTTCGAAGCCGCGCACCAAGGCACAGCTCATCGAGCTGCTCCAGACGGAAGGGGACCGGTTCACCACCTGGGTGGAGTCGCTCTCGGACGATTTCCTCAACGAGACCTACACCGACACGATGGGCCAGAACCCGCGGACGCGATTCGAGCACCTCCTCAGCGCGAAGGAGCACGAGATGCATCATCGCGGACAGCTCATGCTCATCCAGCGGATGCTCGGTCTCACGCCGCACCTCACGCGCGAGGCGCAGGAACGGCGGGCGCGGGCCGCGGCGGCGGCAGGGAAGGCGTAGCGCGTCAGGAAGTCTCCGGTCACGCGCGCCCGGTTCCTGATAAATTGCGCGCGTGATCCCCCTCCTGATCTTCCTCCAGGTCGCCGCTTCCGCGCCCGAGGCGCGTGTGTACAACGGCCGCGCCGGCCAGACCTCCGTTGACATCCCGCGCATCGACGCCCCCGTCGCCATAGATGGAAAACTCGACGAGCCGGTGTGGCGCCGGGCCGCCCTCCTCACGGGCTTCTCGGTCTATCAGCCGGTCGACAACCAGCCGTCGCCCGATTCGACCGAGGTGCTCGTCTGGTATTCGCGCGATGCGATTCACTTCGGCATCCGCGCGTTCGAGCCGCACGGACCGGTGAGCTCCTCGCTGGCGGATCGCGACCACATCGCCAGCGACGATCACGTCGAGCTCCATCTCGACACCTTCGGTGAGCGCAACCGCGCCCTGGTGTTCATCGTCAACCCGCTCGGCGTCCAGGCGGACGGCACGAAGAGCGAGGGCGGGGGATTCATTCCCGGCGCCAACGTGTCGCCCGGGCAGAACGACCTCAGCGCCGACTTCCAGTGGGAGTCCCGGGGACGACTGACCGAAGGCGGCTACGAAGTCGAGATCCTCATCCCGTTCCGCAGCATCCGCTACGCGACGGCGTCGATCCAGGACTGGGGATTCCAGGTCCTCCGGCAGGCGCAGCACAACGGCTACGAGGAGACCTGGACGCCGGCGGTCCGCGCGAACGCCTCGTTCATCTCCCAGGGCGGCTGGCTGCGCGGACTGACGGGGATGCATCACGGGCAGCTGATCGAGCTCACCCCCGAGCTCACCAACACCACGGTCGGGGCCCCCGCCACGACTTCCGCGGACTGGAAGTACACGAACACGCCGAGACTCGGCGGAAACGTGCGGTGGACGCTCGGGAGCAACTTCGTCCTGAACGGGACGGTGAAGCCGGACTTCTCGCAGGTCGAGGCGGACGCCACCCAGATCGCCGCCGACCAGCGCTTCGCGCTGTTCTACGCGGAGAAGCGGCCCTTCTTCGTCGAGAGCAGCGACCAGTTCAACGTGCCGAACACCCTGGTCTACACGCGCCGGATCGTGCAGCCGGACGCGGCGGTCAAGCTCACGGGCAAGCTGGGGAAGACCGACGTCGCGGTCCTCTCGGCGCTCGACGCGGCGACGCCGACAACGGGCGGTGACAAGCCGATGGTGGACATCCTCCGCCTCCGTCGCGCGATCCTCGGCGAGTCGAGCCTCGGAATGCTGTACAGCGACCGCCTGTCTACGGTTCGCAACAACCACGTGATCGGCGCGGATACGAGGCTGCTGTTCAAGCGACTCTATTACTTCCAGGCCCAGGTCAGCGGGAGCTCGACTTACGACCCTGGCGCGAGCGGCGCGAGCCGTGCGCTCTCGCCGATGTGGGAAGCAGTCGTCGACCGCACGGGGCGCCGGTTCGGCTTCCACTACGGCGTGCTCGGCATCGCGCCGGATTTTCGCGCCGACAACGGATTCGTGCCGCGGACGGGATTCGTCCAGCCGGCGTTCCGGAATCGCTACACCATCTATGGAAAACGCGGAGGATTGTTCGAGCGCTACAATGCGTTCGGGCACCTCGTCGGCGTGTGGCGCTACGACGATTTCTTCGCGGCGAAGAGCCTGCTCGAGAGCCAGGCGTCGCTCCAGAATACGGTGACGCTCCGTGGAGGCTGGCAGATCAACGCGACGCCCACGATCTCCACGTACGCGTTCGACCCGGCCGCCTATTCCACCTACAGGGTCACGGCCGCTCCCACGGTCTACGATCCCTTCGTGGCGCCGACCCGTACGCCGGCCTTCACGGGCAGCCTCGGCATCAGCACGCCGCAGTATCCGCTGTTCGACGCGAGCGTGTCGGTGGTGGGCGGAAACGACGTCGACCTGATCGAGACGTCGCGGATCCGTCGGCGCGGAGCCACGGCCGCGGTGAACGTGCGGCCGACCGACCGCCTGCGGATCAACGCGAGCTATACCAGCAGCAGCTATCGCCGGCGCGACTCCGACGTGCAGAGCTTCTCGTCGCGCATCCCGCGGCTCAAGCTCGAGTACCAGGTCGCGCGGCCGCTGTTCGTCCGGATCGTGTCGCAGTACCAGGCGACCTCCCGTGCCGCGCTCGTGGATCCGACGACCGGCCTGCCGATCGCGCTCGCCGGTCCCGCGGGGACTCCGGTGCTGACGACGGCGTCGTCGTCGAACACGCTGCGGGCGGACTGGCTCATCTCGTACCGGCCGAATCCTGGTACGGTGGCCTTCTTCGGTTACGGCAACACGATGCGGGAGCCGGACGCGCTGGCGCTCAGCGACCTGCGGCGAACGGATGACGCATTCTTCGTGAAGCTCAGCTATTTGTTCCGGATGGCGCGATAGGGCACTCCGTCCCGGAAGGCCAGTCCGTTGTCCCCTGAAGACTGACTGCGACGCAGACGACACGGACACGCGCAGACGACGCAGACTGGATGTG
>CAMLHT010000136.1 GCA_946479895.1 uncultured Gemmatimonadota bacterium | reverse complement strand
CGCCTTCTCGATGATCGTGTTCACCGGCACCTGCTTGCCCAGGTCGTAGACCGTGTAGCCGTTGTTGGAGAGGATGGTGTTGACCAGGGACTTCCCGATGTCGTGCACGTCGCCGTACACGGTCGCCAGCACCACCTTGCCCTTGGTGTAGCCTTCCTTCCGGTCGAGAAACTGCTCGAGGTGCTTCACGGCCTTCTTCATCGCTTCGGCCGACTGGAGGACGAACGGCAGGATGAGCTCACCGGCGCCGAACTTGTCGCCGACCTCCTTCATCGCCGGCAGCAGCACGTCGTTCAGCACCTGCACGGGATTCTCGCGCACGCCGGCCGCGTCGAGCGCGGCTTCGATCCCGTCCTTCTTCCGGTGCACGATCATCCAGTGGACCTTCGCCCTCGGGTCCATCTGATCCGTGGGATCCGCCTGATCTGTCTGATCCGCGCGTCCCGCTTTTCCCTGGAATGCCTCGATGAACCGCTGGAGTGCGTCGGCCCTCTTGTTGAAGACCAGGTCGTCCGCCAGCGCCCGCTCCTCGTCCGAGATTTCCGCGTACGGCTTGATGTGCGCGGGGTTGACGATCGCCATGTCGAGCCCCGCTTCCACGCAGTGATGCAGGAAGACGGAATTCAGGACGGCGCGCGCCTCGGGCGACAGGCCGAACGAGACGTTGGAGACGCCGAGTGATGTGTAGACGCCCGGGAGCTCCCTCTTGATCAGCCGGATGCCCTCGATTGTCTCGATGGCCGAGTCGATCCACTCCGCGTCGCCGGTCGCCAGGGTGAAGGTCAGGTCGTCGTAGATCAGGTCGGCCGGCTCCATGCCGTACTCACCGACGACGATGTCGTAGATCTTCTTCGCGACCTCGAGCTTCCGCTCGCGGGTCTTGGCCATGCCCACCGGGTCGATGGTGAGCGCGACGAGCGCCGCGCCGTGCTTCTTCGCCAGCGGGACGATGGCGTCGATGCGCTCGCGGCCGTTCTCCATGTTGATGGAGTTGATGATCGCGCGGCCGGGGATCGCCTCGAGCGCCTTCTCGATCACCTTCGCCTCGGTCGAGTCGATCATGATCGGCGATTCCACCGACATCGACAGCAGCTTCACCAGCTTCGCCATCTGGTCGGCTTCATCCGACCGCTCCGTCACGGCCACGCAGACGTCCAGCACGTGCGCGCCGGACTCGGCCTGCTCCCGCGCGACCTCGACGATGCCCTCGTAGTCCTCGGCCAGCAGGAGGCGCTTCACCTTCCGCGAGCCCTGGGCGTTCACGCGCTCGCCGATGAGGAGCGGCTTCGGATCCTGGTCCAGGTCCACCGCGCGCATCGCCGAGGAGACGCGGGGAACGGGCTCGTGATGCGGGGGCGTGAAGTCGACCTTCGAGACCGCGGCGGCGATTTCCCTGAGGTGCTCCGGCCGGGTGCCGCAGCAGCCGCCGACGATCCGCACGCCGTTCACCTTCACCATCTCGGCCAGCATTTCGGCCATCGGCTTCGGCTCGAGCGGATAGACTGCGTCGCCGGTGCCCGTGTTGAGCGGCAGGCCCGCGTTCGGGATGCAGGAGATCGGTCGCGACGCGTTCGCCGTCAGGTAGCGGATCGGCTCGCGCATGTGCTCCGGGCCCGTCGAGCAGTTCAGCCCGATGACGTCCACCGGCAGCGCCTCGAGCGTGGTCAGCGAGCTCGCGATGTCGGTGCCGAGCAGCATACGGCCGCTCGTGTCGAGGGTGACCTGCGCCTGGATCGGGATCCGGCGGCCGATCTCGCGGAAGAGGCGCTCGAAGCCGGCGACCGCCGCCTTGACCTCGAGGATGTCCTGCGCCGTCTCGACGAGCAGAACGTCCACGCCGCCCTCGACCAGGTACTTCGCCTGGATGTAGTAGTTCTCCTCCAGCTCGGCGAACGTGGTCGCCGACAGGGCGGGGTCGGACGACGAGAGCAGCATGCCCGTCGGGCCGATGGACCCCGCCACGAAGCGCGGCTTCTCCGGCGTCGAGTATTTCTCGCAGGCCGCCCGCGCCAGCCTCGCCGCCGCGACGTTGAGGTCGCGCGTCTTTTCCTCGATCCCCCACTCGCGCAGCCGGTGTGGCGTCGACTGGAACGTGCAGGTCTCGACGACGTCGCAGCCGACGGCGAGGAAGCTCTCGTGGATCGACTGGATGATGTCGGGCCGCGTCAGCACGAGGTGGTCGTTGCAGCCCTCGAGCTCCTTGCCGCCGAAGTCCTCCGGCGTGGGGTGGTGGAGCTGGATATTGGTGCCCATCGCGCCGTCGAACACGAGGACGTGATCGTCGAGCGCGCGGAGATACGGATGGTCTGGTGCCTTGTAGGTCATTGGGTCCTGGGTCATCCCGGGCGAAGCGAGGGAACCGCTCGCGCTTCACCGCGAGAGACGAGCTGAAACGAAAAAAGCCCGGGGCGTGAGCGCCGGGCGGGCGCTTTAGCGATTTGTTTAACGTGGCCGCAAGTTGCCGGAAATCACCACGAACTTCGATTGTCTATGGAAGGAGCTTAGGCGGTCACCGACCGGTCCGCAATGCTCCCGGACGTCATCAGGCTACTTCCCGGCGGCCCGGTCAGATCTCCAGCAGGTCCCGTCCGACGATGATGCGACCGGAGTAGTTCGGCCGCACGGCGTCGAGCCACGCCTCGTCGCTCAGGAAGGGCGCCCCGCCGGGGACGAAGTGGGACAGCACGAGCGTCTTCACTCCGGCCTCGGTGGCGATGCGGCCAACCTGCTCCGTGGTGGTATGGCTCGCCAGCAGGTGCTCCCGCAGGGTCTTCGCGTTCGTCTCGCCGGCGATCAGCGTCTCGATCGACGGGACATGCATGACCTCGTGCACGAGAACGTCGGCTCCGCGGGCGAGGCGGATCAGCGCCTCGGACGGCGCGGTATCGCCGGAAATCACTATCGACCGGTCGGGGCAGTCGAACCGGTAGGCGAAGGACGGTGTCACCGGCGGATGATTCACGACGGCCGCGGTCACCCTGACGTTCGCGTCCTGCATGACGAGCCCGCCCGCCGTCAGGTCTCGCGTCGAGATCATGCGATCGAGACGCGGGCGGCCCTCGTCCGCGGTGCGGATGCGGATGTCCGTCTCGTTCATGGCCAGGAACTGCCGCATCATCTCCGACAGGGGCGGCGGGCCGAACATCTGTACCGCCGCCGTGAGGTCGCTGGCCCAGGCGAGCAGGATCAGGTTGCCCAGGTCGGCGTTGTGATCGGAATGATGGTGGGTCAGGAAGACGCCGCGGATCGAGCCGAGCCTGAGCCGGGCGAGGATCATCTGGCGAGCGACGCCGTTCCCGCAGTCGATCACGTACGACACGCCGTTGACGACGATCACCTGGGCCGGCGCCGCACGGTTCGGCTTGGGCGTCGGGCCGCCGGCGGTGCCGAGCAGGATCAGTCGCGATTTCGCCTGTGACTGTCGCGGACCGAGTGACGCCAACAGGGGAAGCGTCACGAGCGCCCTCGCGCCGGCGTCGAGGAACTCGCGACGCGAGAGCCCGTCCGGACCCCCTCGCGCCGTCACCTGCCGTCGTCCAGGAGGACGCGCGCGATCGGTGGCTGCATCCCGAACCGTACCACCGATCGCGCGAGCCCGCCACGGCCGACCCTACTTCATCCTGTCCAGCAGGTTCTGCGCGGCCACCATGTGCGCGTTGAACGCCGGAGCGACGGTCGTCACCAGCTTTCGCACGTCCTCGTTCTTCAGCGCCGGAAGCAGCGTCGTCGTGACGGCGTCGAGCACCGCCTTGTGAAACGCGACCTCGTGCTCCAGGAACGCCCGGTCGAACGCCTTGCCGTCGAGGCCGGAAAGCTTCTTCACCGCCGCCTGGTGGTCGGCCGCCATCGCGAAATCCTTCGGCGGCGTCGGGGTCACGTGGAGATGGGCGGCCAGGTCGCGGCCCTGCTGGCGCACCGTGGTATGGTCGCCGGTGAGCTGCTTGCCGAAGTCCCGCACCGCCTGGGTCGAGCCCTTCTTCACGGCGAGCGCGCCGGTCTCCATGTCCCACGTGTTGGCGGCATCGAAGATGGCGACGATGGTGGCATCGTCGAGGGCGGCGGGCTTCGCCTGCGCGGATGCGCTGGCGGCGGCGGAAACGACGAGGGCGGTGGCGACGAGTCCGGCGCGAATCGAGGTACGCATTGGGAATGATGGGTTGGGGTGATGTCCGACTGCGTGACGCACGGAAACCCAGATTCTCCTATTTGTCAAGTTTTTACTGGACTAATTGCCAGATCGGGCAGTTCCTGCTATCCTCAGTCCAGGAGGAACCCCATGGCCGGACGCATCGACAACCGCTTCTTCGAATCCACCCGCGGGCGGATCGTCTCGCTCCTGCGGCGCGGGCCGCGCACGGTCGAGGAGCTGGCCGGCGACCTCGAGCTGACGGACAACGCCGTCCGCCTGCATCTCGGGACCCTCGAGCGCGACGGGATCGTCCAGGCGAAGGGCGTCCGTCGCGGAGGCGGGGTGGGCAAGCCCGCGACCGAGTACGAGATCGCCCCGGCCGCCGAGCCCTCCTTCTCGGAGGCCTACATCCCGTTTCTCACCTCGCTCCTCGCCGCGGTCGGCCACAAGCTGGGCCAGACGGAGCTGCGGGCGGTCATGCGCGACGTCGGGCATCGGCTTGCCGAGTCGTCCCCGGCGCCCTCGGGAGACCTCGCGGCGCGGGCCGAACGCGCGTCTCAGCTGCTCAATGCGCTCGGCGGCGTGACGACGGTGGAACGCGGGCAGGGCGGACACCTCCGCATCACCGGCTGCAGCTGCCCGCTTTCAGTCGCGGTGAACGAGCGCGCGGAAGTCTGCCTGGCCGTTCAGACGATGCTCCGCGACGTCATGGGCGTCACGGTACGGGAAGAGTGCGATCGCTCGGAACGGCCACGCTGTCATTTCGCCGTAGTCTCCTGACGTCGAAGACGATGCGGGCGAAGTACGCCGCGAAGATCGCGGCGAGGGTGACGCCCAGCTCCGTCTGAAAGGCCGACCAGAAGAAGTCGGACAGCGCGGGGTCCGCGGCCTTCCACTGCTCCGACTGCCGCCACGCCGACCACGCGTGCGAGCCGTGCCAGATGCCGGCGGCGAGGCCGAGGATCGTCGCCGTCGGGCGCGCGATCCGGAGGAACTTGTCGTTGCGAAAAAGCTTCGAGATCGCTTCTCCGCTCACCGGGACAGCTCGGTTTCCCCGCTCACCCGCCCGCGCCCGACCGCGGTCGCGCGGTCGGTCACGTGCTGGACAAGGGTGGCCAGCCGGTGACGCTCGAGCGGCAGCGCGAGGTCCGCCAGCACGTGCCGCTGAAGCACGTGGGGCAACGCGCCGGGCTTCGCCGGGGTCGGGCGGTACAGCACCAGCGCGCCGCCGGAGCCCTGGGTCAGGCCGAGCACCTCGCGCGCCGACTCCGTCGCCATCTGCCGCTCGATCACCGTGATCAGCGGCTTCTTCGTCGTCGCGAGCTCGCGCGCCTCGCCGAAGCTCCCCGCGACCCGCGTCGCGTGTCCCTGCGCCGAGAGGGACTGCGCGAGGCCCTCGAGGAGGGAGAGGTCGGTGCCGACGAGAAGAATGGAAGACATGTCTGTCTGGTCAGTCATTTGTCCTGCAACGTCAGAATCCGCCGCGCGTCGTCGACGGAGAGTCCATCGACCTCGACGACCTTGGCGCGTGAGTGCGCGCCCGACACTATTCTAACGTTGCGCCGGGCGACAGCGAAGCGCTCGCTGAGAAAATCGACGAGCATTCCGTTCGCGGCGTCGTCGACCGGCGGCGCCTGGAGCCGGATCTTCACCGCGTCGCCGTGCGCGCCGGCGATCTCCGTCCGCGAGGCGCGCGGCTGCACGTGCACCGCGAACCGGACACCGCCGTCACTCGCTTCGATGCGCATTGGTAACCTGCCCGACGGTTTCCCGGTGTGTCCCCGATGCATTCACCGCCGCCGGCAGCGAGCATTCACGTAACCCGTACCCCGATCCGTTTCGCGTCATGCCCTCGTTCCAGAACAAGCCGGTCGATTTCGTCATCGACGTCCGCTCCCATATCGAATACTGGCTGGGCCACCTCGGCGGCGCCGAGTGCATCCCGGTGCACAGGATCGCCGATGCGGTCCCGGCTCGGGCGGAGATCAGGCCGGACAGCCGTATACTCGTCTACTGCGCCAGCGGGGCAAGGTCCGCGACCGCCGCGGCCACGCTCAAGTCACTCGGGTACCGGCGGGTGATCGACGGCGGAGGGATGGCGCAGGCCCGGGCGGAGTTCACTCCCTAGGACGCGAGCCGGATGATGGCGGCGAGCGACTTCTCGACGTCGGCGTCGGTCGTCGCCCAGCACGAGACGCTGATGCGCATGGCGACCCGGCCCTGCCAGACGGTCTCGCCGGCCCACATCGTCCCGTCCTCCTGGATCGCGCGAATGACCTGGCGCGTGCGGTCGGCATCGCCGAACTGCACGACGACCTGATTGAGGACGACGTCGTTGAGGACCGTGAAGCCCGCCTTGGAGAGCCCCTCGCCGAATCGGCGGGCCTGCCGGCAGTTGGCCTCGATCATGGCGCTGACGCCGTCGCGTCCGAGCGACCGCAGCGCCGCCCAGATGTCCACCCCGCGTCCCCGGCGGGAAAGCTCGGGGGTGTAATCACTCGGGTTCCGGTTCGCGGTCTCCGTCGGCAGATACTCGGCGCTCACGGCCATCGACTTCCGGAGCGCGTTGCCGTCGCGGACGAAGGCGACACCGGAGTCGTAGGGGACGTTGAGCCATTTGTGGGCATCGGTCGCCCAGGAATCCGCATGCTCGATCCCCTGGACGAGGTGCGCGCGGCTCGGAGCGACGCGGGCCCAGAGGCCGAAGGCGCCGTCCACGTGAACCCAGGCACCGGCCGCGCGCGCCGCCTTGCCGATGGTTGCGACGTCGTCGCACGCGCCGGAGTTGACGTTGCCCACCTGCACGCAGACGATCGTCGGGCCCGAGATCTTCGGCATCGCGTCGGCGCGCATGCGACCCTGCTCGTCCACGGGCACCCTGATCACGCGCTTCCGGCCGAACCCGATGACGCCCAGCGCCTTGAAGAGCGTCGGGTGCGCTTCGGCGCCGGTGATGACGGTGACTTCCGGAGCGCCGAACAGCCCGTTGGCCTCGACGTCCCATCCCGCTTTCGCGAGGACGGCGTGCCGCGCCGCGGCGAGCGCGGTGATGTGCGCGACCGTCGTCCCGGTGACGAAGGCGCCCGCGCTCTCGCGCGGCAGGTCGAGGAGGTCGAGCAGCCACCGCAGCGCCACTTGCTCCAGGTGCGAGGTGCCCGGCGTCGAGTTGTAGAGCCCAGTGTTCTGGTCCCACGCGCTGGAAAGCCAGTGCGCCGCCAGCGCGACCGGCAGCGTCCCGCCGATGACGAAGCCGAAGAAGCGCGGGCCGGCCATCGCCATGGTCGCCGGGGTGACGACTTCGTCCAGCTCACGAATGACGGCCGCGGCGTCGATCGGCTCCTTCTGGAGGGGGACGTCGAGCGCTGAAAGCGCGGCGACGCCAGCGGGGCGGGGCGCGACCGGACGGGTGGGGAGACTGTCGAGATACTGATTCGAGCGCTCGAGGGTCTCGGCGAGCAGCTGCTTCAGGCCGGTGGTGCTGGTGGTGTTCACGGTATCCCTGCGCGTCCTGCATGGAATGACGATTGGCGGCCGTTGCCGCGCGGGATCAAGGTAACCCGACCTTGCTCACCGGAGACCCACCGTGAAGTTCAGCGTCCGCTTGTGGCCAGTCGCGCCCGTGGGCACGCCGGGGCATTGGCAGCGAACGGCGCGGGGGTCGAGTCAGCGAAGCCCGAGAATCCGCCCGGCGACGATCAGCAGGAAGTACGCGGCGATCGGCGTGATGTCGATCGACCCGAAGGGCGGGATGAACCGCCGGAGCGGAGCGAGCAGCCACTCGGTCGCGACATACGACCACCGGATCCACTTCGAGTACGGCGAGACGGGGAGCCAGGTCGAGATCACGCGGACGATGAGCGCGAACGTCACGAGCTTGAGCGCCCACGACAGCAGCATCTGCACGAATCGCGTCGGGCTCGTCACGCCGACCCGGACCTGCATCGCCAGGCCGAACAGCACCGCCATCAGCTGGATGATCACGATCCCGCCGATGATCACGGTCATGAAGGCGAAGAACGGCGCCGACTGCGGCTGGCCACCCCGCCGGACGATGACCGTCTCTAGCGGCTTCATCATCGGATCGATCCATCGGCGGAAGAATCGGGCGACGGGCCTGAAGGGGCTGATGCGCCGCATGCGGATCGCCCAGTCCACGAGGCAGATCGCCCCGGTCAGCAGTGCCAGCCCGAGGAGGACCCGCACGACGATGTCATTGATGCCCTGGAAGGTCTCGGCCATTGCGAGGAAGAATACGCAGCCGGAAACGGAAAAGGTCCGCCGGCTTCCCGGCGGACCCCTTTCCCTCGCTGAAGTCGAGCGCCCTACCGCGAGATCTGGCTCTTGTACGGCCGCTCGCCGTAGCCGACGTACACCTGCCGGGGCCGGGCGATCTTCTGCTCCTTGTCGCTGAGCATCTCCTCCCACTGCGCCAGCCAGCCCGCGGTCCGCGCCACGGCGAACAGCACCGTGAAGTAGTCCGTCGGGAACGCCATCGAGCGGTAGATCAGGCCCGTGTAGAAATCGACGTTCGGGTAGAGCTTCCGCGAGATGAAGTACTCGTCGTTGAGCGCCGCCTCCTCGAGCTTGAGCGCGATCTCGAGGTCCTTGTCGACGCCGACGACCTTGAACACGTCGTCCGCGAGCTTCTTCACGATCTTCGCGCGCGGGTCGTAGCTCTTGTAGACGCGGTGGCCGAAGCCCATCAGTCGGGCGCCCTTGCCGCCCTTCACGCTGTCGATGAAGGCCGGCACGTTCTTCGGGTGCTCGATCTCCTTGATCATGTGCAGCACCTGCTCGTTCGCGCCGCCATGCAGCGGTCCGTAGAGCGCGGCGATGCCGGCCGCGATCGCCGAGAACGGGTCGACGTGCGACGAGCCGACGGCGCGCACGGCGCTCGTCGAGCAGTTCTGCTCATGGTCGGCGTGGAGGATGAAGAGCACCTCGAGCGCCTTCTTGAAGATCGGGTTCGCCTCGTACCGGGGCTCCGACATGCGGGCCACCATCGAGAGGTAGTTCTCGACGTAGCCCAGGTCGTTGTCCGGGTAAATGAAGGGCATCCCCTTCGCGTGCCGGAAGCAGAACGCGGCGATCGTCGGCACCTTCGCCAGGAGACGGATGATCGAGATCTCGCGCGACTCCGGATCGGAGATGTTCTTCGCTTCCGGATAGAACGACGACAGCGCGGCGACGGCCGAGCAGAGCATCGACATCGGGTGCGCGTCGTACCGGAACCCGGTGAGGAAGCTCTTGATGTTCTCGTGCACGTACGTGTGGAACGTGATGTCGTGCACCCACTGGTCGTACTCCTTCCGGTTCGGCAGCTCGCCCTTGCGCAGCAGCCACGCCACCTCGAGGAACGTCGCGTTCTCCGCGAGCTGCTCGATCGGGTAGCCGCGGTAGCGCAGGATGCCCTTGTCGCCGTCGATGAACGTGATCGCGCTCTTGCACGACGCGGTGTTCATGA
>CAMLHT010000135.1 GCA_946479895.1 uncultured Gemmatimonadota bacterium | reverse complement strand
GCTCTGGCAGGCGGAGCCGGCCGAGCAGCCGATCCCGCGGAGATCGAGCGCCATCAGCAGGGACTCGCTGTCCACGCCCGGCACCGAGATGTTCGTGATGTGCGGCGCGCGCTCGGGCGCGTTGCGGCCGTGGATGACCGCGTCCGGCACGCGCTCGAGCACGAGATGCTCGAACCGGTCGCGCATGGCCGCCAGCCGCGCGCACTCCTCGATACGCTCGTCGCGCGCCAGCTCGACGGCGCGCGCGAGGCCCACGATGGCGGCCACGTTCTCGGTGCCCGGACGACGACCCCGATCCTGCGAGCCACCGTGGAACAGCGGCTCGAGTGGCGTCCCGCGGCGGATGAACATCGCGCCACAGCCCTTGGGCGCGCCGATCTTGTGGCCGGAAATGGAGAGCAGGTCGAATGGCGTCTTCCGGGCGTCGATCTCGACCTTGCCGAAGGCCTGCACCGCATCGGTGTGAAACACGATGCCCCTGGCCTTCGCCCGCTCGGCGAGCTGCTGGATCGGCTGGATGGTGCCGATCTCGTTGTTGATCCACATCACCGACGCGACGGCCACGCTGTCGGTCGCGAGCTCCTCGTACGACGCCGTGTCGACGACCCCGTCCGGCGTCATCCGACACAGGCGTTCGTCGGCGCCCTCGGCGCCGGCCTGATGGACCGCTCCGAGCACGGCCTTGTGCTCGACCGGCGTCGTCAGGACGGCATTGCGGTGCTCGGTCCGGCGGCGGGTGCGCCAGACGCCGAGGATGGCGAGATTGTCGCCCTCGGTTCCACCGGAGGTGATGACGACCTCGTCGGGGCCGGCACCCATGCAGGCGGCGATCCGCTCACGCGCTTCGTCGAGCGCGGTACGCGCGTCGCGTCCCCACCGGTGCACGGAGGACGGGTTCCCGAACCGGCCGTCCCAGAAGGGCGCCATGGCTTCGAGAACCTCGCGCCGCACCGGGGTGGTCGCCGCGTGGTCGAGATAGATGGGGTCGGCCATGGGGCGGAATATAAAGCGTTGCGGCTGCTGGCGTTACCTACTTCTTCCCGTGGAGCCGGGCCCGCACCGCCCAGAGCTCCGGGAAGAACCGCTGGTCCACCTGCTGGCGCAGGTACGCGGCGCCCAGCGTCCCGCCGGTGCCTCCGGTCATCGGCCCGATGATCCGCTCCACGAGCTGCACGTGCTTGAAACGCCACTCGGCGAAGTTCTGCTCGTATTCGAGCAGCTGCTCGGCCAGAAAGAACAGGAGATTGGGGCCCGGTCCCGTGTACAGCTCGTCCAGGGTCAACCCCTCGTGCTTCACGAGGGCGACGAACAGCGACTGGAGCGTGGGGCGGGCGAGCGAAAGCGAGACGAGGTCGGGAATGGGGCCGCGCTCCTCGAGGGCTTTCATGAAGGCGGCGTCGCGGAGGCCGGATGCCGCCTCGATCGCGCGGAACTGCACGCTCTGCGATCCGCTCGACGTGCCGAGGTATCCGCGAAACGCCGCGAAATGCTGCGGCGGGAGCGTGCTGAGGGACGTCAGCTGCTGCGCCACGATCCGCATCAGGACGTTCAGCCGCTGCACGTGCCAGAGCGCGCGGCCCGTCTCGTTGTGCTCCATGGCGTCGATCAGCGCGCCGATGTCGGCGAGGATGACCTTGAACCACAGCTCACTCGCCTGGTGCACGACGATGAAGAGCAGCTCGTCCGGATGCTCGGGCGTCGACCGCGCGCGCTGCAGCTTCAGCAGCTCGTCGAGGGCGAGATAGTCCGGGTAATTGACGTCGCGGGGTCCGGTCAAAAGCTCGATACCTCCAGGGCGACGATGTCGTCGATGCGCACCGTCTCCGAAGTGTAGAAAGGCTCGCCATAGCGGCAGCGGATCAGGGAGCCGTAGTGCGCGGACTGGTGCCGCACGATGTCGTACAGGGGCTCGCCGTTGGGGAAGACCTCGCCGGCCTGGATCTCACCGGTGAACTGCGAGTCGTAGCAGCGGATCGCCTTCATCTTCGTCTCGAATTCCTCGCTGATGTCCACGACGAAGGTGGGCTTGCCGAAATCCTCGCGGAAGCTCACGCAGTGGATCAGCTTCTTCGGGCGGTGCTTTGGCACGTCGGGCGCCAGCTTCGCCAGTCCGGCGACGAAGCACGCGTCGCGCACGAGCTGCGCCGTGGTGTGATGGTCAGGGTGGCGCCCCTCGCGGGCGGGCGCGATCACCACCTTCGGCCTGAAGCGGCGGATGGCGCGCGCCAGGCGCTCGCGGGTGGCGAGGTCGTCGACGATCCCCGCGTCGGGGAGGCCGAGGTTCTCCCGGGCCTGCACCCCCATCAGCTCCGCCGCGCGCGACGCCTCGGAGGCGCGCAGCTCGACGGATCCGCGGCTGCCCATCTCGCCCTGAGTCAGGTCGAGGATCGCGGTGCGGTAACCCTGCTTCGCCGCCTTGATCAGGGTGCCGGAGCAGGTGAGCTCCACGTCATCGCGATGGGCGGCAATGGCGAGCAGGTCGACGGTCGTCATGCCGCCAATATACAATATCCCCCGTGAGGATCATCGCGATCACCCGGCGGCCGTCGCCCCTCCTGGAAGCGGGCGAACGCACCCACGTCGGCCGAGCGCCCATCGACTTCGCCGCGGCGTTGCGGCAGCACGACGCCTATCGCCGGATGCTGGAGACGCTGGGCGCGAAGGTGATCCGCCTGGACGACGCCGACGAGTTCCCCGATGGAGTGTTCGTGGAGGACACGGCACTGGTGCTCGATGAGCTGGCGGTGCTCATGCGCCCCGGCGCGGAATCGCGTCGCCGGGAGGTGGACGGCATCGCAGCCGCGCTCGCGGCCAGGCGCACCCTCGTTCGCATCGCGGCGCCGGGCACCATCGACGGCGGCGACATCGTCGTCGTCGGGCACACCATTCTCGTGGGCCGCTCGGCGCGCACGAATGCCGAAGGTATTGGCGGCCTCGCCACGCTGACGGCAAGGCATGGCTACGCCGTGCGCGGCGTCCGCATGAAAGGGTGCCTTCACCTGAAGAGCGGCTGCACCGCGCTCCCCGACGGGCGCCTCATCGTGAACCGGCGCTGGATCGAGGCGTCGGACCTGGATGGGTTCGATCTCCTCGATGTCCCGGAGGAGGAGCCCTGGGGCGGAGACGTGGCCTTCGTGGCCGACACGGTCGTCGCGGCCGAAGGGTATCCCGCGACGATCCGGATGCTCGAAGCCGCGGGCTATCCGGTGAAGCCCGTCGACGTCTCCGAGTTCGCGAAAGCGGAGGGTGGTGTTACCTGTATGAGCCTGATCTTCCGGGCTCCCGACTGAGTTCAATCGGGGGGAGAGAAGTTTGTACGCGGATCGGCGTGATCCGCGTACAAACCTCTTTACGAGCGAATGACACCTGCCAATCGAGCGATCACCGCAAGCAAGGCTTGTCGAGCGACGGCCGCTGCGCGCGCTGCCCCAGATCCACCACGATATCGCGTATCAGGTTGGTGATCAGCGAATAGTGCGGGTAGTCGATGTACTGCGGCTCGTCCGTCCGCTGGTGATAGTCCCCGTGCAGCCCGGTGAAGAAGAACGCGATGGGGATGCACTGGCGCGCGTAATTGAAGTGATCGCTGCGGCCGTAGATGTTGTTGTAGCCCGGCCACGTTGTGGGGAGATCGAACTTCGGGTCGAGCGCGAGTGGTTGCTTCTGCCTCTGGTTGGCCGAAGCGACCACTTCCGCCAGGTCGGCCGACATGAATCCCGAGCCCACCACGCCGACGTACGTCGGTCCGCCGCCCGGCAGATCCTCGCCGCGACCGCGGCCGATCATGTCGATGTTGATGTCGGCGACGATCGAATCCACCGGGACCGTGGGGTGCGTCGCGAAGTAGGCGGAGCCGAGCAGGCCGGCTTCCTCGCCGGTCTGCCACACGAAGATCGTGGAGCGCTTCGGCTTGACCGGCATCTTCGCGATGTATTCCGCGATCTCGAGAATCGCCATCGAGCCGGAGCCGTCGTCGTCCGCGCCGTTCGAAATCGAGTCCAGGCGCGCCGGCCGGATCCGGCGCAGGCTGTCCATGTTGACGCGAATCGCGGCGAGCTCCTGCGGCGAGACCGGCGAGAGATCACCCACGCGGCGCGAAAGGGCCATGCGCGTGCGGATGTCGTTGTACGCCTTCAGCGAGTCGTGGTCGACGGGCGTCGTGCTGAACCCGACGTGATCGTTGTGGGCGCTGACCAGCACGTACTGGCCCTTGAGCGACGGATCGCTTCCCGGCACGACCGCCACCACGTTGCGGGCGTAGTCCGAGACGTCGCGCTCCTCCCAGGCGAGGGCGGCCGAAACGGTTCGACCCGTCGCGCCCACCGTCATGCCATCCGGCGACCGGCCGAGGAGCCGCTCCGCCGCGGCGCGCGTGAGCAGGAGGTTCGCGACCGGAGCCTCTCCCGCAGCCCCACCGGCGGCGCCGCCACGCCCTCCTCTCCCACCACCGCCGAACCCGCGGCCACCGGCGGGCAGCAGCGAAGCCATTGCCGCCGAATCCGCGGCTGCCACTCCGCCGGGACCGAGCATCGACGGCGCGCCGTGCGAAACCGCGATGGAGTCCGCCGTCAGGCACGAGCGCACGCGCTCGTTCACGGCGGCGACTGCCGCGCGGCGCACCCGCGCGATCGAGTCAGCGCGGCTCGAGTCGATGAGCTGCTGGAGCTGCGCCGCAGTCATCCCATCGGGAAGCCTGCCGCCGGCAAGCTGTCCGTTGTTCACCGTGCCGATGACGCCGTTCCGCGTGACGACGATCGGCGCGCGCGGCGTGGGCGGGGGCTGCTGACCGAGGACGCCCTGCGTCTCGTTGATGAACGCCCGGCGTCCCATCGGCGTCAGGTCCAGGCTCACGACGCCGATCCCGGCGGCCGCGGAATAACGGGCCATCGGGTTGAAGCCCGCGATGCCGAAGCCTCCGCGTCCGGAGGCAGCAGCGCCGGCAGCGCCGGGATTGAGCACGGCAAGGCACGCATTCTGGCCCGCCGCGGGGCCAGCGTTCCCGCGTCCACCGCCGGCCGGACCGGCCGGCGCCGGAAGAAAGACGACGAACTTTCCGGCCGCCTCGCTGGGCGCAATGAGTGAGGCGGTATCGGCGAGGCTGCCGCCGAATACGACCTGGGCATTCTCGATGGGCCGGGGCGCCCTCGCCAGACCTGCCGGCAGCGGGACGAAGTCGGTGTTGAACCGCAGGGTCGCTCCATCCACCGTCACGGTGGAGCGATCCGTGAAGTGGCGCTGCACGACGGGCAGGCGCTGGAACCAGGTGCCGTTGTCGCCGGCGGGGAGGAGCCCGAGGCGTCGCACCTCACCGGCGATGTAGTTCGTGCCCTTCATGTTGCCGACGCGGCCGAACTGGCGGCCCTGCATCGAGTCGTCGGCGAAGATGTAAAGGCGCGTCATCAGGTCGGCGTCCGTGATGGCGGCCGCCGTCGGTCGCGGGGCTCGCTTCTCGGGATATCCGTACTTGTTGACGCGGGCGGCCTGGGCGCCGGCAAGGCCGGCAACGACGGCGCTCAGCGCGAGCGCGCCACACAGGGCGCGCCGGAGGCCAGGGGAGGGATTAGACACGGTAGTCCTCGAATGGGGTGACGTGCACCCGGAAATGTGGCGTCCGGTGAAGCGGGGGACCAGCGGATCCTGCCCGACGTCACCCCTCGGGGAGCTACTCGTAGCGCAGCGCGTCGATGGGATCGAGCCTGGCCGCCCGCATCGCCGGGATGATCCCGAACAGGATCCCGGTGAAGGCGCTGGCGAGCAGCGCGGCGACGATGGACGACACCGGCGTGGATGCCGGGATCGCCGGCCACTTCGTCTTGATGAAGAGCGCCGTCAGGATTCCGAGGACCAGTCCGACGCTGGCGCCGACGCCGGTGAGCGTCACCGCCTCGACGAGGAACTGCCAGAGGATCGTCGCCCGCGTCGCGCCGAGCGCCTTCCGCACGCCGATCTCCTTGGTCCGCTCGGTGACCGAGATCATCATGATGGCCACCACGCCCACGCCGCCCACCAGCAGCCCGACGGAGGACAGCGCCAGACCGACCACGAAGAAGGTCCCGAACAGCTGGTTGTAGACGTCCATCAGGCGGTCCTGCGTCACGATAGCGAAGTTGTTGACCTGCGTCGGGCGGAGGCCGCGCTTTGCGCGGAAGTACGCGGTGACGTCGTCCACGGCTTCCTCGAGCGCCACGCCCTGCCGCGGCTTCACGATGAGGTTGTTGCCGCGCATCCACAGGTTCATGTGGCGCCTGCCGGTCTCGATCGGCATGATCGCCTTCGGCGAGTCGCCGCCGCCGGCCGACGTCGGCGTGCCCATCGGGCTCGCCGTATAGTGATAGACGCCGATCACCCGCGTCGGCACGCCGTTCACCGTCACTTCCTTGTTCAACGGGTCGGAGTCGCCGAAGAGCTTCTCGGCCAGCTTCTCGTTGACGAGCATCACGCGCGCCGCCGCCGCGTTCTCGGCCTGCGTGAAGCTGCGGCCGGGGTAGATGTCGCCGCCGTCCACTTCCGTCCAGTTGGCGGTGTAGAACTCGACGCCGGTGTTGAGCGTGCGGTCCTTGTACTTGAACTGCGCGCCGCTGCCGATGTGCGAGACCACCGCGAACATGTTCGGCAGCCGGCTGAGGCCATCGACCTCGGCCATGGTGATGCCGGGATTGCGGCGCTCGGGGCACGCATCGGCATCCGAGCAGTTCTGGAAGGCGGCGATCGGGCGACGATAGACGTAGAACGACGTCGGCCCCGCGGCCTCGAGGTCGCGGCGGAACGACTCGTTGATGCCCTGGACCACGGACGACAGGGCGACGACCACGAAGACGCCGACGCCGACCCCCATGATCGTCAGGGCCGCGCGGCCCTTGTTGGCCCGGATCGCGTCGAACGCGATGGCAACGCCCTCGAAGGCGGTGAGAAGCCGTGCAAAGAGACTCATGAGCCTATTCCTGCCGGAGCGCTTCGATGGGGTCGAGCCGCGAGGCGCGGCGCGCGGGGTAGACGCCGGAGACGATCCCGACGACGGTGCCGAGGAGCGTCGCCACGACGATGGACCAGGGGGCCACCGCCGCCGGCAGCGGGAAATTCCACGAAATGACCTTCGCGATCAGGATCCCCAGCGCGATGCCGATCATCGCGCCGACGGTGCTGAGCGTTGCCGACTCGACGAGGAACTGGTTGAGGATGTCGCGGCGGCGGGCGCCGAGCGATTTCCGGATGCCGATCTCGCGCGTCCGCTCGACCACGGCCACGAGCATGATGTTCATGATGACCATGCCGCCGACGACGAGGCCGATGGCCGGCAGCGCCGTGCCGGCGATGGTCATGACGCCCTTGATCTCCCGGAATTCCTGAAGCGCTGAGGCCGACGTCTCCATCACGAAGTTGTCCGGCTGGCCCGGCCGCAGGTGCCGGCGGCCGCGCAGCTCTTCGCGGACGGTCTCCATCGCCTCGTTCATCATCAGGTCGGTTGGCGCCTGCACCAGCAGGCCGTCGATGTCGCCCCGTGGATTGGTCGCCCGCGAGAGCGACGACTGGAAGGTGCCGATGACGATCGCGTCGAGCGACTGGCCGAACAGCGACCCCTGCTTCTCCAGCACGCCCACCACGCGGTACGGCAGGCCGCGGATCTTCAGCTCGCGGTCGATCGGGCTCAGGTTCGGGAAGAAGAACTGGGCGACTTCCTGGCCGATCACGACCACCTGGTCACCCTGCTCGTATTCCTGCGGCGCGATCGCGCGTCCCTCGGTGAGGTTGTACTTCTTGATCGTGAAGTAGTCTCCCTCCACCGCGTGGACCTCGACCTGCTTCTGGCGTGCCACGTACTGCGACCCGGCGGGGAGGCGCTCCTGGCTCTCGACGGCGTAATGGGTGCCGGTCGGCAGGATACCCTTGATGAACTCCACGTCGGTGTGGAACACGCGCGGCCGGCGCTGCCACTCGCGCCACTCTGCCTCGGTCACGTTGTTGCCGAACCACGGATAGCGGCGCAGCGTGAAGGTGTTCGCGCCGAGGATGCGCCCGGCGAAATCCTCCTCGACGTACTTCGACATGCCCTCGACGATCGAGACCACGGCGATGAGGAACATCACGCCGATCGTGACGCCGAGCAGGGTGAAGAAGCTCTTGAGCTTCTGCACCCGGATCGTGTTGAGCGCCAGGCGGATGGCTTCGAAGAATTGCACGCGAGTGGGGGTGTGGGGAGCGCCTATTCGTGCCGGAGGGCGGTGACGGGATCGAGGCTGGCCGCGCGGATCGCCGGCAGCATGCCGAAGACGATGCCGGCAAAGGCCGCCGCGCCGAGCGCGGCCACGATGGCCAGCGGCGGCGTTTCGGCCTGGATGGGGGTCGTCGACCGGATGATGATCGTGAGCAGCCCGCCGACGGCGAGTCCGGCGACCGCGCCGACCGTCGTGAGGGTCGCCGCCTCGACGAGGAACTGCCAGAGGATCGTCAGCCGCGTGGCCCCGAGCGCCTTGCGGACGCCGATCTCGCGCGTGCGCTCGGTGACCGAAATCATCATGATGGCGATGACCCCGACGCCGCCCACCAGCAGGCCGATCGCCGACAGCACGGTCATCACCAGGAAGAACACCCCGACGATCCGGTTGTAGAGCTCGAGCAGCTTCTCCGGAGTCGATGTGAAGAAGTCGTTGATCGACGACGGGCGCAGGTGACGTACGGTGCGCAGCGTCGCGATCGTCTCGTCCATCGCCACGTCGCGCTTGACGCCCTCGCGCGGCTTCACGCTGAGGTCGAGCCAGTTGAGCGACACGTTCAGCTTGCGCTGGGCCGTCGTGATCGGCATGACGATCTTGCCGCGGTCGCCCGAATCGAAGACGTTGGCGACGGGGTTGTAGACGCCGATGACGCGGAAGACGTTGTTGCCGAGCCGCACGTCCTTCCCCACGGCCTCGCCGCCGAGAAAGAGCTTCTCGACGACCTTGGCGTTCACGAGGATCACCGGCGCGCCGGCGTCGTACTCCTCACCCGTGAAGTTGCGGCCGGGGCCGATGTCGCCGCCGCTCACGTCGAACCACTCGGGCGAGTAGGCGTCGACCGTCACGCCCGGGAGCTCGCGGTCGGCGTACTTGATCGGCGTCGAGCTGTTCACGTGCGCGGTGACGCCGGCGATCGACGGAAGGCGCCGGATGTCCGCCGCGTTCTGGAGGGTCAGCGGCTTGTTGCGCCGCCACGGGCAGCTGTCCGCCGAGCCGTTGCACGAGGTGATCTCCGCCGGCCAGCGGGTGATGAAGAAGGTCGTTGGTCCCGCGGCGGCGATGCTGCTCGAGACGCCCTGGTTGATGCCGTGCACCGCGGCGGACATGACCGTGACGACGAAGACGCCGACCGCGATGCCGAGGATCGTCAGGCCGGCGCGCACCTTGTTCGTGCGGATCGAGTCGAAGGCGATGACGACGCCCTCGAACATCGAGTACAGCCGGGTGAGGTTCATGTCTCGGCCCTCATCGCCGCGATCGGGTCCAGGCGCGAGGCCCGGCTGGCCGGGTACGCGCCGGCGATGATCCCGACGCCGGCGCCGATCGTGACCGCGAGGACCACCGACCACGGGGCGACGTGCGAGGGCAGGGGCGAGAGGGCTGCGACGACCTGCGAGAGCGCCGCGCCCAGGCCGACGCCGAGGATGGCCCCGAAGGCGCTCAGGGTCGTGGACTCCACGAGGAACTGCGCCAGGATGTCACGCCGCTTCGCGCCGAGCGACTTCCGGATGCCGATCTCGAAGGTCCGCTCGGCGACGGCGACGAGCATGATGTTCATGATCACGATCGCGCCGACGA
>CAMLHT010000134.1 GCA_946479895.1 uncultured Gemmatimonadota bacterium | reverse complement strand
TTTCCCTCCGGGTCATTCGCGGGGAGAGAGCTGTAGCTCGCGGATTTCGCTGATTAACGCGGAAACAACGAACCGGGATCGCCAGGGGCTCTTCGACGCCCCCCGGCGATCCCGGTTTGCCGTTTCTGCGTTCATCAGCGGAATCCGCGAACCACACCTCTCTCCCGGCGAATGACCGCTGCCGCTACCGGATAGTCCTCAGACTCTGATTCAACCTGATCTCGAAGCTCATCGGCTGCCCCGCCACACCGAACGGCTGCCGCAGCGACGAATGCGCGACGATGCTCACCTTCGATTCCGTGAGCCAGCCGCGGTCGCGGTCGAGCACCATGTAGCCCTCGACCGTGCCGTCATCCACCGTCGCGACGCCCTCGACCTTCGGGCCGGAGGGATCGGGCATCAGCTTTCCGCGGACCGAGATCCACGCCAGGTCCCCGCCCCGCGTGAGCGAGTCGAGACGGAAGGTGGCCTCGACCCACCCGACCACGGCGGCGCCGAGCTGCGACGTGCCCGCCGGCAGTGGCGCCTCGCGCGTCCACTTGTCGCCGACCGAAACCGGCTGCGGCGGGAAGGTCGCCGGGATCAGGGAGGCCGCGCGGGCCATACCCCGCGCCGTCCCGTTCTCGGGCGGCATGGAGAGCGAGCCATCGGGCGCGATGTGCATGCGCACCCGCTGCCCCTGCATCTGCTTCTGGCTTATCGGCGCCGGTCCCTTCGCCGCCTGATCGCCGCTCGAGACGAGCATCGAGTCGGTGATGGCGAGGATCGTGGTGGCCGAGGCGACGCCGGACTCGATCACCGCGCGCGACCAGGTCGTCGTGGACGTCGTGAAGGCAGCCGGCGCCTTCTCCGCCCTGCGGCTCGCGATCTCGGTCTGCTGGTCGAGCCGCATCCAGATGGTGTCGCTGATGCGCGGCCGGAGCTGGAGCAGCACGGGCTTCTGCGCGGCCACGGGTGCGGCCGCCGCGAATCCGAACAGCACCGAGAGGGCGACGCGGCGCATCAGAAGCCGTAGGGATCGTTGGCCGGTCCCGAGCGCACGGGCGTGCCCGAGCTGCGCGGTCCCGATGACGCCGTGACGATCGGGCGGAGCTGGGCCTGGAAGAACTTCCGCACGTCGGCGGGGCGCTCGCGCATGGTGGCGTTGCGGGCGCGAACGATGTCTTCCTCCTCGTGGATCCCCATCGCGTCGCGGAGCCAGTTGATGGTCAGCGACGGATCGAGGGTGCGCAACGTCCGCAGCACCGCCGACTCGAACGAGACCTCCAGCGCCTGCGGGAACTTCTCGGCCCCGTCGCGCCCGCGCATCACCGCCGGGCGCGGGAAGCGCACGAAGATCGGCTGGGTGAAGTGCGGGTGGCGCACCATGAGCTGGCCCTTGTCGAGGGACGCGAGCTTGGTCTTCACGGCCGGCGCGAGGATGCCGTAGCCCGGCGTCGCCAGCTCGTCGGCGTCCATGCGGCCGTAGAGCGCGGTGCCCGAGTTGCCCGCCACGCGGCGGTGCACCTGCGAGCGGAACTGCTGCGCCCCGAAGAGCACGAGTCCCAGGTATCGGCCGCGTTCAGCGACATCGAGCAGCATCTTGCGAACGTAGGTGTCGGGCCCGTCGCCGGGAGCGTACTTGTTGAGCTCGTCCACGAAGAGCACGACGTGATTCACGCCCAGGTCGCGCTTCTCGAGGTGCTCGCGGAGCTTGGTGACGATGCGAGCGAAGATCAGGTCCTGCGCGTCTTCCTCGAGCGACGCGACGTCCACCACATACACCGTGCGGTCGGCGAAGTTGCCGAAGGGGAGGTCGCTGACGTCGCCCTCGTCCGTCACCAGTCCCGCGCAGCGCGTGGAGATGTTCACGAGGCGGTTCCGCACCTTCCGGATGGTCGCCACGTGGTGGGTGCGCCAGCTCTCCTTGTTCGTCCGCTCGACCGCCTGGAGGACGTCCCTGAACCACGCCTCCAGCTCGGAGAACGACCGCACCACGTGCACCTTGCTGCCGAGCAGCTCGTCACGGAACTCGCGGTCGACGACGCGCTCGCGGATGAAGTCGATCAGCGCGTCGGCCTTCGCGTCGACGTCATCCTTGTTCAGCAGCACCTCGGCGTACTGGAGCACCTCGCGCAGGCCCCAGGTCAGCGGCGCGACGTTGTCCTGGAGCGCCTCGTTCGACCGGAGGGTGTTGATCGAGACGCCGTCCGACTTGTAGGGGGCGAAGTAGCGGACGTTCTGGAACGGCACGGGGGGAACGCCGCATTTTTCGTGGAGGATGCGGTCGGCGTCGTCGATGCTCCCGGGCTGGTCGAGGAAGCAGAGGTCCGGGCCCTTCACGTTGAACGCGACCGCGGCGACGGAGCCCTTGCTCGCCGGGAAGTGCGTGAAGATCGACGAGAGCATCCACTCGACGGCGCTCGTCTTGGTGGCGAGGCCGGAGACGCCGGTGATGTTGAGGTGCGCGGCTTCGGGGCCGAGGAGGAAGTCGGCGTCGAGGTAGATCGGGGCTTCGGTGCCGCCGCTGCGGTAGACGCCGATCGGGATGCCGGTGCGCGCGCCTTCCCTGAGGTAGCCGTCCATGCGGAGGGCGACGGCGACGTCGTTCTCGTCGGCGAGGTGGACTTCGCCCATCGGGACCGGCTGAAGCGGGTCCTCCGGGATGTGGCGGAGGACGGCCGCGGTGTACAGGCGGATCTCGGTGCGGTCAGTCGGCGCGCGCCGGGCGGAGCCCGGCTGGCCGTCGGCGCTCAACACATCGTGAAGCGGCGTCTGGAGGTCGGTGTAGCTGAAGCCTTCGATGACCGTTCCATAGATGCGCGGAATGACGCCGTTGACAGGCACGGGCCCGTCCACGCGGACAATCGTCCCGATTCCCACCGGCGAGTCGAGGCTCGTCCAGAAGTGGAACTCGTGCGGAGTGTTCGGCTTGCGCTCGGTCGCGACGACGCGGCCAAGGGGAGCGACGCTCTCGGTCATCGAAGAATGGATCTGAGGTACTGCTCGCAGTCGCGGATGCCGTAGGCCATCGTGTCCCATCTGCTGTCCGGCAGCGAGAGCGGAGATGCCTCGGCCAGGACCCACCGTGAAATCTGATCGGCGCGGTCGCTCACCGCATGGCGTTCGGCGTCCGGGGGCATGCGGGTTTCGACGCGAACCAGGCCAGTGAGGGGGTTGGCGGCGTCGCGGAGGCGGAGGTACCAGCTCGCGACGGTGGTTCGCCAGCCGTTGGGCGAGGCGACGGCGAACGCGCTGGACCGTTCGCCCGCGCGGAGCTTGAGGATCGTGCGCACCGCGGCCGGGTCGCCGTAGAGGGTGCGGTGGCTCTTCACGACGCCGATGACGTTCGACGACGTGGCGAGGCGGGCGCTGCCGCTGATGCCGCCGTCCACGTACAGCGGCTCGGCGCGGTCATCCGTCCACGACTCGGCCAGCGCGATCTCGAGGGTTTCGCGGTGGGCCTGGACGGAGCTGACGGCCGAGTCGGCGAGGGAGAGCGGGTGCCGGGCGTCCTCGTCGACGGCGCCATCGCTCCGGTGCGGCGTGGTGTCGATGACCGCGGCGCCGCACGCGTCGAGGGCGGAGTTGGCGGCGGCCGAGAGGAATGCGCGGGGGGCGTAGAGGCGGCCACCCGTCTCGTGGCGCCAGGTGCCGAGCCGGCGGTCGGAGCGTTCGCGGATGACGGCGCCGACGGAGCCGTGGATGACCGGGATGGCGTCGTCGTGAAGGACGACCCGGCTGACCTGGATGCCGTCGAGGAAGGCGGCGAAAGCGACTTCCGGCTCGCCGGGAACTGCGCGGCGGGTGATGCTCGTGCCCTCGATCGGGGCGGCGCGGGCGATCCGGGGCGGGTCGGCGGGAGCGAGGCGCTGCGACTCGAGGGAAGGAGCCGCGTCATCCCCGAAGGAGCGAGGGACCTGCTCTTCCAGCGCCGACGTGAGCCGCCGCTGGAGCGCGCGGAATCCCGCCAGCGCCTGGTCCGTATCGTTCAACGCCGCATTCGCCATTCAGAAGCATCCTAGCGGCGCGACCGGATCGCTGGCAGTATCGGCGGACCATACCAGGAGCGAGACCATGGGGAGCATCGTCCATTCGCAGGCCGCGGACATTCCGTACAACATGACGACGACGGCGTTCGACCTGCCGGGGTACCGGGTAGTGCGGAGCCTGGGGGTGGTGCGCGGGGTGGTAGTCCGGTCGCGATCGGTGTTCGGGACGATCGGCGCCGGTCTCCAGACCCTGATGGGCGGAAACATCTCGCTCTTCACCGAGCTCGCGGAGCGGACGCGCCAGCAGGCGTTCGACACGATGCTGGTGCAGGCGGACATGGCCGGCGCCGACGCGGTGATCGGGATCCGGTACGACGCGAACGAGATGATGCAGGGAGTGACGGAAGTACTGTGCTATGGCACGGCGGTGAAGATCGAGGAGGTCGACCGCTGATCGTTAGCGCGACCAGTGCGCGCGGTGCGCGAAGGGCGCTGGACGCAGTTCCGTTCCGGCGGCCATCATGTCGCCAGTGATGTGCTGGCTGGCATGCTACCTTGGAGTCGTGTTCCCCGCTCGCAGGCTCGAGGCATGAAGCTCCACACGATGCTGTTGACGGTTGGAATGCTCGGCACCCTCACCGGCTTTGCGATTGTCGGCGCCGAGGCCGCCTTTCTGCGCACTCTGCCGAGCTCGGGGCACCTCCTCTTCGCAGTTGGCGTTGGCGTCGCAAGCGCGCTGGCAGGGGTCGGAGCCAGGAGGGCCTTCGCGCACCGACGTGTTTCTCCCGAGTGAAGCCGCGTCACGAGAACGCCGTTACGGATGGTCCCGCATGCGGCGTGGCCACATGCTGACGTTGGCGAGGAGCTTCGGTCAGCGTCGTGCGGATCCCGGCCGGTCAGCCGAATCTCGTCACGCGAGGCGGTAGCGAATATCACGGCCCCGCGATATACGTCGCTATCCAATCATTTGGTCAGGTTGCCGCAGGATGCTCCCCTCCCGTCTTGATCCCCGCGAGATTGCCGTCATGGAAGAGCTCTGGGCAAACCCGGCTCACTGGAATCGGGGGGCATACAGCTGCGCCGATGACCCGCGATTGTTCGTCCGTGATCGCGCCAGGCTCGGTTGGACCCTGAACATGGCCCACCGACGGGCACAGACCGTTATCTGGGGCTTTCTCATGGCGGTGATTGCCTCCGTGGTCGTCATCGGAGTGATGGCGGTCAACCGAGGCAACCCACTGTGACAGCCTCATCGCTCCGTCGATACGACTGGAGCGGACTGCGAAACCGCCGGATCCTCACGTTCGCCGGAATCGCCCTGCTCATGCCGGGGTCCTGTGTCGCTGGATTCGCTGACCGATCCGGAATCACTTCGTTGATCGGGTTCGCCGTCATCGGCATCTCTCTGCTCCTGCTGGGAACCTGGGCGTGTCCACGTTGCGCGCGAGCGTTCGCGCGAGACGGCTCGTTTCCTTACGTCAGGCCGTTCGGCAGCGCGTGCAGGCACTGCGGCCTGCCGGAGTTCACCCCGGACGAAACGGCCGCTCCGCCTCCGCTGCCCCCGGCGGCGATTCCTGCCCCTTCCCTCTGGCAAAGCGTCCTCACAGGCGGCCTGATCGCCGGCCTGACGCCCGCCCTGATCGGCGTCGTGATCCTGCTTTCGGTGGATCACGACATGAAGGAGGGAGCTGGCTGGATCGTCGTCGCCGGAATGCTTGGCGTCCCGGTGTTCGTCGCCATCGGCGCCGCCGGCGGTTTCCTGGCGCATCTCGCGCGGGGGCGGCAACCCGTCGCCGAGGCGGACGGACGAGCATCGCGGAGGGCGCGAGCTGGCTGGGTGGTCGCCGGCGCGCTGTGTGGCTATGCCGCCTCCACGCTGACCGGGCGGGTGTTGCCCCCCGCCGGCGCCCTGATCGAGGTGGCGGCGTGGCCTATCTGGATCTGGATCGGAGGAGTGATGGGCCATCGGGTCGCTCGCGGGGTGGATCGGGGCCGCGCAGCTCTCGGGTGCCTGGTCGTCATGGGCGCCACGTACATGCTGCTGTCCGTTGCGGGGGGCGTCATGCTGCATCTGGCCGGGGCGCCAGTCAGCAGCCGCGCCGGGCTCGATGCCGCGGCCGTCATCGCTGCGCTCATCCTCGGTCTGGTCGCTTATCGTGGTTTGAACCGCCGACCTCCTTCGCCCGCCGACTGAAGCATCTACCCTGGAGTCGTCAGGCTCGACGCTCACTCGAGGAATCATGAGAATCTTCACTGCGCTGGTTCGACTCGTCCGACTCACAGGCAGCCGCGTCGCCGGATACGCATTGCTCTCGGTTGTGCTCTCGTCGAGCGCACTTCACGCGCAGACCGACGGAACGTGTATCCCCGTCGCCGAGCGCGCCGGGCGCGAGTTCGGGTGCTTCATCACGGCGCGTCAGGAGCTCGGCCGCCTGTCCGACGCCCCGCCCCTTTTCTGGCACCTGGATACCTATCCCACTCGTGCGGAGGCAATCGCCTCCGGGATTGCTCGCTCGACCGTCGTCGAGTCCCTCGGGCGCATCTGGCTCTTCACGATCGCGCCAGCCGAATGGAAACCTCTCGGGGGCACACGCGTGGCCCGCATCGGTCCGCTGCCGATCGTGGCCGCCGACTCGATCGCAGCCGTCTATATGGAAGGCGTGTTCAAGCCGGGCATGAACACCGTGGTGCACCGCCACGACGGCGCCGAGGCGTGGTTCACCCTCGAAGGCTCGATGTGCCTGGAGACGCCCGAAGGCACCCTCACGCAGGCGGCCGGAGATTCCGGCGTCCTGGTGCGCGCCGGGGTGCCGATGATGCTGACGGGGACCGGCACCACGCCGCGCCGCTCCGTCGTGCTCATTCTCCAGGACGCCACGAAGCCGCGATCCACGCCAGCGATGGACTGGATACCGCGCGGGCTATGCTCACGCCAGAAGCAGTAAGCCCGCCGCGAGATCCAGTTATCGGTTACCGTCCCGAGTTCTCGCCCAGCTCCACGAGAAGTTCGTCCAACTGATCGAAGGTCTCGACCATCGCATCGGCTGCTCCGGTGCCGGCAGCGTCGAGCGCTTCCTTCGACGGATAGGTGTCGCGCAGGACCACCAGCGTCCTGCCGTTCTTCTCCTCGAAGGTCACGGTGGTGACCGACCCGTCCGCGCCACCCTCCTCATTGGTCCACGCGAGGCGCGAGTGCGGCTTCACCTCGACGTAGGTGCCGAAGAACGCCGCGGGCTCGGCGCCGCCGTGGTCGAACACCAGGCGGTACTTGCCCCCGACGCGCGCATCCACCTCGCAGGACAGCAGCTTCATTCCCATCGACTTCGGCACCCACCAGCGCTGGAGCAGCTCGGCCCTGGTGAACGCCTCGAACACGATGCGCGCGGGGCCGTTGATGGTCCGCGTGACGACCACCTCGCGGTCGGACTTCCGTTCCACGGTGGTGCGGTTCTTCACGGGGCCGGATTCACTTTCGATTCTCGCGTTCATCCTTCTTCTCCTTTCGTGTGAGTTCCTCGACGATCACGTCCAGCTCGTCGAAGCGTTCGTCCCAGCGCCGGCGGTAGCTCTCGAGCCAGGCCGTCTCCTCCTTCAGCCGGTGCGCGCCGAGCCGGCAGCTCCGCACGCGGCCGACCTTCTCCGTGACGACGAGTCCGGCCTCCTCGAGGACGCCGATGTGCTTCATCATCCCCGCGAGCGTGATGTCGAACCGGCGGGCAAGGTCCGTGATCGAGGCTTCCGAACGGCCGAGCTGCTCCAGCACGCCCCGCCGGGTGGCATCGGAGAGCGCGGCGAAGGAGGCGTCGAGCCGGGCCTGCCTATACTTTACCATATGGTAAAGTATAGATCGTGACCTCACGGCGCGCAATAGCCGAAGGGCGAGATGTCGCAGGCGGCGTCAGCGATTCTCGTCCGGCTAGCTTTCGGCATGCCGCTGACCTCCCCCGATGACGGCCGCAGGCCCGCGATCGCGTCTCTCAGGCGCCACGTTCGACCATTCGCGGCATTGATGATCCTTTCGGTCGCGTGCACCGGCCGCGAAGCGGCGACCCGCGACTCGACGCCGGCGCCGCCACGCGTGCCGGAGCCCACCTTCGAGGTCGCGCTCTGGCCCGGCGAAGGGATTCCCGTGATCCATTCGGTTCGCGACTCGCTCGTCCTCTCGACGGCGCCGCGCGAGGGAGCACCCGCGGCCGGTGTGCTCCGCGCGAAGCCCGGAGAGCCACTGCGCTTCGACAGCACGCGTTACCAGACCATCGGCGCCGCATTCGTGCGGGCCCTGCGTCCGGTGACGGTCGAAGGGCGCGACCTCGGCGCGCGGCGATTCCTCGCGCGGGAAGAGTATTACTCCGGCGCCTTCCCGGACACGACGATGACCGTCGCGCCGCCGGACAGCATCGAGTTTCTCCAGCACCGGGCGGAGGGAAGCTGCTTCGTGCGGATCCGCGGGCACGTGGTGGATGCCGATCCCTGCCCCGTGTTCCTCGCCGATGCATTCACTCCGGCGGCCCCGCCGCGGACCGACTGGTGGGTGTTCGTGGCCGGCAAGGCGGCATCGGGATGGCTGCGGCTGGGCGACAGCACGGCCAGGGTCGTGGATCGGCGTTTCTAGCCGTGGCGAATTGTCCGGAATGCGGAGCGCGCGTTCCGCCGGGCCGTTCATGCCGCGACAACTTCGATGCGCTGCTCGCCCTCGAGTGGGAGGTCCCTGGAGGGGCCGGTACGCTCGCGCATTTCTACGCCGTGTCCGCCTACATCCGCCAGCACCCGGCCTCGATGTCATACACGGCCGAGGCGCTCGCCTGGCTGCGATCGGCCGTCGCTTCGGCCTTGTCGGGAGGGATCTCGACGGAGACGCTGCGCCAGCGAGCGCGGGAAGACGGCAAGGGAGCCGGTCACGTCACCAGGCGGGTCGGTGATCCTGTCCCACAATGGCCCATGACGCGGTGGGAGACGACGGTCGCCGAAGTGCTCGAGGGAGGCCCCGAGCGTTATGTCGAGCGAGTCGAACGGTGGGCGCGGTCAGTCACCGCCGCGCTCGATGCGTCGGACACCTGAGGTCTGCCCCGAGCCTGGATAGAGGCGGTGCCACCGGGTGAACCACGGCGCCAACCAATCGCGCACCCTGGGCATCGAGCTGAGGCCGGTGATGATGGCCGTGAGCAGCAGGACTGCCGGAATCAGGTCGTCTTCGCCGGGACGCGGCGGCACCCATGGGAGCTGGGCGTAGCCGACGAGCGCGCTGACTCCCACGGCGATGCCCACGATGGCGAGCGTCCATTCCCGGCCGCGGCGAGGCACCTTCACGTCGAGGGTCTCGAGCTCGTGGGCGAACACCTCGATCTGCCTGCCGCCGGCTTCATCGACGACCACGACGTCGGGATACTCGACCTCGCTAATGGTCCCGTCGATCACGCTTCCGTCGGCGCGCCGGATGCGAACCTCGAGGCTCGAATCGCGATCTACCATCCTCGCGAGCTCGTCGAAATTCCGCGCGACCGCGACCTCCGTGAAGGCCATGCGACGGGCCTACTTGCCGCGGTGGCCGGACTTGGAGGAAGTGGCCTGCGGCTTGGCCTTCGTGGCCTTGGGCTTCACTACCGCCGCCTGGCCGCGGCCCACGGCAGCCTTGCCGTTCGGAGCTTTGCCGGGAGCAGCCTTGGGCTTGCGTGAGAAGTCCGGAATGTTCCGGGCGCCTTTGTGCTTCATGGGACCTTCCGATTTGGGCAGGTGGATGGAGGGACGAGCGGCGTGTGGCATCGGCGAAGAGATTGGCGGTGAGTCGGGCTGGAGTCAAACTACACGACGCACCTTGCCTCCCGCCGCCGCCGAT
>CAMLHT010000133.1 GCA_946479895.1 uncultured Gemmatimonadota bacterium | reverse complement strand
AGCCGCACCTTCTCCTGCGACATCTTGTCCGGCATCGTGAAGATGCAGCGGTAGCCGCGCAACGCGGCCGCGATCGCCAGCCCGATGCCCGTGTTTCCGCTCGTCGCCTCGACGATCGTGCCGCCCGGCTTCAGCGTCCCGTCCTGCTCGGCAGCCTCGATGATCGGGAGGCCGATGCGGTCCTTGAGCGACCCGCCGGGATTGAAGAACTCGGCCTTGGCATAGACCGGTGTCCTGATCCCCCGGGTGACCCGGTTGAGGCGGATCATCGGCGTCCAGCCGATCGTCTCGAGCACGTTGTCGTAGGGCGTCTTGTTTCGCATAGGTCGTCGCTGGGCTATCCGCCGCTCGTCTTTCTGAGCGCGGAATCGCCGGGGAGGGCCGGAGCTTCGGGGTGTCGGAAGTAGACCGGGAACAGGATCGTCATGCCCATCGGCTCGCCGCGCAGCTTTGCGGGCACGAACCGGAGATCGCGCGACCCCGCGACCGCGGCCGAGTCGAAGGCCAGCTGCCCGCTCGATTCCTCGACTTTCGTCGAGTCCGGAACCGTCTGGCCGGTGGAATCGACGAACAGGCGCAGGGTCACGTTCCCCTGAGCCTTCCGCGCGTAGAGCGCTCCGGGATAGTGAAAGGGCAGCTCGGTGTTGATCATCACCGGCCGTTCGTCGGGCTGGGGCGGCTCAGCCGGCCTGTCGGGGCGAGTCTCCGGCTGGGAGCATGCAAGCGCCAGGCAGGCGCACGCCGGGATCGCGCGAAACGACATGCGACAAATGTACGTCAGCCGGGCCGACGCGTCTCGTCCACCAGGGAGGCGAGCAGGGTGAGCGCGGCCAGCGGCGTGAGGCCGTCCACGTTCAGCTCCCGCAGCTTGTCGACGACGGGGTGCGGTGCCGCGCCGAACAGTCCGAGCTGGTCCGTCGGTGGTGCGGCAGCGCGGCGGCCTCCCTTTGCCAGGCCGGTCGCGAGCTGCTCCGACTCGAGGAGCTCGAGCACGGCCTTCGCGCGGGTGATCACCGACGGCGGAAGACCCGCGAGGCGGCCCACCTCGATGCCGTACGACCGGTCGGCGCCGCCGGCCTGGAGCCGGTGCAGGAACACGATCTGGTCTCCGACTTCCCTGACACCGACGTTGAAATTGCGCAGGGCGGGCAGCTCGTCGGCGAGCTGGGTGAGCTCGTGATAGTGCGTGGCGAAGACGGTCTTCGCGCCGACGCGGTCGTGCAGGTGCTCGCTCACCGCCCACGCGATCGAGACGCCGTCGTAGGTGGACGTGCCGCGGCCGATCTCGTCGAGCAGGACGAGGCTGCGATTCGTCGCCATGTGCAGGATCGCGCTCGTCTCGGCCATCTCGACCATGAAGGTCGATTGCCCCCGGACGAGGTTGTCGCTGGCGCCGACACGCGTGAACACCCGGTCCGCTATGCCGATGCGCGCCGCGCGCGCCGGAACGTAGGCGCCGATCTGCGCCATCAGCACGATCAGGCCGATCTGACGCAGGATCGTCGACTTGCCCGCCATGTTGGGGCCGGTCAGGATGATCACCCGGGCGTCGTTCGTGAGGCGGACGTCGTTGGGGATGAACTTGTCGCGCGGCATCATGCGCTCGACGACCGGATGACGGCCGCCGACGATTTCGATGTCGAAGCCCTCGTCCAGCATCGGCCGGACGTAGTCCTCGCGCGCCGCCACTTCGGCGAAGGTGCAGAGCGCATCGAGCTCTCCGAGCGCGCGCGCCGTGCGCTGGAGCCGGGCGATGTGCGCGGCGACCCGTCCCCGCAGCGCGTCGAACAGCTCACGCTCGCGCACCTCGATGCGCTCGGCGGCCGTCAGCACGCGCGACTCGTGCTCCTTCAGCGCCGGCGTCACGAACCGCTCGCCGTTCGTGATCGTCTGCCGCCGCTGATAGTCCGGCGGCACGAGGTGCAGGTTGGACTTCGTGACCTCGATGTAGTAGCCGAACACCTTGTTGAAGCCGACCTTGAGCGAGGCGATCCCCGTGCGCTCGCGCTCGTCGGCCTGGATCCTGGCGATGAGATCCTTGCCGCCGTCACGCACATCGCGCAGCTCGTCGAGCTCAGCGTCCACGCCTGGCGCGATCGCCGGTTCCTCGCCGAAGGAGACGGGCGCGTCCGCGACGAGCGTCGTCACGATCATCTCGGCGACGTCGGCGCATCCGTCCCATTCGCGCGCGAGAGCTCCGAGGCGCCCTTCACCGCTCGTCTGGTCGAGCGCGGCCCGCGCCGCCGGCAGCCGGCCCAGCGAATTGCCGAGTGCGCGGAGCTCGCGCGGCGTGCTGCGTCCGGACGCGGCCTTTGCCGCCAGCCGTTCCACGTCGCGCACGCCGGCAAGCGCATCACGCAGGGCCTCGCGCGCCGTGGGGCGCTCGAGGAACGCGCCGACGGCGTCGAGTCGCGCGTCGATCTCCGCCCGGGCGATCAGCGGCGAGAGGACCCACTGGCGGAGCGTGCGAGCGCCCATTGGCGTCTAAGTCCGGTCGAGCACCGACAGCAGCGTTCCCTCGGCGCCGCCGCGCAGCGACTCCACCAGCTCGAGATTTCTGCGCGTCATCTCGTCGAGCGGCATCGCGCCACCGGGCCGCTCGATGACCGGCCGGCCCACCTGCGGGAGTCCGCCTGGCTGCAGCTCCCGCAGATACCTGAAGAGCGCTCCCGCCGCTCCCACCGCCAGGGCGTCGGTCTGCTCGATGCCGAAGCCGTCGAGTGACGCGACGTTGAAGTGCCGGATCAGCTCGTCCGTCGCCAGGCCGGTGTCGAATTCCCAGGCTTCGCGTTCGGTGACGAGCGGGCCCTCGGCGCCCACCGGCGAGGCCGGGCGCAGGCGCGGGGCGCCGGCGGCCACCACCACTTCACGGGGAGAAAGACGAGCGAACAGTGGCTCGAGCTCGCCCGGAGCGAGCGTCGCGAGGCGCAGCTCGCCGGTCGAGACATCTGCCGCGGCGACTCCGACCATGCCGTTCTCGCCGTCCGTGGAGTGGACCGCGCAGATGTAGTTGTTGCGCGAGCCGTCGAGCAGGTCGTCCGCGAGCACCGCGCCCGGCGTGATCGTCTCGATCACCGCGCGCTTCACGATGCCCTTGGCAAGACGCGGATCCTCGATCTGCTCGCAGATGGCGACGCGAAGCCCCTGCGAGACGAGGCGGCGGACGTAGTCGCTGGCCGCCTTCACCGGAAAGCCCGCCAGCGGGACCTCGGCCGCGCCGCCGTTGTTCCGCGAGGTCAGTGTGATGCCGAGGATCCGCGAGGCCACCTCGGCATCCTCGTAGAACATCTCGTAGAACTCGCCCATCCTGAAGAACAGGATGGCATCCTGGTGACGCGACTTGATCTCGCGATACTGCTGCATCAGGGGCGTCGCCGCGGCCACGGTCACCGCTCCTCCGGCCCGACCACGACGACGATCGACTTCGATTTCGCGATGCGATCCACGCGGTCCGATGCGGTCTCGGCCTCGCCGCGGGTCGCATACCGTCCGACGCGCACGCGGAACGGCTTCGCGCTGCCCACCACGCGCGCCTCGAGCCCCTGGCCGCGAAGAGTGGTAGCGAGTCGCTCCGCCGCGGCCCGGGTGTCGTACGCCGCGACCTGTACGGTGAACGCGCCCGTTCGGCGTGGCGCGGGCACCGTGTCCGCGGACGGACGGCGCTGGACTCTCGTGGTGGTGTCCACGCCCTGGCATCGCGACGCCGAGAACTCGAACTGATTCCTGAGCTCGATGGACGCCTCGGACGCTTCATTCCGGCCGTTCAGCAGCACCGCGCAGGCGCGCGGCAGCTCGCCGCGCTCGAGCAGCAGGCGGCCGAGGGTCAGGGCCGCGCCGGCCCTGTTCGTGTCGGCGGCGGCGGAGGCGAGGACCCGGGAGAGGTGCAGCACCGCGCCGTCACGATCGTTGCGTGCGAGCTCCAGTGTCGCGAGCTCGAACAGCGCGTCGGGCACCCGCGGCGAGAACGCGTGGTCCACGATCAGCGCCGCCAGGGCGCGCTCGCGGTCGGCCGACGTCGGCGTCAGTCGCGCGAGCCAGTAGGAGGCTTCCCCTCGTACGAGGAGGCTCGATTCCTTCGCCGTGGCGATGGAGTCGAGCAGCGTCCGCGCCATCGCCGAGTCCCGCTCCGCCGTCTTCAGCGCGCGAGTGATTGCGCTGTCCGCGGCCGGCGGAATCTCCTGCGCGCGCGACGCCGTCGCCCCACAGAGCACCAGCAGTGCGACCAGGACTCGCTTCATGCCGCGCGCCTGCCCCGGGTCTGGCACATCGCGAGGATCGCCGTCTGGAGAATGCCTTCTTCCGAAGTGCGGCCGGTCTCCTTCAGCGCGCGATCGGCGGCATGGAGTGTCGCGGCCGCCGCGTGCAGGTCGCGCGTCGGCCATTTGGGCGCCGCGGTCGTCCACGCGTGGGCAGCCTCCGTCCAGGAGCGGCCGGGATACGCGCCGCTCTCCTTGATCATGTTCATGATCTCGCCGCTGAGCCGGGCCGGCGGGACGCGCTTCGCCAGGCGGGCGCGCGCGAATCCCGTTCCGAGAACCTGCATGCCCAGCACCATCACGATGAACACGCCGGACGACTTCGGCTGCTCGAGCAGGCCGGGAAGAATGCGGAGCGCGGCGGCGGCATCGCGGTTGCCCACGGCGTCGAGGAGCGCCGTGAGTGACTCCTCGCGGCGGACGCCGACGATCGCTCCGACGGCGGCCTCGTCGATCGCGCCGCCGCTCACGTAGCTCGCCAGCTTCTCGATCTCGATGTTCAGCTGGGGCAGGTCGTTGCCGACCGAACCCTGCAGCAGCTCGGCGGCGCCGGCCGTGATGGTCGCCCCGAAATGCTCGGCGCGCATGACGATCCAGCGCGAAAGCTGCGGCCCGGAGATCGGTTCGAACACGACGGTGGTCGCCCTCGCGAACTTCGGGTCGGGCTTCTCACCGGACGGTTGCACGAGGACGAACACCACGTCCGGCGCCGGTCGCTGCAGGTAATCCTCGGCGGCGGCCTTCGCGTCCTTCTTCAGGGCGCCCGCGTCACGGATCACGACGACGCGGCGATCGGCGAGCATCGGTGGCGTTCCGAGCAGCGAGCCGAGCGTCTCGGCGCCGATCTCCGAGCCGCGGCGGACCTCGAGATTGAAGTCGCGCGTCGCCGGGTCGACGGCGGCGTTGATCAGCAGGGTCAGCGCTTCGTGCTTCCGGAAATCGTCATCGCCGACGAAGTGATACGCGGCGTCGAATGCGCGTTTCTCTATCGCGCTGAAGAGTGCTTTCTGTGCCGCGTTCGCCGCCATTCGCCCAATATACGTTGGGAGTCAGGAGTGGGAGTGGGAGTGGGAGTGGGAGTGGAGTAGGCACTCACGGCACCCTCGCTCCTGCTCCCACCCCCACCCCCACTCCCACTGGAAGAATGCGCTCAGCGCCCGAGCGTGTTCTCGAACAGGTCGGCGTTCGTGATCTGCGCCGGAAGCTCGCCGACCATGAACATGGCCGGCCACACCGGGATGCCCGCCGGAACGGCGGCGGCGATCGAGGCCTCGGTCACGGGAAGCTCGCGGGCCGGCGCGGCGGCGGTGGTTACCGCAGCGGGCGGCGCAGGCGGCGGCGCCTGGTCGGCCGTGAACGCCATGGCGAAATACACCGCGGCGGCGAGCGCCGCCGTCACGCCCATGAAGGTCGCCGCGGCTGCGAGCGGCTGGCGTCGCGTTGCCGGCGGCGGGGCCTGCTTCAGCGCATCGGTGAGCCGGGCAAAGAAATCGGCGGAGGGCTCGATCTGCCGAAGGTTCCGCACGACCAGCAGGCTCCGCCGGATGCGAACGTCGAGCATCGCACAGCTATGACAGACGGCAATGTGCCGGCGCATGTCCGCCATGTCGGCCGCGGGCAGGACATCGTCGATGAATCCAACGTGATTTGACTTGAACTGCCGACACTTCATTTCGACGACGTCTCCGGTGCAACTGTGGTCGCATGACGATACACAGCGGCCGGGGTGCTGTTCCAGATGTCGGCCCAAACGGCACGAGGCGCCGGTTAGGGCGCCTCGCGTCGATATGTATACAGTTTACCGCCCAGCCTGCCCGCCGGCGGCGTCAGCCGAGCGACGGTTCTATAATCGCGGCGAACGCCGTGCGCGCCCTGTTGAGCCGCGACTTCACCGTCCCGAGGTTGCAGTGCGTGATCTCCGCGATCTCCTCGTACGACTTGCCCTCGAGCTCGCGCAGCACGAACACCTGCCTGTGGTGCTCCGGCAGCGCCGCCACCGTCTGGTCGACCAGCTGGCGCAGGTGGCGCTTCCGGTACATGTCGTCCGGCCGCGAGGTCGTGTCCTCGAACTGCAGCGGCCGGTCGTCCTCCTCGCTCGTGCTCCGCATCGTCTGGAAAAGCACGAGCGGATTCCGGGAACGGTTCCGGAGCTCGTTCTTCGCCAGGTTCGAGGCGATGGTGTAGGCCCAGGTCGAGAACTTCTTCGACCGGTCGAAGCGATGGAGGTGGCGATACACGCGGATGAAGACTTCCTGGACGAGGTCCTCGGCCCGCTCGCGATCGCCGATCGTGCGATAGATGAAGTTCAGGAGCCTGGTCTGGTACCGCTCGACCAGCTCCTGGAAAGCGCGCTCATCCCCGCCGAGGAACGACTCGACGACGCCTGCATCATCCAGAGCGCGGAGTCTTTCGCGGGTCGTCGGAACGAATGCCGACTTCTGCTTGTATGCGGCTTCGGCCATGGCGTCGGTGCCCCCAGGCACTACTGAAGGGTGGTGGTCCCGCGCGGAGGCGATTCCCTGCCTCTGCGCGACGCCCTCAGAAAGGCAGGCGTCATGCCCTGTTAGACGCGGGTGGACCACACGCGTTAAGAGCTTGTGACGCAATGGCTTAGACGTACTCTGCTGGAGCGGGGCTTCAGCCACGATGTCCTCTGGATGCGACGTATGACAAGGACACGCGAGTGGTTCTTGTCCCCGATTTGACACACTTCGGGGGCCGGCAGTTGCCTGCCGTCAGGGGCTCAGACCCCCGCTATGAAGCCCGCCGCAAAGAGGATCCCGGCAGCCGTTTTTCCATCCTTGAGCTCGCCGGATTTGATCATTTCGAGGGCCCGGCTGAGCGCCACGGTCTCTACCGTTAGGAATTCGTCGGATTCGTGCGCCGTTTCCCCGTGGCTGAGCCCGGTCGCCATGAAGATGTGAATGCGCTCATCGGTGAACCCGGGAGTAGTGAACATCGTGTAAAGATGTTCCATCGACCTGGCGGTGCACCCCGTCTCCTCCTTGAGCTCGCGACGCGCGCAATCCGCTGGGTCCTCGCCCTCGTCGAGACGCCCCGCCGGTATCTCGTACATGTATCCGTCGGCGGCGTACCGATACTGCTTGATCAGAAGCAGCCGCGGATCGTCGCCCCGCGGGTCCGTGAGAAACGGGACGACGGCGCTGGCCCCAGGGTGCCGGAAGATCTCCAGCTCGCCCGTCTTCCCGTTCGGGAACTCGACCACGTCCACGTCGAGGTTGATCACCTTGCCGGTGTAGACCCGCCGTCCGGATCGCTTGCCGAGGCTCATGGAGTTTCCGTGCGTGAGATGAACTCGCCGTGGCCAAGTGCCTTCAGCGCGTCGGCGATGGAAGGGTCGCCGACGACGACCACCTGCATCCGCGACGGATCGAGGTGATTCGTCGCCGCCGCCTGGACGGAATCGGCGGTGACGCGCGCGATGTGTGACCGGTACGTGTCGAAGTAATCGTCCGGCAGGCCGTAGATGATCTGGTTCGCCAGCGCGCCCGCCACCGCCGCCGTCGTCTCGTAGCGGATCGGGAACACGCCATCGAGGTAGCTCGTCGCCAGCGTCAGCTCCTGCTGCGGCACCGCCTCCCGACGCATCCGCTCGATCTCGGCGACGACCTCGGTGATCGCCGCGGCGGTGACGTCGGTCCGGACCGCCGTGGAGACGACGAAGGGACCCGAGTCCCGCCGCCAGTCGAAGGCCGAGAAGGCGCCGTAGGTGTACGCGTGCGCCTCCCGCAGGTTCAGGTTGATCCTCGAATTGAACAGGCCTCCGAGGATCGCGTTCATCACGACGATGTCGAAGTAGTCCGCGTGGGAGCGTGGAACGCCGACCTGTCCGATGCGGAGCTCCGACTGCGGCGAGTCGCGCCTGACCACCAGGTGCGTTGCACAGGATGCGCGCGCGGGCCGGTCGGCGCGCGGCGCCCCGCGTGGTGCCGATCCCGTCCAGTCGCCGAAATGGAGGCGCGCCAGCTCGAGCACGCCCTGCATCGTGACGTCGCCGGTCACCACGATCGTCGTGGTGGCGGGCGTGTACCGCGCGGCAAACAACGCCGCGATATCCGAGGCCTCGATCGCCTCCACCGTCCGTTCCGATCCGCCCAGCGAGGTGGAATAGCGCGACTCGGCGTGATAGACGGCCGCCTCGAAGGATTCGTCGGCGAGGCCACGCGGCTCGGCGCGGAGCTGGAGCAGGTCGGAGAGGCGCTCCGACTTCAATCGGTCGATCTCCCGCGCGCGAAAGAGCGGACGGCGGACCACGTCCGCGAACAGCCCGAACGCCGGCCGGAGGTGCTGCGACGTCGCCGTCATCGAGATCACCGCCGCATCCCAGTCCGCGCCTGCCTCGATCGTCGCGCCGAGTCGCTCGAAGTGTTCGGTGAGCTCGGTGCCCTCGAGCTTCCCCGCCCCTTCGACGAGCAGCTTTGCCGTGAGAGGCGCCGTGCCTTCGCGGCCTTTCGGATCCCACAGCGCGCCGGCGTCGACCACGGCGAGCACCGTCGCGATCGGAAGTCGAGGTATCGGGGCGACGACGATGCGGAGGCCGTTCGGAAGCTCGGCCTTCTCGACGTGCGGAAAGTGGTAGCTGCGCGCCGGCCCGGGGATCGGCCGCGGCGGACGTGGCGATGCGGTGGCCGTCATGATGCGGCACCCGCGGCCGCCGCGAGTGGCTCGCCGGCGGCATCACTGTCCCGCGGCACGTAGAGGAGACTGACCCGGTTGTTCTCGCCCAGGCGTGCCTCCACGAACCTGTTGACGTCCTCCGCCTTCACCGCGCGATACCGCTCGGGCTGTTCGTTGATCAGCTCGGGCTTGCCGAAGTACGTCGCGTACATGGACAGCTTGTCGGCACGGTCGCCGGCCGACTGCATGGCGCGCACGAGGTCAGACTCGATGAGGGCGACGGCGCGATCGACCTCCTCCTGCGAGACGCCGTCGCGATGCATCACGTCGATCTCGCGCGCCACTTCCTGCTCGAGCATCTCCGGCGAGATTCCCGGCCGCGCCGTCACGTCGGCGATCAGGATGTCCGCGCCCTTCGACAGGTCGAAGGTGAACGCGTTCGCGTCCGAGGCGACCTGCCGCTCACGCACGAGCGAGCGATACAGCCGACTGCCCTTGCGTGACCCGAGGATCGCGCCGGCGACGCTGGCCGCGTAGTACGCGTCGCTTCCGAACGTCGGCGTGCGAAACGCCAGGAACAGCCGCGGAAGCATTCCCGAATCGGGCACGACGTCGCGCTTCCACTGGCCGAACACGTCGGGGAGCGACATGTCCGGCAGGGGCGGCGGCGGCGGTCCCTTGGGGATCGGCCCGAAGTGGCGGCGCACCATGTCCATGGCCTCGCCCCTCTCGAAATCGCCCGCGATCGTCAGCACCGCGTTGTTCGGGCGATAGTACGCGACGAAGAACTCGCGGACGTCATCCAGGCTCGCCGCCGAGAGGTCCTCCATCGAGCCGATCAGCGAGTGGTGGAACGGATGGTCCTCGGGATACGTGAGCGATGGCAGCCGTTCCCACCAGGTCCCGTACGGCTGGTTGTCCACCGACCAGCGACGCTCGTTCTTCACGACGTCGCGCT
>CAMLHT010000132.1 GCA_946479895.1 uncultured Gemmatimonadota bacterium | reverse complement strand
AAGCTCGAGGAGACGATCTCGTCGTTCGAGCGGCTCGTGGCCGGCGAGTTCGACAACCTGCCGGAGCAGGCGTTCTTCATGGCCGGCGGCATCGACGACGTCGTCGCCAACGCCAAGAAGCTCCAGGGCTGATCGTGCTCAAGGTCTCGGTCATCTCGCCCGAAGCGTCGGTGTTCGAGGGGACGACGGATTCCGTCGTGGCCCCCGGTTTCGACGGGGAGCTCGGTATCCTGTCGGATCACGCCCCGATGATGACGCTCCTCGGAAAGGGAACGCTCCGGATCGGGACCGGGGCGGAGGCGCGGTCGTTCCAGGTCGAGGGGGGCTTCCTCCAGGTGGCCGGGAACGTCGTCCGCGTGGTCACGGAGAAGGCGACGGCCGCCTAGCGGCAGCCGGACGTCCAGGCAAGAGGCCGCGGCCCCCCCCCGGGGGCCGCGGCCTTTTTCATCGGAACCCGTAGCGGGGAGGGTTCCGGGCCCATACCATATGAGCCATCCGCCGGGATGTCAGGGAAACGGATGTGACACCGGGCGGGATTCCAAGGTTTGTATGGTAGTCCCCGGACAACCTGGCCGGGGGCGGAATCGCGGCGGCCATGTAGGGTCGCCCACCACACCCTTTGCCCTGCGTGGTGCAGCAGGCCCAGTGGCGGCGCGCCGATGCGCCGCAGTCAGGGATCCGCGACGATTGCGGGTCGCCGCATTTCCTTCAAGGTGAATTGCCCGCGAGGCCTCATGCGTCGCGAAGGAAGAGCGCAGTTGAAGTCAGTTCCAGCAGTCGGAAAGTCCCTGCGATGGTGGCGTACGTCCCCATCCATGGCGAGTCCGGCCCGTCAGACCGAGCGATCGTCGCCCGGCGTGACGGGCCGTGGGACACGCACTGAACTCCCCCAAACACGAGAGGTTGGGAACATGGCAAGAATGTCTCGCTTGCTGTTCGCGAGCGCGATCGGATTGGCACTGACGCTGGGGCACTCCGCCCAGGCGTCAGCGCAGACGCCGACCGTGCTCACCGGGCGGATCGTCGACACGCGTGGTCTTCCGGTGTCGAACGCATCCGTAACGATCGACGGGACGGGTTATTCCGCCCTCGCGAACGCCGAAGGACGCTACTCACTGACCATTCCGGCCAGCCGGTCGGGCGCCGCCGTCGCGGTCGCCCGGCGCCTTGGCTTCCGGTCGGTCCGGCAGGACGTGAACCTCACGGGTGGCACGGTCACCCTGGACTTCACGATGGCCTCGCAGCCGGCGCAGCTCTCCGAGGTCGTCGTCACGGCCCTCAGCCAGCAGCGCGAGAAGGCCACGATCGGAACGGCGCAGCAGACCGTGTCCGCCGAGCAGCTGGGAACGCAGGCCCCGAACATCATCGCCGGCATGTCCGGCAAGGTGTCGGGCCTCCAGATCCAGAACTCCGGCAACATGGGCGGCTCGTCCCGCATCGTGATCCGCGGCGCGGGCTCGATCCTCGGGAACAACCAGCCGCTGTTCATCGTGGACGGCATCCCGGTCTCCAACGCCGGGTTCTCCACGGCGTCGGCGTCGGGCGGCCGCGACTACGGCACGGCGATCTCCGACATCAACCCGGACGACATCCAGTCGCTGACGGTCCTCAAGGGCCCCAACGCCGCGGCGCTGTACGGCTCGCGCGCCTCGAACGGCGCGGTCGTGATCACGACCCGCAACGCCCGCAGCCTCCAGCGCGGGACGAAGGTCAGCCTGACCACGCGCATCACGGCCGACCAGATGTCGATCTTCCCGAAGTACCAGAACCTCTACGGCCAGGGCTTCGGCGGTGAGTTCGATTACGTCGACGGCGCCGGCAGCGGCACGAACGACGGCGCCGACGAGTCGTGGGGCCCGAAGCTCGACGGCCGCACGACGGGCTGCGTCTTCGGCTCGACGCCGGGCGTGTACGACACCTCGCGTCCGTGCAACCAGTTCAACGGCCAGGGCCTGCCGTGGGTCGCCCACCCGGACAACGTGAAGAACTTCTTCCGCACGGGCCGGACGATCTCGAACAACATCAACGCCAGCGGCTCGATGGACAACGCCGCGGCGCGCCTGTCGCTGACCAAGGACGAGACCCAGGGCATCGTCCCGAACTCGTCGCTGTCCCGCCTCGGCGGCACGGTGTCGGCGAGCACGACGATCCGCGAGAAGCTGACCCTCGGCGGCAACCTGCAGTACAACCAGACCAAGGGCATGAACCGCCCCGAGAACGGCTACACCGAAGGCAACCCCTTCATGACGTTCACGTGGTTCGGCCGCCAGGTCGACGTCGACGCGCTGCGCGACAAGTTCTACAACAAGAACAGCCCGTACGGCTTCGCCGACGGCTCGCTGTTCAACTGGAACGACAACTACCACCGCAACCCGTACTGGCAGTACGCCAAGAACCCGGCGCCCGATTCGCGCGATCGCGTGATCGCGCAGATCAACGCCAACTACCAGTTCACGCCCTGGCTGTCCGGCCTCGTTCGCGCCGGCGCCGACGGCTACCGCCAGACGACGGAGCAGATGTTCGCCAAGGGCAACATCGACCAGGCGAGCCCCTCGTACAACGGCGGGTTCACGCACAACAACGATCGGGCGCGTGAGTCGAACGTCGAAGGCCTGCTGACGGCCCGCAAGACGACCGACATGCTCGACCTGACGGTCAACTTCGGCGGCAACGCGCGGCGCAATGACGCGTACTCCGACGCCTACCGCACCAACGCCATCCTGGTCGAGGAGGTCTACAACCTCGCCAACTCGGCCATTCCGCCGACGAGCACGAACTTCGAGTCGCACCAGGCGGTCAACTCGACGTACGGCTCGGCCGTCGCGACGTTCAACCGGGTCTTCACGCTCGAGGCCACGGCCCGCAACGACTGGTCGTCGACGCTGCCGAAGGAAAATTCGTCGTACTTCTACCCGTCGGTCACCGGCTCGCTGCTGCTGTCGGACCTGATGCCGTCGATCACCAGCAACGGCATCCTGTCCTACCTGAAGCTCCGCGGCTCGTGGGCGAAGGTCGGCTCGGACGCCGGCCCGTACCAGCTCCAGACGGTGTACTCGGGTAACCCCAACAAGTTCGGCGGGCTCGCGCAGTTCTCGCTGAACGACCAGTCGGCGAACGCCAACCTCAAGCCGGAGCAGACGACCGGCCAGGAGGGCGGCGTCGAGTTCGGCCTGTTCAACGACCGCCTGACGTTCGACGCGACGTACTACCAGAAGATCACGCGCGACCAGATCCTGCCGCTGTCGGTGACGCCGGCGTCGGGCTTCTCCTCGTCGGTGATCAACGCCGGCCAGGTGAGCAACCGCGGCGTCGAGGCCTCGATGACGGCCCGCGTGCTGCGGCTCGCGAACGGCTTCGAGTGGACGTCGTCGCTCAACTTCCTGAAGAACAAGAACAAGGTCGACGAGCTGGCCCCGGGCCTGACGAACCTCGTCATCGCGACCCAGTGGGGCGCGCAGATCCAGGCGCGCGCCGGCGAGTCCTACGGCGTGCTCTGGGGCAAGGCCTGGGAGCGCGACCCGGCGACGGGCAAGCTCCTGACGAGCGGCGGCCTGCCGATCGGCGGTGCCGCGAAGATCCTCGGCAACGTCAACCCGGACTGGACCGGTGGCTGGACCAACGAGTTCCGCTACAAGCGCTTCACGCTGACCAGCCTCGTCGACACGCGTCAGGGTGGCGAGAACTTCTCCATCGGCAACTGGTGGGGCATGTACGCCGGCATCCTCGAGTCGACGCTCAAGGGCCGCGAAGTCGACTGGAACAAGCCGGGCCTGGTCGTGGAAGGCATCGACGAGGACACGGGCCTGCCGAACACCGTCGTCGTCACGGCGGAGGACTACGGCCACAACCTGTATCCGATCCCGGAAGCCGCGGTGTTCAGCACCAGCTTCGTCAAGCTCCGTGAGGTTCGCCTCGGCTGGGACATGCCGACGCGCTACTTCCAGCGGCTGAACCTGTCGAACGTGAACCTGACCTTCGTGGGCAGCAACCTGTTCACGTGGACGGACTTCCCGAACTACGATCCGGAAAACGCGAGCAACGCCGGCAACGGCGGCCAGGGCTTCGACATGGGCGCCCTGCCGACGACGCGCAACCTCGGCATTCACCTGACGATCACGCCGTGATCGCCAACAGGGGAAACTCATACATGAAGATCAAAATCGCTCGAGCGTCGGTCGCGGTCCTCGCGCTTGTCACGGCAGTGGCATGCAAGACGGATCTGACGGCCCTCAACCAGAACCCGAACAGTCCGACGACCGCGCCTGCCGGGCCGCTGTTCACCAGCGCCACGCGGTCGTCGATGCAGACGCTGCAGAACTCCTTCAACACGTTGTCGCTGACGTCACTGTTCGCGCAGCACATCGCGCAGATCCAGTACATCGACGAGGATCGCGGGCACATCCGCCCGACGACCCTGAACAACCTGTTCAACGGCCTGTACGTCGGTCCGCTCGAGGACTACCAGAAGATCATCGACGGTGCCTCGACGCTGCCCAGCACCTCGGGCCCGGCGACGGTCATGCAGCAGTGGGTCTTCCAGAACCTGACCGACCTGTGGGGCGACGTGCCCTACAGCGAGGCGCTGAAGGGCGACGCCAGCACCCCGAACTTCAAGCCGACGTACGATGCCCAGAAGGACATCTACTACGGCATGCTGTCGTCGCTGACGGCCGCCTCGACGTCGATGGCGGGTGGCAACACCGCCGCCGATCCGGGTCTGGGGTCGTCCGACCCGATCTACAAGGGTGACGTGACGAAGTGGATCAAGCTCTCCAATTCGCTGCGCGCCCGGATGGCCATGCGGTTGTCGCAGGCCGACGCGGCCAAGGCCCAGGCGGAGCTGACGGCGGCCTTTGCCGCCGGCACGTTCACGTCGAACGCCGACAACGCGCTCTTCAAGTGGCCTGGCGACGGCATCTACGACAACCCGTGGGCGGCCAACTTCGCCAGCCGCGATGACCATCGCATGGCCAAGACGCTGGTCGACACGATGAACGCGCTGGCCGACCCGCGCCTGAAGGTCTACGCGCAGCCGACCAAGGCGGATCCGACGGTGTACGCGGGCATGCAGAACGGCCTCGACAACACCTACACGGCCACCTACTTCAACACGACGTCCCGCCCGGGCGCGATCTTCTATCCCGGCGCGACGACGTATGGCACCTTCGGCACGTCGGCCGGCAAGGCGACGCCGTCATACATCATGACGTACGCCGAGGTCTCGTTCATCAAGGCGGAAGCCGCGATGCGTGGCTGGGGCGGGCTCAATGCCGCGCAGGCTGCCGGGTTCTACAACGAGGGCGTGACCGCCTCGATCCTCCAGTGGGGCGGCACGTCGGCGGAAGCGACGGCGTACCTCGCCCAGCCGGGTGTGGCCTTCAACCCGGCGACGGGTCTGGCCCAGATCGGCCTCCAGAAGTGGATCGCGCTCTTCACCCAGGGCACCGAGGCCTGGAGCGAGTGGCGCCGGACGGGTTACCCGGCGTCGATCGTCCCCGGTCCGCGGATGTACAGCGACGCCCCGGGTATCGCGATGCGCCTGCTGTATCCGCCGTCGGAGCAGGCGGTGAACCAGGCCGGCCTGGACGAAGCCATCGCTCGTCAGGGCGAGGACAAGACCACCACGAAGGTCTGGTGGGACAAGTAGCAGGGAATCAGTAGGACAAGCGAGAAGGGCACACCGGGATTCCGGTGTGCCCTTCTTTCTTTGAGCCCAGGACGTCGTTCAGCACGTCGTCGAGCACGCCCTCTGGAGATCGAGCGTCGAGCGTGCGAGAAGGTCGTGCGAACGGATCGTGCGGAAAAAGCGTGCGGAAGGTCGTGCTGAAAAGCCGTGTAGCGCCGGGGATTACATCGTCTTGACGAGGATGACGGGGCCCTGGCGCGACGTGCCGCCGAACCGCTGCATTGCGGCCGCCGGGCTGAGGAATCGCACCTCGACCACCGTGCCGGCACGAATGCCCGCCAGCTCTTCCACGGGAACGATCTTGCTACCGTCGATCGACGCGTGGACCTTGCCGGACTCCTGATCGACCAGCTGGGTGCCGCCGATCGGATCGTTGCCGCTCTTGGCCGGCATGGTGTTGTTGCCGCGGACCGTGAGGAAGTGCGGGCGCAGCGACCGGACCGCGTCGAGCACGCTGAGGGACGCCACGGATGGGGCGGTCAGCTCTTCCTTCGTGATGACGTCGCGGTTGCGTGTCGGCGCCGAGGCCTGGGTGGCCTCGGCTCCAGTGGCCACGGCGGCCGGACGGCTGGCGCAGGCTCCCAACGCCAGCAAACCCACTACGCCGAATACGTTGGCGCGCATAAGTCCTCCGATTGAGATGATTCCTGAATAGTGACGCATGGTCCAGAGCGCTGCCAGTGCTTTTCGTGAGGCGGGCGACCCTCTCCCGGGCGCACGAAGCATGAGGATTGCAACCCCGCACCCTTACATCTATCCAGGGTAAGTCGCATGAGTTCGGCACGCAGGCAATTAACTCCCGTCTGGGCAGGCGCAACGCTGGCGTTGGCGCTTTTTTCATTTCACGCCGGCGCGCAGATGCCGGGCGCCCCGGTTCTCCAGAACGCCTGGGCCGCCCCGGGCATCGTGGTGGCCGCGGACATCGCCGGGGGATCGGGAAGCTCGGTCTACGCGGGGGCGCTCGGTTGGGCGCCCGCGAGCGGCCGCTTCCAATTCAGCGGCGGGGCGGGCTACCAGTCGTCCACCGGCCAGAAGGGACGCGCGGTGTATGGTGCCCGCGTGGCCATGCCCGTCATGCAGATGATGTCGGGCAGGCTCGGCATCGCCGCCTTCGCGGGTATCGGTGGCGGGGCGGGCACCAGCAAGACCGCCGCCGACAGCCTGATGTCGCGGATGGTGATCCCGGCGGGCCTGGCCATCGGGTACCGCCAGGCGATCGGCACGAGCGGCCGTGGATTCTCGGTGTACGTCGACCCGGGTTACCACTATCACTCCGGTGATGCCGGCAACACCGGCGCGTTCCGGATAGGCTACGGGCTCGACGTGGGCATCAGCTCCCGCTTCGGCCTGACCCTGGGCGGTGAGTCCGGCGGCAACGCCGCAGCCTCCGAGGTCGGACCGCGGGGGGCGTCCTGGGGAATCGGGCTTTCCATGAAGCTGGGACGCTAGCCCGTTCCAGCCGACAGGGCGGCCGGAAAATCGAAAGGCGCGCCCGCGGGCCCGCCTTTCGATTTCCTGACGAACCAGCTTACGGCTGCTTCGTCGCGATGACGCTCATGCCGCTCACCGCGCCACCGCCGGTGAACGCGTACGAGATGAACCGCCACGTGCCGGCCGCCGGGTTGGAGATGGTGATGGACTCACCGTTGCCCGCGTTGCCCGAGACTGCCGTGAAGGTGCTCGCCGGATAGTTCGGGTAGGCGCTCCCCGACGTATTCAGCGTTCCGGGCGTCTGGCTCGGGCTGAAGGCGTACATGTCCGAGTCACCGCTGCCACCCGAGGTGGTGACGGTGAGGCTCGTCGTGCCCGCCGGCACGACCACCGCATAGGTCGCGATTCCCGACTCGGCGATATCCCCGACCGGCATGCTGACGTCGAAGACCAGCGGCGTCGCGCAGGTCACGCCCAGGCTGCCGCTCACGTTGGTTCCAACTCCATTGTCAGCGGTGGCGCTGATCGTAGAGCTGCCCGCGCTCAGGCAGGTCACGAGACCAGCGGCATCGACCGTGGCAACGGTCGCGCTGGAGCTCGTCCAGGCGAAGGTGGTGCCCGAGATCGTCGTTCCCGACTGCGCCTTGGCCGTGGCCGTCAGCTGCTTCGTCCCGCCGACCGCCGCGAAGGCGGCGCCGGTGGTGGCGACGGTGATCGTGGAGATGACGGGCAGGCCCGCCACCGTCACAGCCGTCTGGCCGCTGACGCCTTCACTGGTCGCGATGATATTGGCGACGCCATCGGCGACTCCGGACACCACGCCGGTGGAAGCGTTCACGGTGGCGACGTCGGTGTTCGAGGAGCTCCACGTGACGGTGCGGCCCACGGCCGGCTTGCCGTCGGTCCCGGTGAGCGTCGCGGTCATCGTGACGGAGCCTTCCTGGCGGATGGACTGGCCGGTCGGGCTGACCGCGACCGTACCGACCGGGTACTGGACGTTGATGTCATACGTGCCCGTCTTGCCGCCCGCAGTGGCCGAGATGGTGACGTCGCCGCCGGCGACCGTGGTGACCAGACCGTTGGCGTCGACCGTCGCTCGCGTGTTGTCGGACGACGACCAGGTGATCGGCAGGTCGACGAAGTTCTCGCTCGAGCTGATGGGGACGGCGATCAGCTTGAGGGTCACGCCGCGCAGCATGTTGGTCCTTGGCTGCGAGAGCGGGCTCTGGGTGATCTCCAGGCGGACGACGTCGCTGCTCGGATCCGTGGAGCTGTCACAGGCCGCTGCCGCGAGCGAGGTGGCACCGAGGAGCGCGGCCGCCGCCAGCCGGATACGCCGCTGGTACGATGAGTGTCTGGACATTTCGTGGGGGAAATGAGTTGATGTCCGCGGTGAAAGGCCTTCGTCGGCCCCAGCCCGCAGGATCTCGCCATTGTGGGGCCGGGGCATCGGCCCGACAAGGGGATTTCCTTACTTCTTTCAGGTCCCATATGACGTTTCAGGAGCGGGCTCTGCCATGCTGAGTCGCCCGCCAAAGTCCTTGTGGTACCAAGGTTTGGCCGATGGCCCGCGGGTGGCTTGCTACTTGCCCCCTGAGGGGCGCAGGGGGCCACTCAATGAGCCAGGCAAAGCTTCCACCGATCCTCGTGGTGGATGACAATCACGACAACGCGGAAATCATCCGTCAGTATCTTGAGATCCGCGGATACCCGATCGCCGTCGCGCACGACGGGGATGAGGCGCTCGTGCTGTTCGAGACCGTGCAGCCAGCACTCGTCCTGCTCGACGTCATGATGCCGGGCCGCGACGGCTGGGAAGTCTGCCGGCTCATGAAGCAGCACCCGGTGCTCGGCCGCAACGTGCGGATCATCATGGTCACGGCCCTCGACGAATGGCAGGACAAACGTGAAGCGCTGCAACTCGGAGCGGACGATTACGTCGAGAAGCCATTCGACCTGCCGACCCTGGCGGCGACGGTGCAGCGCAACCTGGCGATGCAGCGAGCCAAGGCGTCGTGAACCACGGGCCGGTTGGCAGTGAGTGAATCGCTCCTCCTGACCGACACGGACGACCCTTCGGTGGCCGAGGCGGTTTCCCGCCTCGACGGATGGCGCGTCGAGCGCCTCCCCGCGCTTCCGCCCGAGGAGCCAGCCGAGTTCGCCGGTGTCCGACTCGTGCTCCTGCACGACCAGGATCCGTCGGCGCTCAGGCGCTGGACGGAATACGCCCATCGCATCGGCATTCCGGTGGTGGCCGCGGTCGAGGACGAGGCCGCGCGGCGCCGGGTCGTCGAGCTCCGCGTCGAGGAGTGGTATACGCGCGGCGCCCCGACCGAGGAAATCGCGGCCCGAATCCGCTCGGCGCTTGGGCGCGGGATCGTCGCGAATCCGGGCGCGCTGGATCGCGCCGAGCGGGTGGAGTTCCAGGAGATGCTGCACGACACGCTCACCGGGCTCCCGACGCTACCGGTGGCGATCGACCGCATTCGCGCCCAGTTCAAGGAGCGCGGGGAGCTGATCGTCCTCTACCTCAACTTCGTCCGCTACACGAAGATCGAGGAGATCTACGGCTGGGAGAAGCTCGATGCGGTGCTGGAAACGACCGCCGCCGCCGTGCGCGAGTTCCTCGACGGCACCGCGTGGACGACGGCGAAGCTGATGGTGAGCTTCACCAACGACGACGATTTCATCTTCTTCCACGTGCCAGCCGAGGGGGTCGCCATCGCGACGCAGGGCGAGATCGCGGACATGGCGTCGCGGCTCCAGACCCACGTCGCCGCGCGCATCGAGGCGCAGCACGGCGAGGAGATCACCGCCCTGATCGACAT
>CAMLHT010000131.1 GCA_946479895.1 uncultured Gemmatimonadota bacterium | reverse complement strand
GCGGGGGCGCCGCGACGTCGGGTGTCCAGCCATTCCAGAGACTCATGAGATGCTTCCAATGAGATTGTGCGTATCGTCGGTCGCCGAGCGCGCCGGCCCGAACTGCGGGCCGTCGAGCCAGACGATGGCGCCCGTCGGGCACCGCCGGATGGCGTCGGGCGACGCGAGGCGGTTCTGCTCGTAGTGCACGACGGCGTGGCCGCGCTCGATCGTCACCAGGCCGGGCGCGGCGTCGATCACGCACTTGTTGCAGGCCGTGCAGCCCACTCGGCACGACGCGAGCACCTCGTCGCCCGCGAGCTGGCTCCGGCACTGCACGAGCAGGTGCTGGTCGAGCGGCAGGATCTCGAAGAGGCCTTTCGGGCAGGCGGCGACGCAGTCGCCGCACGCGGTGCAGAGCGCCAGGTCCACCACCGGCAGGCCGTGCCGGTTCATGCTGATCGCACCGAACTCGCAGGCCACAGCGCAGTCGCCGAATCCGAGGCAGCCCCACGAGCAGCCCTTGCCGCCGCCGGCCACCGCCGCGGCCGCGCCGCAGGTCGGCAGCCCGACGTAGTCCGCCTTCTGAACCGAGACGTTCGTTCCGCCGGCGCAGAGCAGCCGCGCGACGCGCTTGTTCGCCTCGCCACTGTCGACGCCGAGGTATGCCGCGATCGCCGCCGCTCCCTCGTCGTTCAGGACGTTGCATCCCGCCGGCTTCACCTTCCCGGCCACCGCCTGCTCGGCGAACCCGTGACAGCCGGGAAACCCGCACGCTCCGCAGTTGGCCCCGGGCAGCATCGCCGCCACCACGTTGATCCGGGGATCCTCCCAGACACGCAGTCGCCAGTAGGCCAGCGCGATGATCGCGGCGAAGAACAGGCCCACGCCGGCCATGATGCCGAGGGAGCCGAGGACCGGAGTCACCGCGCGCCTCCGAGCCCGCTCTCGGTGAGCAGCCACGCGCTCAGCCGGTCGGCGATGTCGTCCGCGGTCGCGGGTCCCGCGAGGGATCCGTCCGGAAGCGTCGGCGGCGTCGCGAGCGCGAGGAGCTGCTCGAGATCCTCACGCTGCTGCCGCGCGGTGGCCGACCCGAGCCGGCCACGTGGTGCGTCATCCGGACGGTGCCACAGCTCGATCCGCTGCCAGGGCATCCGCCCGCGGCCGGGATCGTGGATGAACTGCGCGGCGTTCGCGGCGACGAGCGCGGCGATCGCCGGACCTTCGTACGATGCGAACCGGTCCAGCCCCCGGGTGTCGGCCGTCTGGACTACCATCGTCCCCGGCGTGATGAGTCGGGCGAGCGCCGCCGGCGGACAGGTGCCCTCCACCACGAGGCAGACGTGCGCACCGCCATCGAGATAGTTCCCGAGGGCGGCCACGCTCAGCTGCGCGCCGTCCACGACGACGACCAGCGGCGGGGCGACCATCCGTTCCACCGCCGACCACTTCGCGAACGGATACGCCAGCGACAGCTCGTGCATGGCCGCAACCCCGCGTCCATGCCGGGCGCGATCGATCGCATGCGCGGCGCTGAACGCGCGGCCGAAGAGCGTCAGCGCGCTCCCCACGCGCCCGGCCAGGCTCTCGCCGGATTCGGCGCGAATGACGAAGGCGTCGTCGGGGAGGCCGGCGGTGTCCTCGAGCACCTGCGCGGCGTAGACGATCAGCCCGCGCGTCTCGGTGTCGAGCGCCGTCCCCGCCGACAGCTCGGCGAACCGCTCGGTGTCGATGCGGCCTTCAGCGAAGCGGCCGAGCTCCGCGCGTGATTGCCCGGCCCCCGAGCCCGCGGAGAGGATCGTCCTCGCCACGCCCTGGGCGGTGCTCAGCACGGACCGGAAGCGCTTCAGGGCGGGCGCCACCGCCTCGAGCGCAATCGGGATGCGATCGTCAGACGGCATAGCGGTCGAGCTCCCGGTTGAGGAGGGTCACGCGCTCTCGCGCCGACACCTTGTTGACGCGGCGGATCTCGTCGTAGCGCGGCCGCGACTCGTCGCGGAAGTAGATCCCGAGCCGGATCGCCGACGTGTCCTCGGCGTGAGCCCGGGCGGCGGCCAGGTCTTTCGGGTCGTGGACGACGCGGCGCTGGTAGCTCTTCTCGAGCTCGGGCACCATGAGGCCGTCGTCGTGCACCAGCAGCTCGACCAGCGACGGATCACGCACCGCCTTCTCGTAGATCGACTGCGTGTACATGGGGCAGCGCTGGAGGATCCGCACGAACGCCAGGCCGTTGTGGTGATAGGCGGCCCTGAGCGTTGCGTAGAGATGCGCGGGGATCCACTCGGCGGTCTGCGCGACGAACGACACGTTGGTCGTGCCGAGCGTCGTCGTCAGGGGATTGAGCGGCGGGAGGAAGCTGCCCCCGGGCTGGGTGTTGGTCCTGAACCCCTGCGGCGTCGTCGGTGACGTCTGCTTCTTGGTGAGGCCGTAGATGCTGTTGTCGAGCAGCAGCGCGACCATCTTCATGTTGTAGCGGATGGCGTGCACCCAGTGCGCGGCGCCGATGGAGCAGCAGTCGCCGTCGCCCATCACCACGAACACCGTGAGGTCCGGCCGGTGCAGCTTGACGCCCGTGGCCACCGGGAAGGCCCGGCCATGGATGCCGTGGAATCCGTAGGTCGTCAGGTAGTGCGGGAACCGGCTCGAGCATCCGATGCCGCTCACGAACACCGTCTGCTCCGGCGCGAGCTGCTCGGCCGTCAGGAGCTTCTGGACCGACGTGAGGACCGAGTGATCGCCACAGCCGGGACACCAGCGCGCGACGGCGCCCTCGTAATCGGACAGGCCGTACTCGCGCTCATCGTCGTCGGTGGCGCAGCCGATGAGGCAGGGAAGGGGCTGAGAGCTCATGACCGTGCTCCTTTCTTCGTGCGGCGCGACGCGATGCTCGCGATCGCCGTCTCGAACGCGTCGACGAGGACGGCGGGCCGGAGCGGTTCACCGGGGACCCGCGTCCAGCAGTCCACGTCGACGAGGGTCTGGGCGCGCAGCAGCCAGGCGAGCTGGCCGCGCCGCCGGTTCTCGTCGGTGATGAACGGATCCGACGGGTCGTCGCTGTAGTTGATCTCGACGGTCATCACCTTGCGGAACCGCGAGAAGATCTCCGCCAGTCCCGGCTGAAGCGGGGAGAGGAAGGAGAGGTGGCACGCCGAGACCCGGGCGCCCGTCGCGCGCGCGCGATCCACGGCTTCCTCGATCGCGCCCCGCGTCGAGCCCCAGCCGACCACCAGCAGGTCGCCGGCGTCGTCGCCATGGATCGGTGGCGGCTGGAGCATCTGCTGGAACACGGCGAGCTTCCGGCTGCGCATCGCCGACCCGCGCTGATGCACGCCGGCGCCATACGCCACCTTGCTCCGCTCGTCGTGCGAGAGGCCGGTGACGGTGAACATCCCGCCGCGCTGGCCGGGAATCGTCCGCGTGGACAATCCGAGGCGCTCGTCCCACTCGTAGGGCTTGATGCCCTCCCGCGGCTCCGAGAGATCTGGCTCGGGGGCCTGCCACGACTCGCTGAGCTCGGGCCGCGGGAAGGGTTGCACGCCGGTCGCCAGGTTGGCGTCGCTCAGGATGATCACAACCGCGCGGAACTGCTCGGCCAGCCGGCGCGCGGTGATCACGCAATGGAAGCACTCCTCGATGGTGGAGGGGGCCAGCACGATGCGCGGCGCGTCGCCTGGCTGCGCATGCAATGCCGCCAGCAGGTCGCTCTGCTCCACCTTGGTCGGCAGGCCGGTGCTCGGTCCGCCGCGCTGGACGTCGATGACCACCAGCGGCGTCTCGGTCATCACCGCGAGTCCGAGGAACTCGGTCTTGAGCGCGAGCCCCGGGCCGGACGTGACGGTGAATGCCACCTTGCCGGCGTACGACGCGCCGATCGCCACGCCCGCGGCCGCGATCTCGTCCTCCGCCTGGTGGAGGATCCCGCCGAACTTCTCGAACACGTCGGCGAGGAAGTGCGAGACGGACGTCGCCGGGGTGATCGGATACATCGCGCAGAGCTCCATGCCCGACGCGAGCGCGCCCATCGCCAGCGCCTCATTGCCGTTCATCACCACGAGCGGCGTCGTCACGGTTCGCGTCGGCACGTGGAAGGCGAAGTCGAGGTTCCGTTCCGCCCAGTCGTGGCCCAGTCGCATGAGGGCGACGCTTCGCTGGTAGACGTCCTCCGACTTCTTCCGGAATGCGTACGCGATCTGGTCGTCGATCCGCGCCAGGTCCCGCCCGTAGATCGAGGCGAGCAGCCCGAGCGCGAACATGTTCTTGCCCTTCTTCGGGTTCTCGTCGATGGTGAGGCACACCGCCTCCATCGGAACCTCGATGATCCGGTACGACGCCGATCTGAGCTCGGCCATCGCCGAATCCCAGGCACCGCGGATGTCGGCGTTGGGGTGCGTCGCCCAGGAGTTCTCGATCAGGATGATGGCGTCCTTCGCCAGCGCGCCGAGCCGGTGACGCGAGAGCAGGACCTGCTCGTTGAAGGCGACCACCAGGTTGACCGCGTCTCCCCAGTTGGTGATGTCGCGCGTGCCGAAGCGAATCCGGTTTCCGCTCGCCCCTTCCGGCGTTCGCGGCGGCGGCTGGATCTCGGCGGGGATGATCTCGACGGTCCAGACACCGTTGCCCATCTTCGCCGAGACCGCGCCGAACACCTGACCGCACTTCTGGGCGCCCTCACCGGAGTCGGAGACGATCTCCAGGGTGTGCTCGGGGACTTCGTGCACGATGCGCTGTGCCGAACCTTGCGGGGCGCCCTCGAGGGCGTCCGCGGCCATCACAGTCATATGAACACTCCAGCAGGTAGCGGCTCTTTACTGCTGGAGGATCGTTATCACCCCTCCTGGTCCGAAAAAGTCAGGGAGACCGGGATTCGATGTCGGGGAAACGCCGAGCCGTCGCGCGACGCGGGAATCCCGATGCAGGGGGTTCCCGGACTACGCGGGGGTGTTCGTGTGGCTGGAGACCTGGCGGGCGGGCTTCGATTCCGCCGCGCTCACCTTGCGACTGAGGTGGTCCTGCTGGGCGGCGAGCAGTCGCTGTGCATCCCGGAGGCGCTCGACCGTGTTGGCCAGGCTGTTGAGGGATCCCTCGACCGCCCCGATGCGCTGCGCGGCGTCGAACTGTCCGCCGCCCTGGTTCAGTCGCTCGCCCTGCGCCCGTCCATGTTCGCGGCCGACCAGGTAGGCCGCCAGGTAGCTGAGGCCCAGCACGGTGACTCCGGTACCGATGACGAGCAGGGGCGTGATGTCCATGGAATCCTCCGGTTATCGGGGTCCTACGGCGGATCAGGCCGGCTGGGTTTCGGGACGCCCGCGCCACCGCGCCTCGACTGGACCGCCGCGGTCAGGGGAAGGGAACGACTCTTGAACTCGGCCAACCCAGACGATCACAAAAGCTCATCAGGAGGTAGTAATGCACTCATTCACATCATCGCGAAACCGTGGCGCGCTGCTCGTCGCCGCCCTCGCGTTCACGGCGGTATCGAGCTCGGCAGCCCAGTCACGCGTCGTGCTGCCCGCCGGCAGCGTCATCATGGTGCGGACGACGACCGCGCTCCAGTCGGCCACCGCGAAGTCCGGTGACACCTTCGAGACGACGGTCGAGGAAGGCGTCGGCGTCGACGAGTACACGGTGATCCCCGCCGGCAGCCGCATTCGCGGCCGGGTGACGGCGGCACAGCCCGCCACGCGCGATCAGTCCGGCGTCATCGACGTCACCTTCGACCTGTTGACCCTGCCGGACGGCTCGACCTACGGCATCAGCGGCAAGCTCACCAGCACCGATTCGGCCGAGCGACGCCAGATCGCCATGAACGCCAATCCGCGCGTCGTCCTCGTGGGTGGCCGCGGCGGCATCGGCGCGGCGATCGCCGGCGCCAGCCGCTCGAATACCCTGCTGTCGGCGCTCGGCGGGCTTCTGTCGGAAGGCCTCGACGTGAACGTCGCCGCCGGAACGCCACTCGCGGTCGAGCTCGAGCGCGCCCTGACCCTCCGCGGACGTGGCCGCGCACGCTCGGTGGATGCTTCGACGATCTTCACCGCGCCCGAGCGCATCCGCGCGGCGCAGAAGGCGCTGACCCAGCTCAACTATTATCGCGGTCCGATAACCGGCACGCTCGATGACGCCACCCGCAAGGCGCTCTTCGCCTTCCAGATCGATCGCCAGCTCACGGGCACCGGTAACCTGGATGGCCGCACGGCGACTGCGCTCGGGCTGAACCTCTCGACGGGAATCGCCGGCGCGACGCTGTCCGTCGAGCAGGCGTCTCAGCTGCGCCGCGACGCGCAGACGATGGTCTCGGGATTCCGGACCGAGCTGGGCATCAACGGCAACGGACGGCTGAACCCGAACCGCGCCTACGCGCAGGCTGACCTCGACCTGTGGTTCGCGCTCTCCGCCTTCGCTGACAACGCAGGTATCTACGAGCAGGTCGTCCGCAGCCGCTCGAACGACGACGCAATCGTGCTCGCCGGCCGCTCGCTCGTGGCCGCCGCCCGTCGCGTCGACACCGCAATGCAGGTTGCGCCCGTCTCGGCTCGCGCGCAGTCGTCGTGGGCGATCGTGCGCAGGCAGGTGGCGGGGCTGGAATAGTGGAATAGTGGAGTCGTGGGATCGTCGGTTCCTGAGCCAGTGGGTTCGCGAGCTCGGGGACCGTTCACGATCCCACGATCCACCTATCCCTCTACTGGAGTTACTGCAGCCTGATCCTCCTCGCCCGTCCTGATGCGATACACCTTCTCGACGGGGAGGACGAAGATCTTCCCGTCGCCGACCTCGCCCGTGCGGCCGGCCGCGAGGATCGCGCGGACCGTCGGCTCCACGAAGTGGTCCGACACCCCGATCTCCAGACGGATCTTGTCGTGCAGCGCGACCTTCACCGTCGTGCCGCGGTAGGTCTCGACGTCCTCGAGCTCTCCGCCGTGCCCCCGCACGCGCGTGACGGTCAGGCCACGCACCTCGGCGCGGTAGAGCGCCTCGAGCACGTCGTTCAGCTTCTCCGGCCGTACGATGGCGACGACGAGCTTCATCGCGGGTTCCTCCGGCGTTCCTGGACGAGGATCGCGCCCTCCCAGTCCGTGTAGGCCTCCTCTCCGTGCTGGCTGAGGTCGAGCCCCATCCCTTCATCCTTCGGCGACGCCCGCACCGGGGAGACGAGCGCGATCAGTTTGAGCAGGACGAACGTCGCTATCGCGCTGTAGGCGATCGTCGCCACGACGGCGGCGAGCTGATACCAGAGCAGGGCGACGTTGCCGAAGAGCGCGCCGTCCTGCGCGCCGTTCCAGGCCTTCTGCGCGAAGACGCCGGTGAGCAGGGCCCCGGTCACGCCGCCGACGCCGTGCGCCGAGACTACGTCGAGGGAATCGTCGAGCCTCGTCCGGGGGCGGTAGAGCAGGGCGTAGTAGCTCGGTATCGCGGCGATCGCGCCGATGGCGAGCGCGGACATCGGGCTCACGAAGCCAGCGGCCGGCGTGATCGCGACCAGGCCGACGACGATCGCCGTCGCCGCGCCCACCGCCGTCGCCCGACCCGTGCGCCGGAAGTCGAGGATGGTCCAGACGGCGAGTGTCGCCGTCGGCGCGAACATGGTGTTCGCGAACGCGAGCGCGGCGATGCCGTTCGCCGCGAGCGCGCTGCCGGCGTTGAAGCCGAACCAGCCGAACCACAGCACGCCGGTGCCGAGCAGCGTGTAGGGGACGTCGCCGGGGACGAGGGCCTGGCGCGCGTAGTCCTTTCGCGGGCCGACCTGCGTCGCGAGCACCAGCGCCGCCGCCGCCGCGTTGACGTGCACCACCGTGCCGCCGGCGAAGTCGAGCGCGCCCAGCCTGCCGAGCCAGCCTCCGCCCCAGACCCAGTGCGCCACCGGCGCGTAGACGAGAGCGCTCCACGCGGTGATGAACACGACGTACGGAGCGAATCGCATCCGCTCGACGACGGCGCCGGAGATGAGCGCCGCGGTGATGATCGCGAACGTGCCCTGGTAGGCCATGAAGAGCACGTGCGGGATCGTGCCGTGGGCCTCCGTCCCGACGCCGCGCAACAGCACGTGCCCCAGGCCTCCGGTCAGACCGCCCTCACCGAAAGCGAGTGAGTAGCCGATGAGCGCCCACGCCAGGCCCACGAACCCGAGCGACGCGAACGACATCATCATCGTGTTCAGCGTGTTCTTGGCGCGGACCATCCCGCCGTAGAAGAACGCCAGCGCCGGGGTCATGAGCAGCACCATCGCGGCGGCGACGAGCATCCACGCCGTATCAGCCGGACTGACGGTGGCCGGGGTCTGCATACGCCGGCGGGCTGTTGCACACCCTGCGCCGCCGGGCTCCGCCATGGTCGGATTTCCCTTTACCGGTCCTGACGGCCACGGCAACGGCGTCGTGAGACGGCCGGGGTGGAGGTCTGTGTCTTGCGCGCATCGCCGTCGAGCCATTCACACAGTTCACAGCGATGGAGGATTCCAGCATGAAGTTCCCCGCACGCCTGCTCGCCGTGGCCGCCGTCGGAGCGGCCGCCGCGTGCTCATCCATGCCAAGGACGTACTCATCCACCGGCGACGTCGACCTCGCCGCGGCCACGCCCGCCACGCTCGGCAGCGACGAGACGATGATGCTTCGCCAGATGTCCGACGCCAACATCATCGGCCACCTGCTCGTCGTCGACTCGCTGGAGATCGCGCTCGCCGACACCGCGCTCCGTGTCACGAAGAGCGACATCATCGGCGAGTACGCGCGCATGATGCATCTCAACCACGACGACGATCGCAAGGCGCTGCGCGACATCGCCGGGGCGGCGGGCCTGATCCCGACCATCGACGTCCAGAAGCTCCAGTCGTCCCACGTCGCCGCGGGGGTGGACTCGGTGCGGCGCACGTCGGAAATCACCAAGGACCAGCGTTTCCTCCAGGCGCAGATCGAGCTCCACCGGCACGCGCTGGCCGAGCTCCAGGTGCTGCGCGACGTGGCGCGGAACCCCGCGCTGCGGGAGCACATCGTCGCGATGATTCCGGTCGTCCAGAATCACCTGGCCCGCGCCCAGACCCTCGCGGGGATCAAGGGGGCTTGACGGCAGTGGGAGTGGGAGTGGGAGTGGGAGTGGGAGTGGAGTGAGTGGTTGGCGTAGCGTGCGCGCGAAGAGAACTGCAGCTGTATTATCTGACGGTGAAGTTCCGCACGACTGATTCCGACTACCGCCCCCACTCCCACTCCCACTCCCACTCCCACTGACTTTCCCTGCCTGGATCCAGCCCATGGCGGCGACCCTCACCCAGGATCGCTTCACGGGCGCCGAGTGGACTTTCGAGCGGAAGTACGACGGCATCCGCCTCATCGCCTTTCGCGAAGGTGATGACGTCCGGCTGTACTCCCGGACGCGGAATCCGCAGGAGCTGCCGGCGATTCGCGACGCGATCGCGCGACTGCCGGTGCGCGAGATCGTCCTCGACGGCGAGTTGACCTGGGATCGCTCCACCGCCTTTCACGTCTTCGACGTCCTGTGGCTCGATGGCCGCGACCTCACCGCGCTGCCACTCAGTGAGCGCCGGGAGATACTCGCGCGCATTCCCCTGCGTGCGCCGCTCGAGCGGACGCCCGTCGTCGACGATGGCGAGCCATGGGAGCTCGCGCGGCGGGAAGGGTGGGAGGGCGTGATCGCCAAGCGCCTCGATTCCCCGTACGAGCAGAAACGCTCGAAGCACTGGCTCAAGATGAAGTGCGAGGTCGCCCAGGACTTCGTCGTCGGCGGGTTCACCGATCCGCAGGGCGGTCGGGTCGGGCTGGGCGCGTTGCTGGTGGGCTTCCACGAAGGCGACGACTTCGTCTACGCCGGGAAGGTCGGCACCGGGTTCGACACGGCGATGCTCACGGAGCTGCGCGCCCGGCTCGACCGTCTCGCAGTGGACACGACGCCATTCACGAAGGCGAAAGGCCTCCCACGGATCCGCATGCACTGGGTCCGGCCGGAGGTCGTCGTGAACGTCGCGTTCATCGAGTGGACGGTGCACGACAAGCTCCGGCACTCCCGACTCCTCGCCATCAGGGATGGCGTCGATCCGAAGACTGTGCGTCGCGAGTCCTGAATGGCCGCCGGTTGATCGCGAGCTTTCGCTCCCCAGTTTTGCCGGTAATTGCCCGATCCTCCCCACCCGACGATGCCAGTCCAGATCTC
>CAMLHT010000130.1 GCA_946479895.1 uncultured Gemmatimonadota bacterium | reverse complement strand
GCGCGATCCGGTGTCGTGATATGGGGTTCAGGAAGATATCACCGGACAGCACACGGCCATCCATCAACACGAGGTTGACCGGACAGCGCGATTTCTCGACCCAGTAGGAGCTCACGCCGGGATTTTCGCCCAAAAACCCGTCGGCGGATAGGTCTCTCAGGTCACAATCGGGCCGGAATCAGTCCTCGCGCAGCGCCTCCACCGGCGGCAGCGATGCCGCCCGGCCCGCGGGGAGGGCGGTGGCGACGACCGCGGATGCCGCAAGCACCAGCGCCGACGCGACCATGGTCCATGGATCACGCGCTTCGACGCCGTACAGGAGGCTGCCCAGGACGCGGACGGTGACGAAGGTCACCGCGGCACCAATGACGATTCCCGCGGCCACCAGAGCGATCGCGTCCCCGAGCACCAGTCGCACCACGCGCCCGCGAACGGCGCCAAGGGCGATGCGAATGCCTATCTCCACGCGCCGGCGGGCGACGGTGTAGGCCATCACGCCATAGAGCCCGACCATCGCCAGGATCAGCGCGAGGACGCCGAAGAATCCCGATAGCACCGCCAGCATGCGTTCACGCCGGAGCGATCGCGAGATCTGGTCCGACAGCGGCCGCATGGTGAGGCTGATGCGCGGGTCGGCTTCCCGCGCGATCGCCCGAAGGGCGCCGATGGCGACAGGGGCCGAGGCGGCGCGGATCACGAGCTGCTCGGAGGCGGCGGACCCGGGTGGTCCCTGGAGGCTCGCCAGGAACACGAGGCGCCTGGCGTCCTCACGGATGGATCTGTACCGCGTGTTCTCCACCACCCCGACGATCGTGACCCGGTCGCCGCGCCGGCCCATGTCCTCCGTATAGTAGGCGCGGCCCACCGCGGAGACGCCGGGAAAGAAGTGCTTCGCGAACGCCTCGTTCACGATCGCCACCTTCGGCGCGGTGGGGGTGTCCCGTGAGCCGAAGTCCCGGCCGGCGATCATCCGGGTACGCATCGTCCGGAAGTATCCCGAGTCTACGGTGTTGAACCAGGCCTCCCGGTCACGGAAGTCCGCGAAGGGCGCGCGGCCTTCGATGGTGATGCTCTCGTTCCAGGTGCTGCCGCTCACCGGCGTCAGCTCCGCGGCACTGATGGATTCCACGCCGGGAACCGCCGCGAGCCGCTCGCGGATTCTCCGCAGGTATTCCGGGCGCTGCGCCGCGGGAATGTCGGTCCGCCCGAAGCCGACCCGGGCGATCAGTACGCCGTTCGCCTCGAACCCCGGATCGGCGGTGGTGAGGTGCCGGAAGGTGGACACGAGCAGCCCCGCGCCCACGAGCAGGATGAGCGCGAGCGCGCTCTGGGCGACGACGAGGCTCTTTCCGATGCGGAACCGGCCAGGGGCGTCGCTCCCGCGGCCGCCGGCCTTCATCGCCGACTGCGGGTCGGCGTTCGACGCGCGGAGCGCCGGGGCGAGCCCGAACAGGATGACGGTGAGAACGCAGGCCGCGGCCGCGAAGCCGAACACCCTCACGTCGGGCGACAGGTCCAGCGTCACGGTCTCCCCCGCCGCCCCGAACATCGCGACGAGCAGCCGGCTCGCCCACACGGAGAACAGCACGCCGATGGACGTGCCAGCGATGGCGAGGATGATGGCCTCGACCAGCGCCTGCCTCACCAGGCGCCACCGCGACGCGCCGATCGCCATCCGGATCGCCATCTCCCGCCCGCGCGCGGCGCCGCGCGCCAGCATGAGGTTCGCGACGTTGGCGCACGAGATCAGGAGCACCAGCGCCACCATCCCCATCAGCACGACGAGGGCGCGCGAGTACTGGTCGCGAATCTCGGACATGCCACGGCCTGCGGGCGTCACGCCAATCTTCCGGCTCGCGAACTCGGCGCGGCGGGAGGCATCGAGGCGGGGTGATGCGTTCGGCTCGAACACCGCGCGCGAGACCTGGCGCAGCCGGGCGGCGAGGCGTTCCGGCGACACACCCGGCGCGGGACGCGCGATGATCCGCAGCCACCAGTTCGACTTGTGGTCGAGCGAGCTGTTGGCTCCCTGCGAGACAGGCTCCGCGCAGAGCGGGACGTACAACTGAATGGTGCTTCCGACGTCGGTGCCGAAGAATTCCCGCGGCACCACGCCGACCAGCGTGTATGGCTTGCCGTCGAGCCGCACCGGCCGGCCGATCGCGGCCTCCGAGCCGCCGAGCTCCGTCTGCCAGAAGCCTTCCCCGGCCACCACCGTAGCCGGACACCCCCGGTAATCGTCGCCGGCACCGAAGATCCTGCCGGCGATCGGTCGCACACCGAGCGTGGAGAAATACTCACCGTTCACCCACATCGCGCTGGCGTACCGCGCTTCGCCTCCCTCGGCGAGATTGAAGCGCGTCTCGCCCGATGCGGCGTAGGTCGCCTCGTTGCGCGTCGCGTCCCTGATCGATTCCCAGAGTGGATTGGTCCAGATCAGCGCGCCGCTGCTCACCGGGCCCGTCGAGGCGGAATCGCGCACGGCCAGTGCGAGGAGCTGTTCGGGCGCCGCGACGGGAAGCGACCGCAGCATCACCGCGTTGACGAGGCTGAAGATGGCGGTGTTCGCGCCGATGCCGATCGCGAGGGACAGGATGGCCACCAGCGTGAACGCGGGCGTGGCCAGCAACCCGCGCGTGGCATGCCGGATCTCGCCACGGATCGACTCGACCCATGGCGCGCCCCGCGCGTCACGCGCCGACTCGCCGATCGTGGCGACGTTCCCGAATTCCCGCCGGGCGGCGCGCTCGGCGTCGGCGCGCGTCATGCCTCGCGCCATGAAGAGGACCGTCGATTGCTCGATGTGGCGCGCGATCTCCTCGTTCATCTCGCGGTTCATCGCGTCGTGGCGGAAGAGTGCCCTGAGGACGTTTCGAATGAGTGGCATGGGCGCGCTCAGCCGACGTCGAGAATGGCCGCGAGCGCTCCGGCGAACCGCTCCCAGGTCTCACGCTGTTCGGCGAGAGCCTTCCGGCCGCTGGCGGTCACCGAGTAGACCTTGGCTCGGCGCCCGTTCTCCGTCTCGACCCACTTCGCGGCGATGAGGCCCCGCGACTCGAGCCGGTACAGCGCCGGATAGAGGGACCCCGCGTTGACCGTGAGCACGTCGCGGGAGACGGCCTGGATGCGCAGGGTCAGGTCGTAGCCGTTCGTCGGCTCTGCGCGCAGCAGCTGGAGGACGATGAGCTCGAGGGTCCCCTGGAGGAGGGGCGCGGACTTTGGCGACATGCCGTCTTCTCCACTTGGTGGTCTAGTGGAAAGAAACATCGCCCCGCTCCACTCGACGGTCAAGTGGAGACTGTCCCTCAACGAAAAGGGCGTCCTCGCGGACGCCCCGTTCTTCCCGCCCCCCGTACCGGTCAGGGCGCGTCCAGCCACCGTCCCGGGTTGTACCGCAGCCCGACGCCGAGGCGGAGTGCGTTCGCGGCGTAATCCCACTCGCGCCAGTCGCCGTTGAGGCGGCGCCCGTGCATCGAGTACTTCGTGTCCGACACTTCGGCGGACAGCATCAGGCGCCGGCCAAGGCTCGTCTCGGCGCCAAGCCCGAAGAAGACGCCACTGCCCGAGCCCGTCGTGATGTCCCCGAGCTCGCTGCGGAGAACGATCACCGTCGGAACCATGTTCGTGATCCCGGCGGAGTTGATCGAGTATGCCCGGCTCACGCGCGCGTCGGCGAACGGACGGACCCGCGCCGATGCGAACGGCTTCACGCGCAGGCCGAGATCACCCGAACCGAACGAGAAAGGCCCGCCAAGGAATGCCGAAGTCATGTCGGCCGTGACGGAGAGCGACGGCGTCACGCGGAAGCCGAGGTGGGTGCCGTCGCCGAAGAGCGTCCAGTTCGACGCGACGCCTTCCGCGAGAAACCCGGTGGTCATGAGCTGCGTGAGCATCGGGTACTGCTCGAACGAGAAGCGGCTCATGCGATACCGGCTGTAGAGCCGCGCATCGGGGATGCCCGGAGCCTGCGGCGGCTTTTCCGCGGGCCGTGGCGCCCGGGTGGTCCGCGGCGGAACGGTGACCCGCTGCGCGGCCAGATCGACCGAGGCGAGCGAAAGAACGGCGAGACTCAACGCGAGACGGCGACGCATGCGACGCCCTTCCTGTCTGGGGACTCCTGAATCCTTGCAGGGTTCGTGTCCCGGCGCCACCCCTTCTGGTCGCGACTTCCTTGCCGTCCCATGGAAACCTCCGGGGATCTACTTGCCAGCCTCGGCCGGAAGCCGCATTCTCCCGCCCATGACCAGACCTGGAGCGACGGAGCTCCGCGTCTTCGTGTACGATCAGATCGCGGTGCGTGGACGTCCGCCGGCGAGCACGGAGATCGGGGCGCATTTCGGCATCACCGCTGATGACGCGCGCGGCGCCATCGCCGACGCCCGGCTCGGGAAGGAGCTCTTCCCCGATCCCGCCACCGGAGAAATCGCGATCGCGGGCCCGGTCGCCGGCGTCCCGACGCACTACCGGGTCATCGCGGATGGCGTGACCTGGTTCGCCAACTCCGCGTGGGACATGCTGGGCGTCGCCGCGATGTTCATGAAGGAAGTGGCGATCGACGCACGCTGTGGCGACTGCGGCGAGATGGTGAAGTTCACCCTCGACCCCGTGGCGTTTCCGGCCTTCAGCTTCCCGAAAGGAGAAACCGGCGACGGACTGCTCGTCCACTTTCAGCTGCCGGCGAGCCGGTGGGACGAGGACATCGCCGCGACGTGCCGGGCGATGATGCTCTTCAAGTCGGAGCAGCACCTCTCGAAGTGGCTCCAGGCCCGTGGAGCTTCGCGCGGCTCCGTGCTCAGCCTCGAGCAGGCCTGGCGGCTCGCGATGGCGTGGTATCACGACCCACGCGATCCACGCTGGCGGCCGCGCACTCGTGACGAGCAGCAGGCCGTCGTGAACGGCGTCGGGCTTCGCGGCGCTTTCTGGCGCTTCTGATCGACCCCTGTCGACGCGCGCCCGCGGCCGTTCCCCAGCACCGTCGCACCCGGGATGCGCACCGGCTGGCGAAACGACGTCGCGCGGTGTCGAATTACAGTTCGGCCTTCTCCCTTCCCGACCGCCCACCTCATGGACATCGACTCCAGGAATCATCCGCCCGGGCCCGACCGGCGCGACGCCATTCGTCACCTCGCCGGGGGCGCGCTTGCCCTCCTGACCGTGGGCTCTGCCGCCTGCGCCCCGGCCGCATCCGCGGCATCGTCGACCCCGTCGCCCGGCGCGCGCACGACGTTCGACATGACGTGGCTTCAGCGCGTGAACCGTCGCCGCCGCACCGTGTTCGACACGAACGAAGTCTCCGGCGGAGCGGGACTCGCCTTCGTCGCCGCGTACCTCCAGGGCGCTCGTGACGCCTATGGCGATCCGGACGCGTCCACCGTCCTCGTGCATCGCCATGCCTCGGTGCCGATCGTCCTTGGCGACGACATGTGGCGGCGCCTGGCGTTCGGCGAGTCACTGAAGCTCAAGGATCCGACCACCGGCGAAACCACCCAGCGCAATCCGTTCATCGGATTCCGGGAGGGCGACAAGTTCAGCCCGACGGGTGCCGACTCCGGGCTCGACACGCTGATGAGGAACGGGACCATCGTCCTCGCCTGCAATCGCGCGCTCACGGGCTACGCATATCAGCTCGCGAGCAAGGAGAAGATCGACCGGGAGCAGGCCAGGAAGGACCTGTTCGCCGCCATCATCCCCGGCGTGTACGTCGTCCCGAACGGAGTGTTCGGCGTCTGCGCCGCGCAGGAAGCCGGCTGTGGCTACATCACGGTCCGCTGACGCCATGTCGAAGCGAAACGTCATCGCCGTCGTCCTGTCGGTCGCCTCGCTCGTGCTCCTCTGGCCCGGGCTCACCCAGCCGGCGCTGACCATCAAGGCGACGATGACCTTCCTCGGCGCGACGCGGGAGCTGACCAACGAGACCCGCAGCGTCCTCGGAGCCGCGAAGAAGCTTCACGAGACTGGCAACGACTTCGTCGCGGGGCTGATCCTGCTGTTCAGCGTCCTGATCCCGTTCATCAAGGCGGCGCTGATCATCCCGATCTTCGCGCTGCGCGGCAGCGCCACGTCGGCGCGGCTCTATCGCGTCGTGCGGGTGATCAGCAAGTGGTCGATGGCGGACGTCTTCGCCGTCGGCATGCTGATCTCCCTGCTCGTGGCGCAGGGCACGGCGAATCTCTCGGCGGTCGCGGGGCCGGGCTTCTACTTCTTCGCGCTGTACTGCCTGGTCTCGAACGCGGCGTTTCAGGTACTCGAAGATCCGGCCTGAGGATTCGCCGGGATTGCGGGCTCCAGCGGGTGTCGCTCAGTCGAACGGAGGCTTCTTACTTCGCGCAGCCGGCGGTGCGCCTGGTATCTCCGAGCTGGGTGATCTTCCACTCGCCCCGGACCTTCGCGAAGTCGAACGAGTCGACGCCGCAGTGGCTGAGCGTCCCGTTGAGGCTGAAGGTGTAGTCCATCCACGCCGACGCGATGTTGCCATCCACCTGGATGCGCACGTTCGACACGCGCTCCTCCCACGCCCGGTTCGACCTGCCGATGGCGGCGATCCAGCCGTCCACCGCCTGATAGGTGATCGTGTCCGGATTCGCGCGTGTGCCGACGGTGACGAACCTCGCGCCCGGCGCGAACGCGGTGCGCACCTTCGCGCTGTCGGCCTCCTTCATGCCGTCGAACACGCGCGTGATGACGGACATGACGGCCTTCTCGTCGTCGGCGGTCGACGACTGTGCTGCCGACGTTCCGGCCAGGGCGAGGACCAGCAGTGCGGTGATGCTCAGGGATTTCATGGTCAGGTTCGGTAGAGGGCCGCGCCCCAGTGGAGACCGGACCCAAGCGCGGTGAAGCAGATCAGCATCCCCGGCTTGATGGTTCCATTGGCGACGCATTCGTGGTAAAGAATCGGCAGGGTGCCTGCCGTGGTGTTTCCGTATTTCTCGATGTTGTGCGGCACCTTCTCCGGCGGGAGCTCGAGGTTCGTCGCGACCGCCTCGATGATCCGCAGGTTCGCCTGGTGGACGAGCAACAGGTCGATGTCCGACGGTTTGACACCCGCCAGCTCGCAGACGCTGCGCACCGCGGCCGGCATGCGCGAGACCGCTTCCTTGAATACCGTCTTGCCCTCCATGACCGGAAGGCGGCCGCCGGCATCGATCTCCTCGTGCGTCACGAAGGGGCGATGCCGGAACCCGGCGCCGGGCATGTACAGCGCCTCGATGTTCGAGCCGTCCGAGAACAGTCTCGACGCGATGAAGCCACGCTTGTCGTCAGGCGAGGCTTCCATGACGACCGCTCCGGCGCCGTCGCCGAAAAGCACCGTGCGGTCGCGGATCTTCGTGTTGGCGGCGTACTGCTCGGGCGTCGGCGCCGCCGCGGGCCTGCCGATGGTCGCGTCCCACCCGTTCTCCCACGGCATGAATGGCGTGTGCACGTCGGCACCGATCACGAGCACCCGCCTGTATTTCCGGGCGAGGATCAGCGAGTCGGCGAGGTCGATCGCATAGAGGAACCCCGAGCACTGCTGGCGGATGTCGAAGGTGGGGATCTCGCCGAAGCCCATCTTCGCCTGCATCACCGGCCCGTTGCCCGGGAAGAAGTAGTTGGGCGTCATCGTCGCGAAGACGACGGCGTCGATGTCCTTCACCGTCAGCTTCGCGCTCCGCAGCGCCTCCTCGGCGGCCCGCATCCCCAGCTCGGCCGAGCCCTCTCCCGGATCGACGTACCGGCGCTCCTGGATGCCGGAGCGCGTGCGGATCCACTCGTCCGACGTGTCCATGATCTTCGAGAGCGCGTCGTTGGTGACGACGTTCTTCGGGACCCCGATACCGGAGCTGACGATGACGGATCGCATGGCTGAAGGTATCCCGGTCATGGCGGGCGACGCCACGTCATCCCGAGCCCGTTCGTCGCCGCGCTCCGCAGGGTAGACTTCGCGAGGGACCTGCTTTTCAGTAAGATCCATCCATGATCGACCCGTCCGCCGAGCCGACACGAGCCGTCCTGCGCCAGCTCGCCGCCACGCTCGCCTATCGCGCCGCAAAGGTGCTGCGCGACGTCCCTCAGACTTTCGCCGACTACCGCATTTCACCGCAGGGCCGGACGGCCGTCCAGATCGTCGCCCACATGGGTGACCTGATGCTCTGGGCGACCTGGCTTGCCCGCGGAGAGCACATCTGGAAGGCGGATGGCAGCGACGACTGGCAGAAGGAAGTCGAGCGCTTCTTCCGTTTGCTCGCCGAGGTCGACGCCCTGATCGCGGCCGACGAGTTCAAGGGGTCGGTGGAGAAGCTCATCCAGGGTCCGTTCGCCGACGCCCTCACGCACGTGGGACAGCTGAGCATGATGCGCGGCGCCGCCGGCATTCCCGTGAAGCCGGAGAGCTACGCCCGCGCCGAGATCACGATCGGCCGCATCGGGCTCGATCAGGCCTCTCCGAAAGCCGAGTTCGACGGGGACGCGAGCACGCGGCGGACCTAAGGTCAGCGGAATGGCTCCGAGAGGTCGGCCCATCCGGGGTTCACGGATTCGATCAGGGCGTGCTTCTTTTCCCGCCGCCATCCCTTGATCTGCTTCTCGCGCCGCGTCGCGGATTCCCAGCTCGGGTGAGACTCGAGGAAGACCAGCCTGGTGATTCTGTACTTGGCTGTGAACTGATTCCTCCGCCAGTAGTGCTCACGTAGCCGCTCCCGGATGTTGAACGTCCACCCGGTGTAAGTGAGGCCTTTCTTGTTGGAGAGGATGTAGACCCAGCATTTCATGCTTCACACTGCGTCACTGCACCGGGCCCTTTGTCACCAGAACGTTTCCCAGCAGGGCATAACCATGCCCGGAAGAGTCCATCCCGAGCGCGGAAGCGCGAGGGAAATAGATCCCGAGCCGTCAGGCGAGGGACCTCAGGAGTCTGCCCACGGGTCCCTCACTGCGTTCGGGAGCTATTTCCCTCGCGCTCCGCGCTCGGGATAAACTCATCCAGGCTTTCCTGCCATAAGAAAAAGGGCACCCTCACGGGTGCCCTTTTCTTCGCGTCAGCTACTCTGCTCAGCCGCACTCCGAGAATCCGCACACGTGGCACTTCGCGCAGCCCTCGGCGAATTCCATCCCGCTGCCGCAGTCCGGGCAGGTGCCGAGGAAGCTCTCGGCGTTGTGCTGCACGCCGAACTGCATCTCCGCCGCTTCCCGCTGATGCTGGCCCTGGAGCAGCGACGCCGGCACCTGGTGAGTCATCGAGACGTCGACGGGTGAATTGTCGCCGCCGAGCGGCAGGCCGGAGCTCACACCCGGAAGCTCCTGCTGCACGCCGCTCACGCGATCGCGCACCCACTCCTCGAGCGCGATGCCGATCGCGTCCGGAACCGACATGACCTTGTTCGGGCCGAGGCCCACCGCGCGATCGGAGCTGATGCCGCGGAGCTGACGATGGATCTGCGCCATCGGGATCCCCGAGCGCAACGCGAGCGAGATGAGACGGCCCATCGCTTCCGCGTCGGCCATGGCCGAGCCGCCCGCCTTGCCGAGCATGACGAAGACCTCGAAGGGCTGGCCCTTGTCGTCCTCGGTGATGTTCACGAACATCGTGCCCAGCGGCGTCTCCTTGCGGATGGTTGTGCCGCGGAGCTTGTCCGGCCGCGAGCGCTTCTGGCGGCGCTGGAGGTTTTCGGCCTCCGACTCGTACAGCGCCTGCTTGAGACGGGCGATCTCGGCATTCGCCTCGGCGAGCTCGCCGCGCAGGTCGCCAAGCTCGGCACGCGCGGCCGTGGTCTCGGTCACCGTTCCGCCGGCGGGCTCGTTCCGCTTCGCGGCGGCTTCGGCCGTCGCGCCGGTCGAGAGCACCTGGTTGTCACGCGAGCCGTCGCGATAGACGGTGACGCCCTTGCAGCGCGACTCGTACGCCATCTCGTAGATCTTCCGGACGTCTTCCTTCGTCGCCGTGTAGGCGAAGTTGGTCGTCTTGGAGATCGCCGAATCGCAGTGCTCCTGGAAGGCGGCCTGCATCCGGATGTGCCACTCGGGCGCAATGGCGTTGGCGGTCACGAACACCCGCTGCCACTTCTTCGGCACCTCGTTGTGCTCCACGGAGCCGGTCTTCGCGATGCGCTCCATGAGCTCGTCCGAATACCAGCCCTCGGCCTTCGCGATTGCGACGAAGTCCTCGTTCACGTCCGGCATCATCACGCCGGCCTGGTTGCGCATGA
>CAMLHT010000129.1 GCA_946479895.1 uncultured Gemmatimonadota bacterium | reverse complement strand
GGAGGCCGCGGAATGCGGCACTCCGCTTGCCCCTGCTAGCGGCCCCGTGCAAACAGACACTCCAGAGACAGTCACTTCAGGGCCACAGGAAGCCCTGGACAAGGTCTTCGCGCGCCTCGAGCGCATCGAGCGCGAGGCGAACGCGCGCGCGCTGGCCGTGTCGGTATTCGACACCGAGTCCGGCGCCGTCCTGAACTACGCGGCCGACCGGTGGTTCCACGCCGCCAGCACCATCAAGGTGGCAATCCTTGCCGGCGTCTATGCCGCCATCCACGAGGGGCGCTGGCCGCCGCACGCGCGCCTGCACGTCCGGAACCGGTTCTTCAGCGCCGCGGACGGCTCGATCTTCCGGGTGTCGGCGGAGCGGGACGCCAATTCCGAGGTCCACGCGGCCGTTGGAAAGATGATGCGGATTCGCGAGCTGGCGCATCACATGATCACCACCAGCAGCAATCTGGCAACGAACCTGCTGCTTGATCTCGTCGGCGTCGAGACCGTCCAGGGCGTGCTCGACCATTACAAGATCGACGGCATCGACTTCCGCCGTGGCGTCGAGGACGAGCGCGCGTTCGCCGCCGGCATCAGCAACCGGGTCACGGCCCGCGGACTCGTGTCGCTGCTCCGGGTCATCGAGGAGGAAAAGGTCTTTTCGCCGGAACTCTCACGCGAAATGCTCGACATTCTGCACCAGCAGGAATTCCGCAACGGCATTCCCGGCCGGCTGCCGCGCGAAGTGCGCGTGGCGCACAAGACGGGCGACATCTCGACCGTGGCCCACGACGCCGGCATCGTCTACCCGCGCGAGCGGAAGCCGTACATCGTGGCGATCCTCACCGAGTGGACGCCGGACACCTCGAAGCGCTCGGCGACCATCGCCGCGGTCTCGCAGGAGATCTACCAGGCACTGACCAGCGGAGGTACCGCCTGATGTCGTCCTCGCTGCGTCCGGCGAACCCCAGGCTCACGTCCATCGACGGGCGCCGCCTCGCCAAGGAATACCGCGACGCCCTCGCGCCGGGCGGCATTCGCTGCGACTCCGACGGGATCGAGCACCGGCTGCCGCGGTTCTTCTACGAGATCCCGTCGTGGGACTTCGCGATGGCGGTGCGGCTCACACCGAACTTCGGCCTGTGGGAGCTCGTCCAGACGGACGTTCGCGAGGCGCCGATCCTCCAGAGCTTTCCGCGCTACGTGCCCTGTGCCCTGCCCCTGCTCGCCTTCGCGCTGGAGCAGTTCCGCGCGGCGGCCGGGAGCTTCGTGCACATCGCCGCGAACGGCGGGTATCGGTCGCCCGCGCACCAGCTCTCCTGCTCGACTGCCACCGCGCATTGCTGGGGCACGGCCGTCAACATCTACAAGATCGGCGATACGCTCATCGACAACCGGGAGGCGCACGATCGATACGCGCAGATCGCGCGCGACAGCATTCCCGGGGTGCACGTGCGGCCGTTCGGCGACGGCCGTGGCGAGGCCGACGACCATCTCCACATCGACCTCGGCTACGTCGTGACCGTTCCCCACGGCATCATCGGCGCGCGGGGGGTGCTCACGTGAGCCGCCGCGTCCCCCGCGTCCGGTCGGTTGCGGACAAGCGCGTGAAATACGGCGAGCGCCTGGGCGCCAGCGAGGCCGTCGAGCTCGCGGCCATCGGCCTCGAGGCCGAATTCACCGTGCTGCTCGACGGCAAGCCGGTGAAGCCGGAGGACGTGTTCCGGAGCCCGCGGCGCATCATCCGCGGACCGCTGATGCACCGCACCGGCCGCTCGTACCACCTCCCGACCGGGGGCGCGGTGTACTTCGACACGGGCGTCATCGAGATCGCGACGCCCACGATCGAGCTGGGGCCCGGCTGTGCGGCCCGCGCCGGGCGATCGCTCTGGGAGAGCATCCGGTTCCTCCGCGAGGAGCTCGACGCCTGGGAGCAGAAGAACAACAGGACCGTGGAGCTCGCGGGGTTCAGCGCGCACTACAACGTCTCCTTCGACATCCCGGACGCGACTCGCGGCCGGCGCACAGTGGAGCGCCTCGCCTGGCTGCTGACGCACATCATCCCGTTCCCCGTCATGCTCCTGGCGGCGAACCGGAAATCCACGGGCATCGGCGTGCGGCCGCGGGGCAACCGCGTCGAGATCACCGCCGACTTCACCCCGGACGCCTCGCTCATGATCGCCTCGGCCACCGCGGCGGTCGGCATCGTCCGGCAGGTCATGACCTGGGAGTCGTTCGAGCTTTCCGAGCTCGAGGCGCACGGCGTTCCTCGCCTCGAGACGTTCGTTCCCGGCAAGGCGAGCTCCCGCAAGGGCTGGGTCGCGCGCTTCGATTCATTCGAGCGCAACCCGTTCCTCTCGGACGTCGACGCGCACCGCTGGAAGACCCGCGAAGGAAAGATGGTCTCGCTGCGCGGGCTCGGACGCGAGGTCATTCGCATCTTCCGGCCGGGGATCGAGCGCTACGCCGACCCGCGATCGCTGAAGCTGATCGACGCGGTCATGTCGGGTGAAGTGCCGTCGCTGCTCGACATGGACGACCGGCCCGCGGCATACGAGAGCGTCGGCCGGCTGTGCACCTGGGCGGACCTCTTCCCCGTGCGCGCGCTGGAGCGCTCGCGCTACGAGCGGGTCTTCATCCGGGCGATCGCGCGCGTGCCGCTCCGCATCGGGGGAAGGAAGTACATCCCGACGGGCATGAAGGGCTGGTCGCACGTCGTCTTCCGGCGGGACGGCGATGGTACGAAGCACGCGTTTTCGCTGGACTTCCTGCTCAGGCACCTCGACCGTTGGGACATCCAGGCGCGCCGTGAGGCCCGCGTGGGCAAGGTGCTCGAACGGCGGCTCGAGCGGCGGGTCTAGCTCACCGGCACGCCGGCTGGAACGGCGCCGGCGCAAAGTCGAGGAGCCCGGCCTGCGCCGCGCCCTCCACGAGCGAGGCGACCGTGCGGCGCACGACGTCGTCCGCGGCATGCGGGTCGACCATCGGGTCGCTGAGCAGGGCACGGGCCCAGGCCGGTCGCGCCGCGGGAGACATGAACCGGGCGCGCCGTACCAGGATGCCCCGCGCCCGCGCGTCGATCGTCATGGCCACGAGCCGCTCCTGCGCCGAGCCCTGACGCATCGCGTCGACGCGGCAGGCCGCGCCCGAGGCCAGGCCGGCCGCGATCGAGGCGGGCAGGCCGCCGCGGAAGCGCACATTGCGGCGCGTCCCGATCTGCGCATCCATGACGCGCAGGACGACCGTGGATGGATCGAGCCGGTCGAGGGAGCTCCACCGCTCGACGTACCCGGCAGCCAGCGAATCCGGTATCCAGGTCATCTCGGCGATGCTGCGCACGAGCGAGGAGGCCGCGCCGAGCGACGCGGCGTCTCCCGGTGTCGCCGCGAACCCCGCGAGGAGTGGATCGCCGATGGCCGTGAGGTATCCGTTGCTGCGGCCGGCGTTCGCGAGCGCATCGGCGACGAACCAGTCGATGCTCCGGGCGAAGACCTCCGCGGGCCGCGCGCTGCCGTTCGGCGAGATGCGGGCGCCCGTGGTGCGGGCGGAGGTCAGGCCAAGCATGGAGCTCGAGAGCCGGATGGGACTCTCGCGCACCGAGCGGTCCGTCGCGTACCCACCCGACCTGGCAAAGAGTCGCCGCGCCGCCTGCCAGTCGACGTCGTGCGCCAGCTCGTGCGCCAGCGTGCCGCTCGGTGTCAGTGCCGAGAGGTGAATGGTGTGCGTGCGCGGATCGTGAAGCGCGAGCGCCGAATCGCGCAGCGCGTCCATGCCCACGTGGAAGGACAGGCCCGCGGGATCGTAACCCGGGACCGCCCGGCCGAAGTCGTCGAGGGACGAAGCGATCATCCGGACATAGAACGGCCGCCACGCAGCCGGCACGTCCTTCTCGAACGTGATTCCCCGCAGCGCGAAGCGTCCGATGACGGATCCGGTCGTCGGGGACGGGTCGCCGGGGAACCACACCCGGTCCTGGGCATGCGCGCGAAGGGAAACCGCCGCGGAAACCATGAGTCTCGGCAACGCGATGGATGCGCCGCCGCTGACGCGATCGGCGAAAGCGTAGGCAGCAACGAGCGATTCCTCGTTGGCGGCCGAGTTGATCACGGCAACGGCGTTGCGATCGAGCGCAGTATCACCTCGCAGCGTCGCCGCGCGGCCGGTGACGACGACGCGCGTGGCTGCCAGCGGCGGAAGCCGCGGGGCGATGCGGGCGAGCGTCATTGCCGCCCGCTTGTCGAGCAGTGTGGCCGGCGCGAACGAGCCCGGCGCGACCGCCGGGATCGACTCGATGCGCGCCAGGATAGCCGGCGCCGCGTCGATCGCGGCTTCCCTCTCCGAGGGCGTCAGCGGCCGGAGCAGCGGCTGCTCCACCTCGAGCTCCCTCGTCGCCCGCAGGTGGACGAGCTCCTCGACGATGTCGACGCCGTCCATCTCGGCGCGGCGCAGGGCGCGCCGCAGGTCCCGGGTGGCGAGGATGCGATCGCGGATCTGCGCGGTTACTTCGGCGACGACAGGCAGCGACGTGAGGCTCGTCGTGCCGTTGGCCGCGGCGAGGCCATAGGCGATGCGGAGCGCCGCCTCGCCCACGCGCGGGTCGTCCTCGCCGCCCAGCACGTCCTCGAGAATCGCGAGGTGGCCCCGGCTCAGCCCCGGCGCGGCCACGGGGTCGAGCGCGCGCGCGTCGATCTCGTAGATGCGCCCGTCGAGCACGCGATCCACGATCGCCCACGCGACGTCGAGCCGCAGAGAATCGCCGAGCCGGCTGTCCCGGAGCGCCTGGTCGACCAGCCTGAACGGGCTGCCGAGGCCGAGCCGCGCACGCTCGAGGTAGGCGAGCGAGATGGCGCGGCTGGAGTCATCGCGCTGCTCCAGCGACGTCTCGATCCGGCGGGTCGCGAGGGATGCACGGTTCTGCGCCGAGATCGTCACGGCGCGCCGCGAGGCGGCGATGCTGCCGAAGGTTCCGGCAAGCACGAGCGCGCAACCCGCTCCGAAAAAGAGCCGACGCGATGATACTGCCATGCGATGTTCTACCCCGGCCGGCGCGGAAGGTCGCGCCGGGATGACGTTTACGACAGCGGTGGGAGCTCGGCGGTACGGGTGGCGTCGGCCAGGAGGGAGGGGCCGGCGTCATCGATGGAATCTTCGTCACGTTGCGACGCCAGCGCCTCGAGCGCGGCGATGTCGATCACACTTCCGCCGCTGAAATCGAGCGAAAGCTGGGCGATCGGGATGAACGAGCGGCGGTGGTGCGGCGTGATCCCCCGCGCCGCGAGCCCCTCGAAGTGCGCCGTCGTCGAGTAGCCGACGTTGCTCTCCCACTTGTAGCCGGGATACCGGCGGGCCAGCGCGCGCATCACGCGGTCACGCGTCACCTTGGCGACGATCGAGGCGCAGGCGATCGAGTAGCACCTGGCGTCACCACCGACGATCGCCGTGTGCTCCCACTCGAGCGTGCGGATCCGCTTGCCGTCGAGGAGCACGTGGTCCGGCGCCACGCTGAGCCGGCGGAGCGCGCGGCGCATGGCGATGACGTTGGCGTGATAGATGTTGACGCGATCGATCTCGCGGACGGACGCGGCGCCGATCCCCACCGAGACCGCGGCCTCGATGATCCGCGCGGCGAGGCGCTCCCGCTCGTCGGCGGTGAGCTTCTTGGAATCATCCACGCCGCGGATGGCTCGCTCGCCCGGCGGCATCACGACGGCACAGGCGACGACGGGCCCGGCGAGGGGCCCCCGACCTACTTCGTCCATGCCGGCGATGTGCGGTCCCTTCTCTTCGCGCAGGGCTTTCTCGAGGGGACGCCACCGGTGCTTCGCCATGATCCTATGCTACCGCCACGCGCGGCCCGCGGGAATGGCGGGAACGAAAAAGGTCCGGAATCGCGGGGATTCCGGACCTTTGCGCCTGAAGGCGAATGCCCTACTCGGCCGTCGTCGTCTCCGGCACCACGACGCGAACCTTCTTCTCCTTGATGCGGCTCGCCTTGCCGGTGAGCTCGCGGAGGTAGAAGAGCTTCGCGCGACGGACGCGGCCACGGCGCACGACCTGGACGTCGGCGAGCATGGGGCTGTGCGTCGGGAAGATGCGCTCGACGCCGATGCCGCCGGAGATCTTCCGGACCGTGAAGGTCGAGCTGACCCCGCGGCCGCGGCGCGCGATGCACACGCCCTCGAAGGCCTGGAGACGCTCCTTGTCACCTTCACGAACGCGCACGTTCACCTTGAGGGTGTCACCGGCGCGGAACGGGGGAAGGTCGCGCATCCACTGCTTCTGAGTCTCGAAAAAGGCGTGCATAGCTGCAGGGCTCTTGGGGCCCGGGAAAGGCGTTGTCGGAGAGTCTGGAAAGATAGGCGGGGGAGGCCCCGTTGGGTAGCCCGACCCGGTGTAAAGCGTTGGTGGATCGGTGGATCGGGGTTGCGGCGCCCTAGGCCTCGCCCCGGCCCCGGCGCAGGCCGGACAGGCGTTCAGCCTCGGCCCGGCGCCATTCCTCGATCTTCGCGTGATTCCCGGAAATCAGGACCTCCGGGACCTTGTAGCCCCGATATTCGGCCGGCTTGGTATAGCTGGGAGCGCTGATTTCCCGGTCGAAGAAGGAATCGCCGTGGGCGCTCGCGAGGTCGGACATCGCCCCCGGGATGAGCCTGACGGTCGCGTCGATCACCGCCAGGGCGGCCGCTTCGCCCCCGCTGAGCACGAAGTCGCCCAGCGAGATCTCCTCGGTGGCGAGATGGTCGGCCACCCGCTGGTCCACGTCCTTGTAGTGGCCGCAGAGCAGCGTCAGCTCGGTGCCCTCGGCAAAGCGCCTTGCGTCGGCCTGGGTGAAGGTGCGGCCGCGCGGCGACAGGAGGACGATCGGGGAGGTGGCGCCGATGGACTCGACCGCTTCGAAAAACGGCTGCGGCTTCATGACCATCCCCGGCCCGCCGCCGTACGGCGTATCGTCCACCGTCTTGTGGCGGTCGGCCGTGAAATCGCGCAGGTCGACGAGGCGGTACTCGACGCCGCCGGCCGCCTTCGCGCGGGCGGGGATGCTCAACCCGAGCGGCCCGGCGAAGAAGTCGGGGAAGATCGTGACGACGTTGATGGTCAGCATCAGTCGATCAGGCCTTCCGGCGGATCGATCGTGATGATGCGCGTCTCGCGGTCGATGCTCGTGACGACGCGATCGTACGGGATCATCACCGTGCCCTTCCCTTCACGCGACACGTCGAGGATGATGCCCTGCGGGAGCTCGTACATCGCCGCGACCTTGCCGAGCGTGGTTCCATCGGCGAGGTCGACGCGCATGCCTTCCAGCTCGTGGAGGTAGACCTCCCCTTCCTCGAGCGGTGAGGTTTCGTCCTCCGGCAGGAGCACGAAGCGCTCGCGCCACAGCTCGGCCGTGTTGCGGTCGTCGATACCCGCGAGCTTGACGATGAATCCGGACTTGAAGGGCCGCGCCGACTGGATCTCGAGCGGCTCGCCCTTCACGTCGCCGCGGACGTTCCCCATGAAAACACGACGGCCGGGCGAGAAGATCTCGTCCGGCTCGTCGGTGATCGGCTCGATGACCAGCTCTCCCTTCAGGCCGTGGACGTTGCGAACGCGCCCGACGATGACGTGAGAGGGTGCCGGAGCCATGATCGGTGGTTCGTCTCGCGACGAACCGGGTTACGCTTCGGCGGCCTTCTCGCTGACCGGCACGGCGGCCGCGTTCAGCTTGCGGCCGAGCCGCGCCTCGTGGCGCGCCTTGAGGACGCCGGCGCGGCGGAGCAGCGAGCGGACGGTGTCCGACGGCTGGGCGCCGTTGTCGAGCCAGTAGTTGGCGCGATCGATCTCGAGGTTCACGGCGTTGTTGCCCTGACGCGGCATGTACTGGCCGATGATCTCGATGAAGCGGCCGTCGCGCGGGCTCTGCGAGTCAGCGACGACGATACGGTAGAACGGGGCCTTCTTGCGGCCCATGCGGCGGAGACGAATCCGGACCATTGAGCAAATCCTGCGTCAGGGTGATGGGTCGAGCGTCCAGGTTCATCGCGTGCTCGCCGATCGGGAGCCGCACCCGGAATCTCCGGCCGGAGCCGGAGAGCCTTTAAACATAGACTGGGGGCGGGCTTGGCTCAACTGGCCCGTGCCCTTCGAGGCCTACCGGAAGGGCATCATCGGCGGCCGCCCACCCTTGGCCACCTTCTTCATCATCTTCTGCATCTCCTTGAACTGATCGAGGAGGCGGTTGACCTCGCTGACCGGACGGCCGGCTCCCCTGGCCACGCGGGCCCGGCGCGGGCCGTTCATGATCCCCGGATTCTTCCGCTCCTGCTTCGTCATCGACAGGACGATGGCCTCGGCATGCTTCATCCGCTTGCCGTCCGGATCGGCCTCGCGGACCTGCTTGAGCGCCTTCGCGTTGACACCCGGCAGCATCTTCAGCAGGCCCTCGATGGGGCCCATCCGCTCCATCTGCTTCATCGCGGTGAGGAAGTCCTCGAGGTCCATGCCTTCCTTGCGGACCTTCTTCTCCATCCGCTTCGCTTCTTCGGCGTCGAAGGTCGTCTGCGCCTTCTCGACGAGGCTGACGATGTCGCCCTGCTGGAGGATGCGGCCCGCCATGCGCTCGGGATGGAACTCCTCGAGCGCATCCGGCTTCTCGCCGACGCCGATGTACTTGATCGGCTTCTTCGTGACGCCGTAGATCGAGAGCGCCGCGCCGCCGCGCGCGTCGCCGTCCATCTTGGTCAGGATCACGCCGGTGACGCCGAGGCGGGAGTCGAAGCCCTGCGCGATCTTCACGGCCTCCTGGCCGGTCATGCCGTCGGCGACGAGCAGGATCTCGTCGGGATGGATCGCGGCCTTCAGTCGGTCCAGCTCGACCATCATGTCTTCGTCGATCTGGAGACGGCCGGCGGTGTCGACGATGACGACGCGGTCGCGCTCGCGCCGCGACTGGTCGAGGCCCGCCTTCGCGATCTTCACGACGTCCTGGGTGGACCGGTCGGCGTAGACGGGGACGTCGAGCTGGCGGCCGAGCGTCTCGAGCTGGTCGATGGCCGCAGGACGGTACACGTCGGCGGCGATGAGGCGCGTCTGGCGTCCTTCGCCCTTCAGCTTGAGCGCCAGCTTCGCGGCGGTCGTCGTCTTACCGGAGCCCTGGAGCCCGACCATCATGACGACGGTCGGCGGCACCGAGCTGAGCTTGAGGCCTTCGCGACGCTCGCCGAGCATGGCCGCGAGCTCGTCGTAGACGATCTTGACCAGCTGCTGCCCCGGCGAGACGGTGCGCAGCCGCGTGACCTCGACGGCCTTCTTCTCGACCCGCTCGAGGAATTCGCGCGTCAGCGCGAAGTTGACGTCGGCTTCGAGGAGGACGCGGCGGACTTCACGCAGTCCTTCCTTGATATCGGCCTCGGTGAGAACACCGCGGCCACGGAGGCGGGCGAACGTCGCCTCGAGTTTTTCTGAGAGTTCGTCGAACATCGACTGAGCGAAGCGAAGGAGGTGAAGCCGAGCCGGCCGCCGACGGCGGGCGGCTTGGACAACATTCCCGAAGTATAGAGTAGGGATCGCCGCAGCGTGGGGCCGGTTTGCCGGAGCGCGCACATCGGTGATGTGACGGGCGAACCGCCGAACCCGCCGCGAGCCGTGGCTTCCGTGGGCCGGGCGGCCCGCGGGTTTAGCATTTGCTATCCCCAACGTGCGCCTTAGCTTATCGACTTAATGGCCAAGAACCAGAGAAAGGACGATCTCCTTCGCGCTGAGCTGCCCTCGACGCTTCCGTTGATGGCGCTGCGCTCGACCATCGTCTACCCCCTCGGCACCATCGCGGTGCAGATGGGCGCTCCGGAAAACCTGGCGCTGCTGCGGGCGCACGATGAACCCGGGCTCATCGTGGCCCTCGTGGTCGCCAGCGGCGATCACGACGAGCCGATCGAGCCGAGCAAGTTCGCGGGCCGCGTGGGTGTCGCGGCCCGCGTGCACGAGCGGATCAATCTTCCCGGCGACACCGTCCAGATCACGCTCCAGGGCCTGCGTCGCATCGTCGTGGACGAGATCGAGCGCCTCGAGCCTTTCCCGGTCGCGCGCATCCAGCCCGCGCGCGAGAGCGGCACCGACAGCGCCGAGGTGGACGACCTGATCGCCCGCATCGTGTCGGCGGCCGACACGCTGGCGGAGCTCGTCGACCGCATCCCGGACGAAGTGCCGGCGATCCTCAAGATGAACATCTCGGATCCCGGGCGGTTCGCCGACCTCGCGGCGACGAACATGAACTTCCGGATCGCCGACAAGG
>CAMLHT010000128.1 GCA_946479895.1 uncultured Gemmatimonadota bacterium | reverse complement strand
GTCGCGCTCAGCGTCGAATCCTCCGCCACCGTCACGCGCACGACCTTGACCGTTCCGTCGAGGGCGTCACTCACCCGCTCGAAGATGAACCGGGCCAGGTTCTCTCCCGTCGGCATCAGCTTTCCGTCCGCGAATTCCGGGACGTCGAGGTTGATGTTGCGGTGGTCGAAGCGCTCGCGCACTTCAGTGGCGAGAATCCGGTCGAGCACGCCAAGGTCGACGCAGAAGCCCGTGACCGGGTCGATGGCGCCGGCAACGGTGACGTCGCAGACGTAGGAATGTCCGTGATAGCTCGGGCGTGAGCACAGCCCGAACGTTTCGAGGTTCTTCTCGTCCGACCATGCCGCCACGCGATAGCGATGGGCGGCGGCGAAGGCGACACGACGGGTCAGGGAAGCGCGCATCCGGAAAAGCTAAGCGGGCTTCGCGCTGACGAGCCTCCGGGTTTTCATGCGACAAGCCGCCAGCTCGAGCCCGCGGCTCGAGGCTGGAATGGCTCGTGGACCCGTCAGCTCGAAGCTCCCTCTCCCCGGCTCAGGCCTTCCGGCGTCGGGCTCTCGGGCGGAATCCAGGGCTCGGCGTTCTCGATCGCCTTGCCGATGTCGGACGTCCCTTCGGACTCCGTCTCCGGTGAATCGGCCAGGTGCTCCGACTCGTCGGTCAGCGACACCGCCCGGTCCCCGAGCAGCAGGCCCTCGTGCGCGTCTTCGTCGGCGAGGTGCTCGTCGATCGCCATCGGGCTTTCCGCCCGGCGGATCGGGTCCGCCACCAGCTCGTTGCGGTAGTTCGAGATGCCGAGGACGTCGGTGAGGATGTGCTCCGCCACCTGCTCCTCGCCAGCGTCACCCACCCGGCCCTCGAGGATGACCGTGCCATCCTCCACGCGCACGGTGATGTCCGCGATGTCGAGGGCCTTGGAGGCTTCGAGGTGCTCGCGGACCAGGTCGCGCAGCTCGCGATCGTTCAGGTTCTCGAGGTCGTGGATGTCTTCGAAGTCGCCGGCCATTGATCGCTCCCGTTCGGGCGATGCCGGCGGCAACTCACCGCTTGAAGGTGAACGAGCCCCCGACCGTCATCGCGAAGTTGTTGGTCCACCTCGACGTCGGCGCGTCCGCCGGCACGATCGCCGGGTCGCCGGACGTCGACGCCGTGTAGTACGCCTGCGGGTACTTGATGGTGTACATCCAGTCCTTGATGTCGGCCCGCAACTGCAGCGGACCGCCGCCCGGAATCCAGCGCACGCCAACGCCCCACGGGAATGCAAAGCGGGTGCCGAACCTGAACCCGCCTACGTCCGCGCCCCGGGTGTTCGTGATGAGCCCCAGCCCCGCGCCCACCATCGGCATCAGGTGATGCCAGCTGCGCTCGCCAGTGAGCGACACCGCCAGGAATCCCTCGGCGGCCCAGAGGGGCTGCTTCTCGATCCCCGCGTCGCGCGTGGCGATCGGCTTCGCCGGATCGAGTCGCTGCCGCTCCGAGCTGACGCCCATGAAGCTCAGGCCGAGGTGCAGCGGGCCCGACGCGCGCCACTCGTACTGGAGCCCACCCGCCGCGCCGCCCTTCGGCGCCACGCCGGCGACGTCCCGCTTGGCGCTGAAGTACCCGCCGAACACGGTCAGCTCGTGACGCTGCTCGACGTCGAGGAACGGGCTCCTTGCCGGCGGATACCCGACCTGCGCGCCCGCTGTCGCCGTCATCACCGCGGCCGCGGCGGCTGCCATGTAGATCTGTCTCACGCCCGTTGTCTCCCTTCGTGCAAGTCGGTACCCGTCATCTCGGCGGGTTGTTCGAGGCCCAGCAGTGTCAGTACCGTCGGTCCGACGTCGCGCAGCGATCCGCCGCCGCGCAGCGGCGCCGGCCCGCGCTCGTCCACGGCGATGAAAGGTACAGGGCTCGTCGTGTGCGCCGTATGCGGGCCGCCCGTCTGCGGATCGATCATCATCTCGCAGTTGCCGTGGTCCGCCGTCACGAGCAGCCGCGCGCCCGTCTCCTGCGCCGCCTTCAGGACCCGCGCCATGCACCGGTCCACGACTTCGACGGCCGCGATGGTCGCCGGAATCGATCCCGTGTGACCCACCATGTCGCCATTGGCGAAGTTGCAGAGGATGAAGTCGTGATCGCCCTTCTGCATCGCCCCCACCAGCACGTCGGTCACGCCCGGCGCGCTCATCTCGGGCATCAGGTCGTACGTCGGCACCTTCTGGCTCGGCACGAGGATGCGCTCCTCGCCGGGGAAAGGCGTCTCGATCCGCCCGTTGAAGAAGTACGTCACGTGCGCGTACTTCTCCGTCTCCGCCGTGCGCAGCATCGTCATGCCGGCATTGGACACCATTTCGCCGACGATGTTCGCCATCGAGATGGGCGGGAAGGCGATCGGGAGATCGAACGTCTCGTCGTACATCGTCATCGTCGCCACCGTCAGCTTCGGGCGGTCGCGCACGTCGAACCCGGAGAACTTCGGGTCCGTGAGCGCGCGCACGATCTGCCGCATCCGGTCCGACCGGTAGTTGAAGCACAGCACCACGTCGCCGTCGCGCATCGGGGCCACGGGCGCCCCGTCGGCCACGATGGCGTGCGGGATCACGAACTCGTCGGTCTCGTCGCGGTTGTACGCCGCCTCGATCACCTCGAGCGGATCGGTCGCCGACGGACCGACTCCGCGCACCGCCGAATCGTACCACTTCGACGTGCGCTCCCACCGGTTGTCGCGATCCATTCCGAAATACCGGCCGCCGACCGAGCCGACGATCGCCTTGCCGCGCGCGCGGTCGAGGAGCTCCCGCATGTATCCGAGCCCCGAGCGCGGCATCGTGTCCCGCCCGTCCAGCATCGCATGCACCGCCGGCGTCGTTCCCAGCCGGGCGCAGAGGTCGATGAGCGCGAAGAGGTGCTGGTCGATCGCATGGACACCGCCCTTGCCGATCAGGCCCACGAGGTGCACCCGCTTGCCTGCCTTTGCCGCGGCCGTGATCTGCTCGACGAAGGCGCGGTTGGAGAAGAAGCTCCCGTCCCGGATCGATTCGTCGATGCGCACGAGGTCCTGCATCACCACGCGACCGGCGCCCAGGTTCAGGTGGCCGACCTCGCTGTTGCCGATCTGTCCGACCGGCAGCCCGACGGCGAGGCCTGAGGCTTCGAGCAGCGTTCGGGGGTAGTTGCGCCAAAGGGCGTCCCACGTCGGCGTTGCCGCCATCGCGATCGCGTTTCCTTCCCGCTCAGCCCGGTATCCCCACCCGTCGAGCACCACCAGCACTACCGGTCGTTTCCTGGTCATTCCCCTTCTACGTCGGGTGAATCCTGTCCCCGGCGGAACAAAACACCGCTCGGGCGCGATAATCTATCGTCGCGCCCCTCCATTCACGGGTCTGCAACCGCCGGCAGGTGCCATCGCGGGGGCAAGGTCTTCCGGCAAGCGCGACACCGACCTATGCTGTTTCGAGGCTTGGGTTTGAGACCCCGGCATCCGCTGGATCGTCGGACATCTGAGCGATCCCCACGCCTGGCCGGGAAAAGAGACCGATGGACTCACCACGAACTCCCAACCGAACCGCCAGACGCAGAAAGCCCAGCCGCTTCGGTCAGCCGATCCGGCGCGCCGTCGGCGTCGGCACCGCGCTGATCTGCGGCCTCGCCACCCTCGGCGCCCTGCAGTTCATGGGTCCGTTGAAGTTCGCTCCCGCGCCATTCGCCTCCGTCCTCGGCGTCGCCGAACCGACGCTCGGCGCCCGCGCGTCGCGTGACGCGTTCGGGGTCAGCATGGGCGTCGCCCTTCGCGAAGCCATGCCCGCGGAGTCGCTCGACTTTCCGCTCGTGGTGTCGAGCGATCCCGAGGAGCTCGAGTATCGCTGGGTCCCGGTCGGGCAGGCGAGGCCGGACACCGTTTCGGCACGCCCGCTCGAAGGCTCGACGGTCGTCGCCCCCGAAGCGCCGGGCGTCTATCGCCTGGCGCTCAGCCAGAACGGGGTCGAGCAGGTGATCTCCGAGCCGACGGTCGCCGTCCTCGTTCCCTTCGCGTCGAAGATCGGCCAGTTCCTCAACGGCTATCGCATCGGCACCTACGTCGCCGAGCGGCTGGGCCATCGCGCCAACAAGGAGCGGCCGGACGGGTTCATCGAGGTGACCGAGGACATGCTCGACCTCGCGGTGAGCCGGCATTTCCGGATCCGTGATTTCATCACGCACGATCAGCAGGACGACGTGTGGCCGAAGTACGTCGCCCTCGATCCGCGCCTGCTGGACAAGCTGGAGCTCGTGCTGACGAGGCTCGCGCGCTACCGCGGGGAGGACAGCCTCCCGACGATGGCGCTCGACGTTCACTCGGGGTTCCGCACGCCGGCGTACAACCGGAAGGTCCAGCGGTCAGCGAAGGACAGCCGCCACCAGTACGGCGACGCGGCGGACGTCGTGATCGACGCCGACCGCGATGGCCGCATCACGATGAAGGACATCCGCCTCATCTCGAAGGCGGTCGACGAAGTGGAGCAGGAGCACCCGGGGCTCGTGGGCGGCGTCGGCCAGTACACCAGCCGGCGGTACCGCACGCCGTACGTCCATATCGACGCCAGGGGCAAACGCTCCCGCTGGCGCGGCTAGCTATCGGCTCGGCTGCGGCTGCTGGCTGTCGGAGCCGGCCGATGGCCTGCGGCTACGGCTATCGCTGGCCATCAGCCCGCGGCCCGGCATCTCGCTCGGCCGGCAGCGGAGCCATAGCCATAGCCGTCAGCAATCGGCCGGCACCGACAGCCAGCAGCCGCAGCCGAGCCGATAGCTAGCCGCTATCATCCAGCCATGAACGACCATCTCCGTTCCCGCATCCAGCGCCGCCTCGAGTCCCTGTCGGACGATCGCGGCTACCAGATCCTCGATTACATCGAGTTCCTGGAGAGCAAGTACGCCGAGAAGTCGGCTCCCGCGGCGGGTGCCGCGAACCCGTTCACGAAGTTCACCGAAGCCGTCGAGGACCGCTTGCGCGCCGGGAAGGTCTCCGCGACCGCGATCGCGCAGACGGTCGGCCTGATGAACCAGGCCACCAGTGTCCTGAACAGCGCCCTGGCGGCCACCAAGACCATGGCCAGCGAGCTGGCGGCGGTCCCCGAACAGATGCGCCAGGCCGCGGCGAGCGCGACCACTCCGCCGCCCTCCCGACCGTCCGGCACGAAGCCCGCGTCAGCAGGGTCAACAGAGGCGTCGTCCCCGGCGCACGACACACGGGAACCCGGAAGCGGTGAGGAGAAACTCTGATGGCTAGCGCAGCCCGCCCACGCGGCGGCACACACAAACGGACACGATCCACCCCGCGCCCCGCGGCGTCGGAGCCACCGGTCATGCCGCGCACCGGCGCGAAGCGGACGGTGATGTACTACGTCAAGCAGTTCCCGGCCTACCTCCGGCTCCTCGGCGGGCTGCTGACCGACCGCCGCGTGAACGCCATGGACAAGCTGCTGGTGGCCGGGGCGATGGCGTACATCGTCATGCCGCTCGACATCATCCCGGATTTCATCCCGTTCCTGGGGGAGGTCGATGACCTCTACCTGCTCCTGTTCGCCCTCCAGCGGCTGGTGGCGAACGCCGGCCGGAACGTCCTGTACGCCCACTGGACGGGGTCGGTGGAGGATCTGAAGGACCTGAACCTCCAGGCGGCCATTTCGGCGGCTGCCTTCTTCCTGCCACGGCGGATCCGGAGACGGTTGCGGGTGATAGGGAGGTAGTGGCGGGAGTGGGAGTGACCAAGGGGCATTCCGCGCCCTCGCGGCGCGTTTCGACGCCCACCCACTCCCACTCCCACGCCCACTCCCACTATCTTCATCCATGGCGACCACAAATCGACCCCAATCCAGGCCCGCTCCCTCCCGCAGGGATGGCGGGCCTTCGCGTTTAGAGGCCCCGTCGACGCAGAATGGCGTCAGCCGTGTGCGTGAAGATGCCGCGCTGACCTTCGACGACGTCCTGCTCGTCCCGCAGCACTCCCTGACCCATCCGCGCGACACCAACGTCGCATCCCGCTTCAGCCGCGGTATCGACCTCCGGGTGCCCCTCGTGGCCGCGGCGATGGATACGGTGACCGAGTCGGACATGGCCATCGCCATGGCGAGGGCCGGCGGTATCGCCGTGCTGCACAAGAACATGTCCATCGACCGGCAGGCGTCCGAGGTCGACCGGGTGAAGCGTTCGGAAAGCGGCATGATCCGAAAGCCCATCACCCTGCGCCCTGAGGATACGGTGCGCGAGGCGACGGTCCTGATGCAGCGGTTCCGCATCTCCGGCGTCCCGATCATCGACGGGGACGACAAGCTGGTCGGCATCATCACCAACCGCGATCTCCAGTTCGAGCGCAAGCTGGACCGGCCGCTGCGCGAGGCGATGACGAAGGACGGCCTGGTCACGGCCCCCGAAGGGACGACGCTCGACCAGGCGGAGCAGATCCTGGCGGAGCATCGCATCGAGAAGCTTCCGGTGGTGGACAAGACCGGGAAGCTCAAGGGCCTGATCACCATCAAGGACATCCACAAGCGCCGCCAGTATCCCGACTCGAACAAGGATCAGTTCGGGCGCCTGCGGGTGGCGGCGGCCATCGGCGCCGCGGGGGACTATCTCACCCGCGCCCGGGCCCTCATCGAGGCCGGTGTCGACGCGCTCGTCGTGGACACGGCGCACGGCCACAGCGAAGGCGTGCTGCGCGCGACGGCCGAGGTTCGCGAGGCGTTTCCCGAGATCCAGCTCATCGCCGGCAACATCGCGACCCGCCAGGCCGCCGAAGCGCTGGTCGAGCGCGGCGTGGACGGCATCAAGGTCGGCGTCGGTCCCGGCTCCATCTGCACGACGCGTGTGGTCACCGGCGTCGGAGTTCCGCAGCTCACCGCGGTGTTCGACGCCGTCGAGGGAGCAGGGGACATCCCCGTGATCGCCGACGGCGGCATCAAGTACTCGGGCGACATCGTGAAGGCCCTCGCCGCCGGCGCCGCCTGCGTGATGATGGGATCGATGCTGGCGGGCACGGAGGAGAGTCCCGGCGAATCGTTCCTGCTCGAGGGGCGCCGCTACAAGATGATCCGCGGCATGGGCAGCATGAGCGCGATGCAGGACGGCAGCGCCGATCGCTATTTCCAGGAGGGCGAGCTGTCGTCGAAGAAGCTCGTGCCGGAGGGCATCGAGGGCCGGGTGCCCTACAAGGGACCGGTGGCCGACGTGCTGTACCAGATGGTGGGCGGTCTTCGCAGCGGCATGGGATACGTCGGCTGCGCGACCATCGAGGAGCTTCGCACCAACACCGCGTTCGTCCGCGTCAGCTCGGCGGGCCTCCGCGAGTCGCACCCGCACGACGTCACGATCACGCGCGAAGCGCCGAATTACAGCGTGTAGTGGGAGTGGGGGTGGGAGTGGGAATGGGTGAAAGGCACAGAGGCTGATCTCCCACACCCACTCCCACTCCCGTCTCCTTGACACATCCTCTCCGGTTGCCCACCTTACGGCGAGTGTCGTAAAACTGTATACAAAGTTGTACCCAGATTTCCCTCCCCCCTACAGCCCAACACCAACGAGGTGCACGTGGCGGATACACTGTTCCGAACGAAATCGATCGACGCGCTTCTGTCCGACGCCGGGGTCTCCGGCGAAACGGGTGGGCTGAAGCGCACCCTCGGCCCCTTCGCCCTCGTCGCCCTCGGTATCGGCGCCATCATCGGCGCCGGCCTCTTCGTGCGCACGGCCGCCGCGATCGCCGAACGCGCCGGGCCCTCGGTCACCCTGGCGTTCATCGTCGCCGGCATCGGCTGCGCCTTCGCCGGCCTCTGCTACGCCGAGTTCGCCTCGATCATCCCCATCGCCGGCAGCGCCTACACGTACTCGTACGTGACCATGGGCGAGTTCATCGCCTGGATCATCGGCTGGGACCTTGTCCTCGAATACGCCGTCGGCGCCGCCACCGTCGCCATCGCGTGGAGCGAATACTTCAACAAGCTCCTCGAGTATTTCGGGATGCGAGTGCCGTACGCGTGGAGCCATTCGCCCTTCCAGCATGACCCGGTGACCGGCGTGAACGGCATCATGAACGTGCCGTCGGTGTTCATCCTCCTCATCCTGTCGCTGCTCCTCATCCGCGGCACGCAGGAATCCGCCTGGGTCAACAACCTCATCGTGATCACGAAGGTGGCGATCGTCATCCTCGTCATCATCATCGGATGGGGCTTCATCAACCCGGCCAACCACACCCCGTACATCCCGGCGCCGCAGGAGTTCAAGACCGCGCTCGGAACGACGCACCAGTTCGGCGGAGTCATGGGAATCCTGGGGGCCGCGGGCGTCGTGTTCTTCGCCTTCATCGGATTCGACGCCGTCTCCACCGCCGCGCAGGAAGCCAAGAACCCCGCCCGCGACATGCCGATCGGCATCCTCGGGTCGCTGGTGGTCTGCACCGTCCTCTACGTCCTGTTCGCCCACGTGCTGTCGGGCGTCGCCACGGTCGAGGACTTCCGCACCCAGGGCAAGGAAGCGTCGGTCGCCTTCGCGATCACCAAGTACATGACCGGCTATGGCTGGCTCGCCAAGTTCGTCACCGTCGCGATCCTCGCCGGCTTCTCCTCGGTCATCCTGGTCATGCTCCTCGGCCAGTCGCGCGTGTTCTACTCGATGAGCCGCGACGGCCTCGTGCCGAAGATCTTCGGCGAAGTGCATCCGCGTTTCGGCACGCCGTACAAGTCGAACATGCTGTTCTTCGTCTTCACGGCCCTCTTCGCCGCGTTCATCCCGGACTCGGTGGTCGGTGACATGACCAGCATCGGCACGCTGTTCGCCTTCATGCTCGTCTGCGCCAGCGTGTGGATCCTCCGGGTAAAGCGACCCGAGCTTCAGCGGTCCTTCCGGGTTCCGCTGGTCCCGGTGGTCTCGACGCTGGGCATCCTCGTCTGCGGCGCGATGATCTACGGCCTGGGCAAGGAAACCTGGATCCGGCTCATCGTCTGGCTGGTGATCGGCCTCGTCATCTACTTCGGCTACGGCCGGACCCATTCCAAGATCGCGGGGCTCGGCTCGCAGCGCTGAGCGTAGTCGCTAGCTTTGAGAACGGCGTCCGGGTTTCCGGGCGCCGTTTTCTTTGACTCCCGATCCACGCGTGCGATCACATCCGGACTATCTCGCCGTCGCGCCGGCCCGCCGGGCCGCGATCGAGCGCATCGGCGCCGTGCTGAAGGCGACGAAGAACGTCGCGATCTCGACGCACATGAACGCGGATGGCGACGGGTGCGGGTCGGAAGTCGCCCTGGCGCTCCTGCTGCGCCAGATGGGCGTCACGGCGAAGATCGTGAATCCCACCCCCTGGCCGGCGCTGTTCGAGTTCCTGCTGACCGACGCCGGCGTCCGCGACGAAACGGCGAAGGGCTCGGCGGCGCTCCGGTCGATCGACGCGCTCGTCGTCCTCGACATCTCCGACGTGAAGCGCCTGGGCAACATCGCCGAGAGCGTGCGGCAGCTGCGGAAGCCGAAGCTGGTGATCGACCACCACATCCCGAGTGACGAGCCGCCGGGAGAGACGATCCTCGCCGACACCGCGGCCTGCGCCACGGGGGAGCTGATCTACGACTTCGCCTCCACGCTCGACCTCGAGATCACGCCCGAGATCGCCCGCGCGATCTACATCGCGATGCTCACCGACACCGGCGGCTTCCGCTTCAGCAACACCACGCCGCGCTGTCACGCCATCGCGGGCGAGCTGCTGAACGCCGGCGTCAACCCGGAAGACATGTACGTGCGCATCTACGCGTCGTCGCCTCCGGGGCGCGTGCAGCTCCTCGCCGAAGTCCTCGCCACGCTCGAGTTTGACCTCGACGCCGGACTCGCCTGGCTGTCGATGGCGCACGGCCTCCTCGACAAGTACGCCGTTCGCCAGGAGGACCTCGACGGCATCGTCGAGCACGCGCGGTCGATCGCCGGGACGCGGATGGCGCTGTTCTTCCGCGACCTCGGCCACGGCAAGGTCAAGATCTCGTTCCGCAGTACGGGCGCGGTGGACGTCAATGCGTTCGCGCGCCGGTTCGGCGGCGGCGGCCACGCGAAGGCGGCGGGCGCCATGCTGTCCGGCACCCTCGACGGCGTGCGCGATCAGGTGATCGCCGCCGCCAGGGAATTCCTCGTCACATCCAATGGCTGACACACTCCAGGGCCGCATTGCGAAGGCCCTCTCCCGCATACAGAACCCGCGCACCGGTCAGGACGTCCTCTCCAGCGACAAGGTGCGTGACATCGCGACGACCACCTCCGGCAAGGTGCGCGTGTCCCTCGTCTTCGAAGACGGGGACGATCCCAC
>CAMLHT010000127.1 GCA_946479895.1 uncultured Gemmatimonadota bacterium | reverse complement strand
GCCGCCGCCCGCACCCTTTCGGCGGTGGCGAAGCAGGTGGACAGCATGCGCGTCCGCCTCGAGGCCAGCGGGCGCGGCGGCGCGGCGACGCCGCCGTCGGTGACCCGCACGGTTGGCAATCGCGCCGCCGAGGACGTGGACCGGATCCGGAACGTCGTCGGCGGCTGGTATCGCTACTACGACGGCTACGACCCGATGTTCACCTGGTGGGTGAAGGAGCCGTTCTCCAGCCTCGACGCGGCGCTGACCGGGTACGCCCGAGCGATCCGCACGCGCATCGTCGGATTGCCGGCGACGCAGGCCACCGTCGCCGGAGGGGCCGCGGGTGGCGGCCGCGGCGGAGCAGGGGGTGGTGGAGGTAGAGGTGGAGCGCCCGGCGCAGGAGCCAATGCGCAGGCGCCGGCGACCGGCCCCGCTCCCGTCACGCCGATCATCGGCGACCCGATCGGCCGCGAAGGCCTCGCCGCCGACCTCGCGCACGAGATGATTCCGTACACGCCGGAAGAGCTGATGGCGATCGCCGAGAAGGAGTACGCCTTCAGCCTCAGCGAGGCGAAGAAGGCCGCGCGCGAGATGGGACTCGGCGACGACTGGAAGGCGGCGATGGAGAAGGTGAAGAACACCTACGTCGAGCCGGGAAAGCAGCCGGAGCTCATCCGCGGGCTCGCCCGCGAAGCCGAGGAGTTCTTCGCGAAGCAGGACTGGATCACGATTCCCGAGCTGGCGAAGGAGGACTGGGGCATGGAGATGCTCAGCCCCGAGCGCCAGCGCACGAGCCCGTTCTTCCTCGGCGGCGCCAACATCCTCGTCTCGTATCCGACGGCGGACATGTCGGACGAGGACAAGCTGATGAGCCTGCGCGGCAACAATCCGCATTTCTCGCGCGCGACCGTGTTTCACGAGCTGAACCCCGGCCATCATCTCCAGCAGTTCATGATGGCGCGCTACAACCAGCACCGCCGGATCTTCGCCACGCCCTTCTGGAACGAGGGCCAGTCACTGTACTGGGAGATGTTCCTGTGGGATCACGACTTCCAGGTGACGCCCGAGGATCGCATGGGCGCGCTGTTCTGGCGCATGCACCGGAGCGCGCGAATCATCTTCTCCCTGTCGTTCCACCTAGGGAAGATGACGCCGGAGCAGGCGATTCAATTCCTGGTCGACACCGTCGCGTTCGAGCGCGCGAACGCGGACGCCGAAGTGCGGCGCTCGTTCAACGGGACGTACCCGCCGCTGTATCAGGCCGGCTACATGCTCGGAGGACTCCAGCTCCGCGCGCTGCACGAGCAGCTCGTGACGAAGGGCCGGATGAGCGAGCGGCAGTTCCATGACGCCGTCATCCAGGGCGGGCCGATGCCGATCGCGATGGTCCGCGCCCGGCTCGCCAACCTCCCGATGACGCGCGAGGGCCCGGCTCCGTGGCGCTTCGCCGACGAGCTTCCACCGCCGAAGCCACGGCCAACGCGGCGCTGACGAGCGCGTCGGTTCCAGGCAGGCGGCAGAACAACTGCCGATGCCGCAACGAGTTGCCGGGTTTGTCGTTTTCCGCGAGGGTCGTTCGACGTGTTGGCAGAAGGGTGATCGAGCCCGATCGGTCACCCGCCAACCCGAACCGGAGATCCGACAATGACACAGACCGCCGCGAAGCGCGCCAACCGCGCGCTCTGGACCGCCCAGATCCTGCTCGCCCTGCTGTTCCTGATGGCCGGCACGACGAAGCTCGTGATGCCGATCGAGAAGTTGCAGGGACCGATCAGCCTGCCCGAGGCGTTCATCCGCTTCATCGGCGTGTGCGAGACGCTCGGCGCCATCGGTCTCGTCCTTCCCGGGCTGTTCCGCATTCGCACCGGACTGACCCCGCTCGCGGCCGCTGGTCTCGTCATCATCATGACCGGCGCGACCGTGCTCACCGTGGCCGGCATCGGCGCGACCGCCGCTGTCCTGCCGTTCGTCGTCGGCGTCGTCGCGGTGGCGATCGCGTACACGCGGTGGCGGGTGGTTCCCCTGGTCCAGAGATCGCGGGCATTGTCCGCGTGACCTGACCGATCCCACAGACACACACAGAGGATATCCAATGCGTTACATGATGTTCATCAAGCACGGCGAGGACTACGACATGTCCAAGGTTCCGCAGAGCCTCTTCGGCGCCATGGACAAGTTCATCGGGGACTCGCAGAAGGCCGGCGTCTTCATCGATGGGGCCGGCCTCCAGCCGACGAAGGCCGGCAAGCGTGTCCGCCTCTCGAAGGGCAGGATCACGACGACCGATGGCCCGTTCACCGAGGCCAAGGAAGTGGTTGGCGGCTACTCCATCATGGAGTGCAGGGACGACGCAGAGGCCATGAAGTACGCGCGCGAGTTCATGGAGCTGCACCGGCAGCACTGGCCGGAGTTCGAGGGGGTCTGCGAGGTGCGCCCGTTCGAGGCCGGCCCCTGAGGGGTGGTCACCCTGAGCGGCGAAGGAAGGACTCCTTCCTTCACTTCGCTCAGGCTGACGATAGTCCCATCAGTCGCAGATACTCCCGGTCCCACGCCGCGGGCATGCTTTCCCGGGGCGAATAGGGACCGGGCTCGTAGCGGGATGACGAGACTCCCGCCTGGCTCTGCTCGCAGATCGCCCAGTCCTGCCGGTTCGTGATGTCCCAGAACTCGATGGCGTCACGCGGATTGAAGTCCGGGCTCCCCTCGTTGGACGCGGCGAACATCCACTCCGACTCCACCAGCGTGCGGTCCACCGCCAGCGGCGTGAGGATGTAGTAGTTCACGTAATCGGGATGGATGCTGAGCGCCATGTTCGGCATCAGCGTGTAGTAGTAGGCGCGGCGCCTGTCCTCGACGGGCAGCGTGGGGCTGATGTGCCGCCCGCACGCCTTTCCGCTCATGGTCGCGCTCTCGTCGTTCAGCTCCATGTATCCGCCGAGGAAGGGCCCCTCGATCAGGTCGTTGGCGCCGCTCGTGTACGGCATTCTCGCCGACAGCTCGGGGTGGATCATCGGGCAGTGCAGGCACTCCGAGTAGTTCTGGAAGACGAGCTTCCAGTTGGCCTTCACCTCGTAGCGGACGGAGTGAACGACCTTCAGCGCCGCGATCGAATAGCGCGCCAGCCGCCCGATCATCGGGGCGAACCACTCGTCGAACGGACGCGGATCGCGAGACACGTTCACGAACACGAACCCCTCCCACTCGGCCACCGCCGCCGGGTGCAGGGGATAGTCCTTCCTGTCGAAGCCCGCGACCTCGTTCATGTGCGGCGCGCCGATCAGTCGTCCGTCGAGGCCGTAGGTCCAGGCATGATAGGGACACTGGATCGATCCGGAGAGCTCCCCGGATGGCTCGTTGCACAGCCGCGTACCCCGGTGCCGGCACACGTTGAAGAATGCCCGGAGCGCTCCGTCCTTCCCGCGGACGACGATGATCGACTCGCCCGCCACCTCACGCACCATGAACTCCCCCGGGCGGCCGACGGCGCTCGCGCGGCCGGCGCAATGCCACATCGCGGAGAAGAGGCGCGCCCGCTCTTCGTCGAGGATCGCCGGCGATGTGTAGTACTCGCCCGGCATCGTCCGCGCGCCTTCCCTGTACGCCTCGGCCGTCCTGTGAAAGGTGGTCGTCATCCGCGCCTCCCCTTCTTTCCGTCCGCCATCACCTGTCGCGCCGCGAGCAGGCCTGGTCCGCCCGCGATGCCGGGCCCGGGATGCGTTCCGGCGCCGCCAAGATAGAGGCCGGCGATCGGCGTCGTGTGTCTGCCCCAGCCGGCGACGGGGCGCATGAAGAGAATCTGGTCGAGCGTGATCTCGCCGTGCGTGAACGCACCATTGGTCACGCCGAAGCGCGCCTCGAGCTCATCCGGCGGAAGCACGATGCGCGATCGCGCGGCAGCGCTGAAGCCCGGGATGGCCCTTCCGACCGCCGCGGTCACCAGGTCACCGAGCGCATTGCAGCGGCCCGCGTCCCACGCGCCTTCGCGCAACGTGTGGGGGATGTAGCGAACCCGCGCCACCAGGACCCGGCCACCGTCGGGGACCGAGACCTCGATGTGCGGCATGGGCGACGCCTCCCTGTACTTTGCCGCGTCGAAAGGACGCTCGATCGCGTTCGTCGTCGACGAGAGGCTCAGCACGCCCGCCGTCGCCTCCACCGGGCCGTCGAGGGCGAAGCACACGTAGGCCGTCGAGCCGCGGTACTTGATGTTCCGGACGGCGTGCACGAGCTCCGGGTCCAGCCACACCGGATCCACCATGCCGAGCAACGTGCTCGATGGGTCGGCGGTCGAAATGACGGTCGTCGCCGGGATCGTGTCTCCGTTGCCGAGTCGGATGCCAGTCACCCGCTCGTCCTCGATCTCCACGGCGACGACGCGCATTCCCATCCGGAGCGTCACCCCCTTCAGCCTTGCCGCCGTTTCGGCCGCGGCGATGAACGCGCCAGGTCCCGCCCGCAGCGGACGACGACCGCGAAGCGATCCCGCGAGCGCGCCGGTGAGATAGTGCAGCAGCACGAACGACGTGCCACCCGAGCGCGGGCCCTGCCGGATGTCGCGGACACCGGCGGCGGCGACCGCGGCCTTGAGTGGCTCGAAGGTCAGCCAGTCGTCCGCCAGGTCCTGGACGGAGATCGGCAGGACGCGCAGGAGCTCGCGGATGTTCGCCCGGCCCAGCGCGCGGAAGGAGCGGCCGAGCGAGAGCATGCCGGGCAGCTCTCCCACGGCGCGTCCGTCGATGTCCGGCGCCGGCACCTGGTAGAGGACCTCGAGAAAGCCGCTCAGCTCGCGCAGCATTTCCGTGAACGTCGGCCATCGGGCGGCATCGCGCGGCGAGTGGCGCCGGATCGCGAGGGCGCCCGCCTGCGAGTCGGGCGGCAAGGGAAGAATCGACCCGTCATCCAGGAGCACCGACGTCGCCGGCGGACTGGCGAAATCGGCCGGCCCGAGACCAACCAGGGCCGCCACCGCCGGCGGGATCCAGTCCGCCTCGAGCTCCAGCGGCGACGTGAAGCCCGGGGCGATCTCCACTGGCCTCCAGGTGCCGCCGGCAATCGCCTCGCTTTCCACCACCAGCACACGCCGGCCGGTATTCGCCAGCGCTGACGCGGCGACCAGTCCGTTCGCCCCCGCGCCGATGACGACGGCGTCCCATCGCGTCGTCTTCATCTGCCGGCGCCGAGTATCTCGAGCGCCGCGAGGCGGCCCGACGCTCCCATGATTCCGCCACCCGGATGCGTGCCGGAGCCGCACTGCCAGTAGCCGCGAACGGGCGTCCGGTATTTCGCGAACCCCGCGACCGGGCGGAGAAAGAAGAGCTGGTTCAGCGCGAGCTCGCCGCCGAAGATGTTGCCCTCGGAGAGGCCGGTGACGCGCTCGATGTCCGCCGGCGTCAGCACCTGGCGATGCAGGATCTGGCTTCTGAGGTTCGGGGCGTGGCGCGAGAGGGCATTGACCACCGCGTCGCCGAAGGCCTCGCGCTTCGCGTCCGTCCACCCGCCATTCACGTCGTACGGCGCATACTGCACGAAGATCGACATCACGTGCCGCCCCGGAGGCGCCATGCCGGGGTCGATCAGCGAGGGGATCACGACGTCCATGTACGGCTGGCGGGAGAAGTCGCCGTACTTCGCGTCGTCATAGGCGCGCTCCACGTATTCCATCGTCGGGCTGATGCTGATCGCTCCGCGCAGCGCGCGAAGCGCCTTTTCCCTGTCGCCGGCGAGGCAGGTGAACTCCGGCAACCCGGACAGCGCCAGGTTCACCTTGCCCGACGATCCCCGGAAGCGGTAGCGCTCGATCCCTTCGATGACGTCGGCCGGCATCTCCGCGCGATCGACGAGGTCGAGGAAGGTGCGGCGCGGATCGAGCCCCGAGACGACGATCGGCGCATGCACCTCATCGCCATTCTCGAGCGCAACGCCGGTCGCCCGTCCGTTCTTCACGATCACTCGCGCGACCGCCGCTCCCATCCGGATCTCGGCCCCGTGCGCCCGCGCGGCGCTGGCGATGCTCTCGGAGATCGCGCCCGTGCCTCCCTTCTGGAACCCCCACGCGCGGAAGGCGCCGTCGATCTCGCCCATGTAATGGTGGAGCAGCACGTAGGCGGACCCCGGTGACCGCGGGCCGAGCATCGTGCCGATGATCCCGCTCGCCGACTTCGTCGCCTTGAGGGTGTCGAACTCGTACCACTCGTCCAGGTAGTCCGCGCTGGCCATCGTCATCAGCTTGTGCAGCGCGTGGAACTTCGCGGCGCCGAGCTCCCGGAAGTGCCGTCCGAGCTTGTACAGGCCGCGAAGATCTGCCACGGACAGTGAAGCGGGGTCCGGCGGAACCATGCCGAGGATCGGCCGGACCGCCATCGCCATGTGGTGCATGAGCTGCGAGAACAGCACCGCCGCCTCCGCATCCTTCCGCGAGTGGCGCTCGAGCTCCATGCGCGACTCGTCGGGATCCGCCCAGCTCGCGAGGTAGTCCCCGTTCTCCATCGGCGTCACGGTGCTCTCGAGCGGGAGGATCTGGAGCCCGTGCCTCGGGAGCTCGAGGTCGCGGATGATTTCCGGACGCAGCAGGCTCACGACGTAGGAGAAGACCGAGAACCGGAAGCCGGGAAAGACCTCTTCGCTCACGGCCGCACCGCCGACGAGCGGCCGCCGCTCGAGCACGACGACCTTCTTCCCGGCTTTTGCGAGATACGCGGCCGCGACGAGCCCGTTATGGCCGCCGCCGATCACGATGGCGTCGTAGCGAGCCTTTGTCATCCTGAGCGCAGCGAGGGATCTGCCTGTCCGGTCATGCCTTCTTCCTCGGCGGATCGAAGAACGGCAGCTTCGTGACGCGCGCGTCGGCGCGCTTCCGCCGATGCTCCACCGTGATCTCGAGCTCCAGGCGATTGCCGATGCGATAGTGCGGCTCCTGGACGTGCGCGAGGGCGAGATACTTCTTGAGCAGCGGTGACCAGCATCCGCTCGTCGCGTAGCCGACCTGCATGCTGCCCTGGTAGACCGGCTGGCTGACGCGCCACGCGACCGACGGCAGTCGCGGCGGCAGGTGGCGTTCGGCGTGGATCGCCTCGAGGGTGTCCCAGTCCACCTCGAGCCCCACGAAGTTCCACGCCGACCCACGCTCGCGCTCGCCCCGGTGCGCCGCGCGCCCGTTGTACGGCCCCTTCTCCTTTGCGACGGTCCAGCCGAGGCCGAGCTCGAATGGCGACGACTTCTGGTCTTCGATCAGGGCATGGTGAGCCGAGTGGTAATCCACGTCGAGCATGATCAGCCCCGCCTCGATGCGGGCGATGTCGAGGGCCCAGATGCCGGCGGGGACGATGCCGTAGCCCGTGCCGGTGTCCATGAGCGCATCCCACACCGCGACGGCCCGCCTTGCCTCGACCCAGATCTCGAACCCGAGGTCTCCGGTGTAGCCCGTGCGCGAGATGGTGACCGGCGTGCCGCGAATGCTCGTCGTGACGAAGCGGAAGTACTTCAGGCCGGAGACGTCGGGGGTGAGCTGCTCGAGGATCAGCCGTGAGAGTGGCCCCTGGAGCGCGAGCGCGGCGATTGAATCAGAGACGTCCTCGATCGAGACCTGCATCCCCACCGCGTTCATGGACAGCCACCGGAGATTCGGCTCGGCGCACGTCAGGCGGAACTCACGATCGCCGAGCCGGCTGATGGTGCCGTCGTCGATCATCTTGCCGCGGGCGTCGCACCAGGGCGTGTACATCACCTGGCCGACGTCGCACTTCGTCACGTCCCGCGTGACCATGCGGTCGAGCAGCCGGACGGCGTCGCGGCCGGAGATCAGGTACTTGTGGAGGGGAGAAACGTCCAAGAGCGCCGCGGCATTGCGCACCGCGGCGTACTCGCGCTCCGGCGACGGGTCGTAGGCGCTCGCCACCTGATGGCCGGCCCAGCGTCGCCAGGTCTGGGCGCGCACGAGCGGCGCGGTGCGCGCGTGGAGCGGCGTCGACTTCAGGAGGCTCATTCCCGCTAATGTACGACGGACCCGGGGAGGAGCACGAGCGGGTGCTGACGCCCCGCCCGGACGCCGCTACCATATCATCGATGAGCATCGCTGCCGGCCCGCGTCGCTTCCTCATTCTCGCCCTGGCGGTCGCCGTGGGCAGGCCGGCCGCGCCGGCCCGCGCGCAGGCGCCGCGCTCGCTGCCAAGGAGCGAATTCGCCGCGCTGGTCGCCCGCCTCTCCGGGCCGTCGGGGTTCTTCGACACCGACAACCTGGTCTCGAACGAGGACGCGTACCTCCACCCGCTGACGACGCTGCGGCGCATCGGCGTGTCGGGCGGAGTGTACGTCGGTGTCGGGCCCGACCAGAACTTCTCCTACATCGCGGCCATCCGGCCGCGGGCGGCGTTCATCGTCGACATTCGCCGCGACAATCTGCTCGAGCACCTGCTGTTCAAGTCCATCTTCGCCCTGTCGCGCAACCGGGCGGAATATCTCTCGCTGCTCTTCGGGAAGACGCCGCCGGCCGATACGGTGGGTTGGTCCAGCCGCGACGTTGCCGCGCTGCTCGATCACGTGACACGCGCTCCATGGGACACGAGGGCCGCCGAGCGCGTCGTCGCCGGCGCCCGCGCCGCGGGAGTGCCGCTGAGCGAGAGCGACCTGGCAACCCTGCGCCGGTTTCACGCCGCGTTCATTTCCCAGGGGCCCGGCATCCGCTTCAACACCTTCGGGCGCGCGCCGCAGGCGGGCTATCCCGACTACGCGGAGCTCGCGGCCGCGCGCGATCGCGACGGGAAACAGGCCAGCTTCCTCGCCACGGAGTCTGCCTTTCGCGTGGTGAAGGATCTGCAGGATCGGAATCTCGTGATCCCGGTCGTCGGCGACTTCGCGGGCGCCCGCGCCTTCGCGGGGGTGGCGCTCTGGATGGCCGGGCACGGCGAGAAGCTCTCGGCGCTGTACGCCTCCAACGTCGAGCAGTACCTCTTTCGCGATGGCACGTTCGAGGCGTTTGCGCGCAACGTCGTCGGGCTGCCGCGTGACGCGAAGAGCGTCATCGTCCGCAGCTGCTTCATGTGCCGCGGCGGCCACGAGAGCGGGGTGCGGGGCTTCTATTCAGTTCAGATGACACAGCTCGTCGATACCTTCGTCCGCCTTCAAGCGGCCGGGCAGCTCCGCCGCTACGCCGACCTGGTCGGGACGGGCCAGCTGCCGCCATGATGCGCATCAGCCCGTGCCGTGCGCTGACGACGGCCGCGCTGCTGCTCGTCGGTGCGGGCCGCGTCGGCGCGCAGGCCGGCCAGGTCCCGGCATCCGCGCGCTATCGCGACTCGAGCGCCGGGATCGACGAGCGAGTCCGCGACCTGCTTGGCCGAATGACGCTGGACGAGAAGTTCTGGCAGCTCTTCATGATCCCCGGCGACCTCGACGACTCGACGCACGATTACCGGAACGGCGTCTTCGGTCTCCAGGTCCGCCTGCCCGCCGGGACGCGTGCACGCGACCACGCGGAGAAGATCAACGCCATCCAGCGCTTCTTCGTGGAGAAGACGCGCCTCGGGATCCCGATGCTTCCGTTCGAGGAAGCGGCGCATGGCCTGCTGGCGGAGGATGCGACCGTCTTTCCGGTCGGCATCGCCATGGCGGCTACGTGGGACACCGCGCTGGTCGGCCGCGTCGCCGGCGCGATCGCGCGCGAGACGCGGAGTCGCGGCATCCGTGACGTCCTGTCGCCGGTGATCAACATCGCGACGGACCCGCGGTGGGGCAGGGTCGAGGAGACGTTCGGCGAAGATCCGTTCCTCTCGTCGCGGATGGCGGTGGCCTTCGCGCGAGCGATCGAGGGCGCGGGGATCGTCGCCACGCCCAAGCACTTCGTGGCCAACGTGGGCGAAGGAGGGCGCGACAGCTACCCGATCGAGGTGAGCCGGCGCGTTCTCGAGGAGATCCACTTCCCGCCCTTCGTCGCCGCCATTCGCGAGGGCGGGGCGCGGTCGGTGATGACCGCGTACAACTCGGTAGACGGGTCACCGGCCACGCAGAACGCGTGGCTGCTCGATGGCGTCCTCCGGCGGGAGTGGGCGTTCCCCGGGTTCGTCATCTCCGACCAGGCCGCCACCGGCGGCGCCACGGTCCTGCACCACACCGAGGCGAGCACCGCCACCGCGACGAAGCACGCGCTCGACGCCGGCCTCGACGTGATCTTCCAGTCGTCGTGGCCCCAGCACCGCTCGTACCTCGCCGCGTTCCGGAGCGGAACGATCGCCGACTCGGTGATCGACGCGGCGGTGAGCAGGGTGCTGCGGGCGAAGTTCCAGCTCGGGCTCTTCGAGCATCCCTACGCGGATCCCGACAGCGC
>CAMLHT010000126.1 GCA_946479895.1 uncultured Gemmatimonadota bacterium | reverse complement strand
CACCGGGCGCAAATCCGGAAGCACCGGGAATGTGGCGCCGAGCTCGACCGTGGAGGAAGCAGACCGCTGACCCGCCGCCGAGGCCGCCGCGGCGCCGATCACGGTCTTGAGCTCGCCCACCCAGCCCTCGACGCGCGATTCGATCGCGCCGTGGACGCCGGACATCAGCTGCGCGACCACGTCGTCGAGCGCTTCACCGAGCTTGTTGCTCGCGCCCTTGGTGGCCGCGACGGTCGCCGCCGCCGCCTTCACGTCCGAGCCCGAGCCGCTGAGCATCACGCCCGCGCCCACCGCCAGCGCGAGGGCCGGCCAGGGGTGCGTCTTCACCATCTCCATCACGTTCAGCTTCTGCTCCAGCTCCGCGAACGTGCTCGACATCCGCTCGCGCGTCAGCTCGATGTCGCGCCGGACGTCATCCGTCGTTTCAGCCATTCCTTGTCCTCCTTCAGTGTTTCCACCGTTTGATCCGGCGCGAGGGCCGACGGTGACAGCAGGGAAAGTCCACGTCGCGCGAAGAGCAGCGCGATGCCGCCGCTCACGATGACGACGAGCAGTGCCGCGACCCAGTAGAGGTCGCGCGGGAGCCATTGATCCCCGATGAGCAGGATCACGCCGGCGAGCAGCGACAGTCCGCCGAGGAGCGCGAGGACACCGCCCACGGCGATGAAGCCGGTGCCGGTGGCGATGCCCTTCACGACCTCGCTGATCTCGATGCGCGCGATCCGGGCCTCGCCGCGAACGAGCGACGCGCTCCCGTCCGCGATGTCGCGGACGAGGGCGACGAGGCTCCGGCCGTCGTTGCGCGCGGCCATGCGTTACTTCCGCAGCGCCTTGCCGAGGAGATAGCCGACGCCCACCGCGATCAGCAGCGTGCGGCCCGGGTGCTCCTTGACCTGCTGCTCGACGGTGGCCTTGAGGCCATCGAGATCGGCGTCGCGCAGCCACTCCGACGCGGACTCCATCCCGCCGGCGACCTTCGACGTCACCTGCGTCATCCGGTCATCGGCGACGGCGACGCTTCCACCCATTGCGCCTGCGCCGGCCATCGTGCCGTCACCCGCGCGCGCGCGGAGCTTCTCGGCACCGGCCTCGAGGGCGTTCGCCAGCGAATCCTTGGCGCCCGCCGCACGCTCGCGTACCGTCGACCCGACGCCGCCGAGCTTTTCGCCGGCGCTGCCCAGCGCCGTGCGCGCGCGATCGGCCAGGCCGCTCGCCTGCTCCGCCGCGTCGTTCATCGAGCTGGTTCCCGTCGTGTTCGAGCTGCTCATCGAGCCGCTCACATCACCCATCGCTTCGTTCCCGGCGCCAGCGCCAGTCGAAAGATCACTGCTCTCCATCGGCTACTCCTTCAAGAAAGGTTCGACGTGGAGTGCTGATGCATTCGATGGGCCAGCAGCGGAGGGCGGAGGGCGGAGGGCAATCGGCGATTTTTCCGGAGACCTCCGGCCTCGGGTCTCCGCCCTTCGCTCTCTTATCTATTCGCGCTTACGGCTTTCCGATTTCCGGTCCGCTCGTCGCGTACGCGGTCCACCAGAGGTCCCGCAGCATCGTCGCGCCCGCTGCGAGGCGCTCGGCCGTGAACTGCTTGTGCTCGGCACCGCGGGTGTCGGGGCCGAACGGCTCGACCTTGTCCAGGGAGTACAGCCGATCGAGCTGGCCGAAGGACGCGCGCAGGTAGCCCCAGAGCCCATCGCGCACCGGCGCCACGACGCTGGCCTCGCGCCGCACGAGGGGCAGGACGTCGTTCACCGTCATGTGGCTCTCGACGTACCGCGACTCGAACCGCGAATGGAAGCCGGCGACCGTCGTGAAGCCCTTCGGATTCTCGGCCTCGATCCACTTGTCGTGGTTGCGCGTCGTGTGGTGCGGGTTCGACGCGTCGCCGACGTAGTGGCCGAGGATGCCGGCGTCGTTGATGATGCGCTGCTCGATCATCCGCTTCACCGACGAGTCCTTCTCGGCGCGCCAGAGCCGGAACTGGATGCGCAGGGACTGCGTCAGCTCGAGCATCCGGTAGGGAAGGAAGCCCGGCGACGTCGTCCCGACGCCGTGGGCGTGGAGGGAGTCGACGAACGCGTACCGGTTGCGCGCCCGCAGCGCGTCTCCCGGCACCAGCTCCATATCTATGTAGTGCTCGATCGACTGGGCGTCGTTGAGCGCGGGGTCGAGGTTGCTCTCCGCGCGGTCCCGCCAGCGATCCGGCTCCGGATTGAGGTACGAAAGCTGGGCCCGCGCGTCGCGGAAGAACTTCGGCATCTGTTCCGGCAGGGCGGCCGCGGCCGCGTCGCCGATGATGCGATGGCCGGTCTCTCCCCAGAAGCGGGCATTCGCGGTCCGCGGCGCGGCGGCCACGGCAATCATGGCTGCGGAGCAGCACGCTATCACTGAAAGGGCTTTCACGTCCTTTTCCTGACAAGGTTTCCGAAAAATAGCCGTCTGTCGCGGCGCGGCCCTTGCCCTTTCATGGGGGCAGAGACGCAGCCAGGGAGCGAGCGATGCCGCGAAAGAGAGCCTCGAGTGGAATGCGAAGCCGCGCCGCGCGTGAAGCGCGAGCCAAGCGCGAAGCACGGTACAAGCCGACCAGCGTGCCGGCCGACGTCGACTTCACGAGCCCGGCGCACACGCTTTCGGCCCGCGACCTCTACCTTCGCGAGAAGGCGCGCCGCGCCCACAAGGTCCAGCAGGACCCGAACCACCCGCTGAGCCAGGCACGCCGCCAGTACGAGGCGCTCCTCGCCGCCGAGGCGGAGGCGGGCCGCGGCGGCCGCCCCAAGAAGGTCGTCGCCGCCAGGAATGCCGCCCGCAAGGCGCTTCTCGACCGTGAGGATCGGGACGACGATTGACCGCACGGACCGACGGTAGCGCCGCGCGCCCCGACCAGGATCGGGAGCAGCCGCGCGAGCGGCGCTCGAAGACGGGTGAGCGCCGCGACGACCGGGCACGGCGAACGCTCGAGATGGTGCTCGACCGGTTCTTCCGCCCGATGCACTGGGCTGCCCGGGCGGCCGACGCCGCCGGACTCCAGACGGGGCGCCCCGTGCAAGTGGACCGCGTGCTGGTCCCTGTCGCCCGACGCACGTCGGCGCCGCCGCTCAAGGTCGCATTCGCCTCCGATTTCCACGCCGGCGCAACCACGTCCGCGCGCGTGCTCGAGGAGGCGTGCGCCGCCATCGCCGACGAAGCGCCCGACCTGCTGCTGCTCGGCGGCGACTTCGTGACGACCCGCGCGCGATACATCCGCAAGCTCGCGCCCCTGCTCGCGGAGATTCCCGCTCCCCTCGGCCGCTACGGCGTCTTCGGCAATCACGACCGCCGGGCGAACCGGGCCGAGTTGGCGCGCGCGCTCGACCAGGCCGGGGTGCGAATGCTCGTGAACGAGCACGTCACGCTCCCCGCGCCGCATGAAGACGTCACGCTCTACGGCCTGGACGATCCCATCGGCGGCCAGCCGGTGTACGACCCACCGGCCTCACGGTCGGACGTCCGCATCATCCTCATGCATGCGCCGGACGGGCTCCTCACCCTCGGCGAATCGCACTTCGACCTCGCGGTCTGCGGCCACACGCACGGCGGACAGATCACCGTCGGTCCGCTGAAGCCATACCTCCCGTACGGCGAGCTTTCCCGGAAATACGCGGGCGGCCTGTATCGCCTCGGGCCGGACGGCGAGCGGGCGCTGATGGTGAGCCGCGGCGTTGGCTGCAGCACGCTGCCGATCCGCTTCGGCGCCGGGGCGCAGGTCCACATCTTCACCATCGGCTGATCGCTCGCGCGGATTCACGGGTTCTCGGCGCGCGAGCTCACGGGTTCTCGGCCACAGTAGTTGACGCATGCTCGGAATGGGTGAGCATGCTCGGAACGAATACCTGGGGGTTTCACTGTATTCCGAGCATGCCAACCGATTTCGAGCATGCGTACACACTGTGGCAATGACCGGAGTTGGAACCCGCAGCGCGCGAGCTCACGGGTTCTCGGCCACAGTATTTGACCCATGCTCGGAATGGGTGAGCATGCTCGGAACGAATTCCTGGGGGTTTTCACTCCGGTATTCCGAGCATGCCAACCGATTTCGAGCATGCGTACACACCTGTGGCCATGACCGATGTTGGAACTCGCACAGGTGAAGTCCCGCCGAGTCCTCCGGAGAGGTATGTTCGGACATGCTCTGCCGCCGCACCCGGATCCTGATGCTCTCGCTCGCCTGCGCGATGTCCGCGCGGGCTCAGCAGCCGCGAGCGCCGCTGGGGGGCAATCCGGTCGCGCCGGCCGCGGGCCTGACGCGCTTTCGCGAAGGGGACGCCTTCGCGCAGTACAGCGGGCTGACGGACTCGGTGCGAGCGGTGATCCGCGATGCCGGCGAATGGAGCCGCTACTGGGCGATCATCAACCGGCCGTTCATTCCGCAGCCCCCGGAGCCGGCCGTCGATTTCTCCCGCGAAGCGGTCGTCGTCGCTTCGCTCGGATCGCGCCCGACCGGCGGCTTCACGATCCGGATCGACCAGGTGACGGCCGATGCCGACCGCCTGGTCGTCTCCGTCGTGCGAACCCAGCCCGGCGCGGGTTGTGCGCTGCCGGCGGTGGTCACGCAGCCGGTGGATGTGGTGCGAATCCCGACACCCACCCTCCCCATGGTCTTCGCCGAACGGGTGGAGCGCACCGATTGCCCGCCCGATCCGGCACCTCGTCGCCCCGGCGGGATATAAACGGTATAATTCCCGCCCGGCCGGTCACCCTTTCGATGCTGAAATGATTCGTCGCCTGCTTTCCGGAATCCTTGCCTGCGCCGCGCTGGCCGCGACGGCGCGCGCGCAGAATCGCTGCCCGAGCTGCGTCGATTCCGTCAGCGGCGAATGGCACGTGCTGCCGGCCCTCGGTATCCGCGCCGGGATTCCACAGAAACTGTCAGGCGCCGTCGGCGTCGTCGCCGGAAAGAACTACCGCGAGCGCGGCCACACGGAGGACGTCGCCGTGTACGTCGAGCCCGGCCTTGGCGCCGGCCGCGCCTCGCTCGCGTACATGAACGGCTTCGGCAACATGGGATCGGGCTTCGGCATCGCGGCGACCGCGCTGCGGACCTGGCGGGATCCGCTCAACCTGAAGACGAACGAGACGTTCGTCGGCGGCGAGTTGTGGGCGTGGCCGATGTTCTTCAGCGGTCCGCGCGTCGGGTTGTTCCGGAAGATCACGGGGACCAGCCGCGGGTGGTATCTCACCGCTGATTTCGGCTTTGGCCTGTGAGCGGCGGGGCCACCGACCGCATCTACTACACCGACGCGTACCTGTCCGAGTTCACCGCCCGCGTCGTCGACCGGGCTGACGAGGGACGTCGCGTCTATCTCGATCGCACGGCGTTCTACCCGACGTCCGGCGGGCAGCAGCACGACACGGGAGTGCTCGGCGCGTCGAACGTGATCGAGGTCGTGGACGAGGACGACCGCATCGCCCACCTGCTCGACGTTCCCCTCCCGGACGACGACGTGCGCGGGCTGATCCACTGGGATCGCCGCTTCGACCACATGCAGCAGCACACCGGCCAGCACCTGCTCTCGGCCGTCTTCGAGGACCTCTTCGGCGCGAAGACCGTCAGCGTGCACTTCGGCGATGCGACGTCGACGCTCGACCTCGCGACCGACGGCCTGTCGGCCCAGTCGCTCGAGCGTGCCGAGCGCCGCGCCAACGAAGTCGTGGTCGAGAACCGGCCGGTGACGATCGGCTTCGAGGATGCGGCGGAGGCGAAGGGTCTGAGGAAGGCCGTGGAGCGCACCGGGCCGCTGCGCATCGTCACGATCGCCGACCTCGATCGCAGCGCCTGCGGCGGCACTCACGTGCGGGCGACCGGGGAGATCGGCTCGATCATGATCCGCGGCACCGAGCGCGTGCGCAAATCGCTGCGCGTGGAGTTCACCTGCGGCTTTCGCGGCGTGGCTCGCGCGCGAGCCGACTTCCTCGCACTCGGCGCCATCGCGGCGACGCTGTCGACGTCACCCGATTCGGCCGCCGACCTCGTTGCGGCGCAGTCGCATCAGGCGAAGGAGAGCGAGCAGGCCCGGCGCCGCCTCGAGCGTGAGCTCGCGAGGTATCGGGCGGTGGAGATGCACGCGGCAACGACGCCGCTCGAGAGCGGCCTGCGACTGGTCGTCGTCGAGAACGGCGAGTCGATCGACCAGCTCAAGACCCTCGGCCAGGCGCTGCTCGACCGCGAGCAGGTGGTGTTCGCCGGGACCACGAAGGAGGGTGCGGTGCTGGTCGCGGCGAGCGAGGACTCCGGCCATGACGCGGGCAGCCTCCTTCGCGAGGCGCTGACGGCGGTCGGTGGCAAGGGCGGCGGCTCACCGCGGCTGGCCCAGGGCTCAGCCGCCGCGGGCAAGGCCGGCGACGCGATCGCCTTTATCCGCGGCGCGCTAGCACGCGATCGATAGCGGCGAGCACCGGCGGCACCTCGAGGGTGAGGAGCGTCGCGTCGTCGTGCTCGATGTCCTCGCCGACCCCGGGATAGAGACCCCACCGCGCCGGCTCGTCGCGGCGATGCATGACGACGGTGAGGGGCCCGAACGCCGATGCCGCGTGCGCGATGCTCGTGTCGGGCGTGAAGACGAAATCCGCGGTGGCGACGAGCGCGAACACGTCGGCAAGGCGCGGGGTCCGCGCCGGCGTGGCGTCCGATAGTCGCGCGACTTCGTCCACGCGGGCCTGGTCGTCCGGCGCCCCCGTGATCAGCACCGTCGCTTCGGGCAGGCGGCGCCGCAGGTGCGCGATGACCGCGGCGTACTTGCCGACCTGCCACTGCCGAATGGCCGTGCCGGCGGAGACGTTCACGAGGACGCGCTGGCCCGTGCACTTGCCCGCGGCGCGCCAGCGCGCGGCAGCCTCCTCCAGCTTCTCCGGCGAGACGTTGAGCTCCGGACGCCAGTCGATCGACCGCGGATCGACCCCGAACGCCGCCGAAAGCGCGCCCAGCTCGATCGCCATGTACTGCATGCCGCCCGCGGGCGGGACGCTCACGTTGATCGCTGCGTCGTTGCCGCGTCCGGAGATGCCGACGCGATACGGGGCGTTGCTCGCGAGCATGAGGAGGAGCGTCGTCACCGAGGGCGCGGTGACCATGCAGTCGATGACCGCATCGTATTCCTCGGCCCGGAGGACCTTCGCCATGCGGAGATAGCTCCCCGGATCGCGCCGGTCGAAGACGTGCACCTTGCGCACGTATGGCGCCCCTTCGATCCCGGCGGCATTCGCCGGCGACGCCAGCACGTCCAGGGTCAGCCCCGGCTGCGACTCGGCGATCACCCGCATGACCGGCGTCGAGAGGATCATGTCGCCGAGGCGGTCGTGGCGGAGGAACAGGACCTTGTGGGGGCGGGTTCCCCAATCGGGGCGGGCCTTCGGGCTTCGCATCAGGCCGGTCAGGAGCCGGATCCAGACCCTTTTCCAGATGCGTTCGAGCGATTTCAGCACGAGGGGGAAGGTAGTGGATCAGTGGATCGGTGGATCGGTGGATCGGTGGGTCGGTGGTCGACGGGCCCCCTGATCCACTGATCCACTGATCCACTGATCCACTGATCCACCGATCCACCGGCCGTTGTCCAACCATAGATTCTCTCCCGACCACCATCACAGAGGTATGCCCGTGATCCGTCTGTCCCGGCATCTCCCGATGCTCGCGCTCGCCTTCGCGCCGGCGATTGCCGCCCAGGATGCGCCGAAGCCGAAGCCGCTCACCCCGCTGCCGAAGGCGAAGAACCAGATCAGCATTCCCTTCGAGAGGTACACGCTGCCGAACGGCATGACGGTGATCCTCTCGCAGGACAAGTCCGCGCCCACGCTCGCCGTGAACGTCGCCTACCACGTCGGCTCCAAGAACGAGGTCGCGGGCCGCACCGGCTTCGCCCACCTCTTCGAGCACGTGATGTTCACCGGCTCCGGACACGTGCCCTACGGCGCGCACGACCGGTTCACGGAAGGCGTCGGCGGCAACAACAACGGCACGACGAACTTCGACGCCACGCGCTACTACGAGAACGTGCCCGCGAACTACATCGAGCACGCGCTCTGGCTCGAGGCCGATCGCATGGGCTGGCTCCTCGACGCGCTGGACACCGCGAAGTACAACGCGCAGCGGTCCATCGTGCAGCAGGAGCGCAAGCAGGGCGTGGACAACCAGCCCTTCGGGACGTCCGACGAGATCATCCTCGCCAACCTGTATCCGTCCACGCATCCCTACTCCTGGGACGTCATCGGCCATCTCGAGGATCTCCAGAAGGCGCCGATCGAGGCCGTGAAGGAATTCTTCCGGCAGTACTACGCCCCGAACAACGCCACCGTCTCGATCGTCGGCGACTTCGACCCCGCCACCACCAAGGCCCTCATCCGGAAGTATTTCGGTGAAGTGCCTCGCGGCAAGGCGATCGAGCGGCCGAAGCCGGGCCCGGTCGCGCTGAGCGCCGAGCGTCGCCTCACCTACGAGGACAAGAACGTGACGAGCAGCCCGATGTTGTTCGTCAGCTGGCCGACCGTCGACGCGCACAACGACGACCGGTTCGCGCTCCAGGTGCTCGGCTCGGTGCTGTTCGGCTCGCGCACGGCGCGAGTCACCAAGGCGCTGGTCTATGACCGCCAGATGGCCGCGCAGGCGTTCGGCGGCCAGAGCACGTACGAGGCGGCGGGCAGGTTCGAGCTCCAGATCCAGCCGCGGCCCGGAACCACGCTCACGCAGCTCGAGACGGTGACCGACTCCATCATCGAGGCATTCAAGCGCGAGGGTCCGACGGCCGATGAAGTGGCCCGCGCCAAGGCGGGAGCCGAGCTTCAGTTCATCTCCGGCCTCGAGTCCAACCTCGGCAAGGCGGCGTCGCTCGCGAACAGCCAGCTCCTCTACGGCGACCCGAGCCGCGGCTTCACCTACGACTATCCCAGGCTCCAGGCCGTGACCCCGGCCGACGTGAAGCGCGTCGCCAACCGCTACCTCACCGCCGGACGCGTGGTCCTCAGCGTCGTCCCGCCGGGCAAGGCGAACGAGGCCTCGAAGCCCGAGCGGAGCAGGATCGTCACCGGCGCGAAGGACAAGGGAGGATCTAACTGATGCGCATCCAGAGAATTCTCGCGGCCGCGGGCCTCGTTGCCTGCGTCGCCACTCCTGCCTTCTCGCAGGGCGCGAAATCCTCGTTCGACCGCACCGTGCTGCCGAAGGCCGGCGCCGATCCGGTGGCGAAGATCCCGGCCTGGACGAAGACCACGCTCTCGAACGGCGCGACCCTGCTCGTGGTGGAGCGTCACGCGCTGCCGCTCGTATCGTTCACGATGAGCTTCGTCGGCGGCTCCAACCAGCTCGAGCCGGCGGACAAGCCGGGCCTCGGCAGCCTCACGGCGAGCATGATGACCGAGGGGACGACGCTGCGGTCGGGCGACGACATCTCCAACGCGCTGCAGCTGCTCGGCACGACGGTCGGCTTCGGCATCGGCGGCGAGGCGGGCTCGGTCCAGTTCCGGTCCCTCAACGACAAGTTCGAGCCGACCCTCGCCATCATGGCCGAGGAGCTCCTGCATCCGTCGTTTCCGGCGACTGCGCTCGACCGGCTCAAGCAGCGCACGATCGTCAACCTGCGGCTGAACATGGACCGCACGTCGGGCATCGCCGGCGTGGTCTACCCGAAGCTGCTGTATACCACGGCGCACCCGTACGGCCGCACGATGAGCGAGGAGTCGGTCGGCTCGATCACGCGCGATGACGTGGTCGCCTTCCACAAGGCATTCTTCCAGCCGTCGCGCGCGTTCATCACGGTCGTCGGTGACATCACGCCGGCCGACGCGAAGGCGAAGATCGAGCGCGCGCTGGCGTCATGGCCCGCCGGTGGATCGCGCGCCACGTTCGACTACCCCGCGCCGCCGGCGGCGAAGACGACGACCGTATACATCGTCGACAAGCCGGACGCGGCGCAGTCCACGTTCGCCATCGGGCTCGTCGGGCCGCCGCGCAGCACGCCGGACTACTACGCGCTCCGCGTCATGAACAACCTGTTCGGCGAGCAGTTCCAGTCGCGCATCAACGCCAACATCCGCGAGGCGAAGGGCTGGAGCTACGGCGTCGGCTCCGGATTCTCCTATGGCCGGGGCCCGGGACAGTTCCGCGCCGGGGGCGAGATCCAGACGAACAAGACGGACAGCGCGCTCGTCGAGTTCATGAAGGAGATCCGGGGTATTCGCGGCGACCGTCCGGTCACCGATGACGAGCTCGCGTCGGCGAAGGCCGCGCTCATCCAGAGCCTGCCCAGCCGCCTCGCGTCACTCGCGGGAATCAGCGGCATGATCAACGAGATCTACGTCAACGACCTTCCCGAGGACTACTGGTCGCAGTTCCAGGCCGGCGTGAAGGCCGTGACCGCCGCCGACGTGCAGCGGGTGGCGCGGCAGTACATGGACGCCGACCACCTCGCGATTCTCATCGTCGGAGACCGGGCGAAGATCGAGGCGCCGGTGA
>CAMLHT010000125.1 GCA_946479895.1 uncultured Gemmatimonadota bacterium | reverse complement strand
TTCTAGAGAAGCCTCTTCGCGAACAGGAAGCGCTCGCGCAGCTTCGCCACGTAGCTCTCGTCGCTCAGCAGGTTCTCGCGCGCGTACCCGCCGCGGCCGAGCGCGAGATGCACCATCTCGCCGGGGCCCTGGGCGATGCCGACGTGGGTGACCTTCCGATCCGCGCGGTCGGTGAAGAAGAGGAGGTCACCGGCGCTCAGCGCGTCGAAGTCGCCATCGACGATCGTCCCGAGCTCCGCCTGCTGCCACGCATCGCGCGGGAGTATCCGCCCGTGCAGCGCGTAGCTGGACTGCACGAGTCCCGAGCAGTCGGCCCCCCACGGCGTCACCCCGCCCCAGACGTAGCTCGTCCCGCGAAACAGCTCGCGGGCCGACCTCGCGATCGCGGCCGCTTCGAGCGGATACCGCCGCCGGATCTCCCCGACCGACACGGCGTCACCGTCGAGCACCCGCTCGTCGTCGCGCAGGATGGCGCGCAACGGGAGGGTGCGCCGCGTCTCGCCGTCGCCCTCGGTCACGCAACCCAGCGAGACGAGGCGGCCAGGGCTCTCGGCCGGCTTCGAGCGCTCGAGGAAGCCGGTGTGCATCCAGCCCTCGTAGCCGTCGACGCCGCGGGCGCGAATCCAGTCGCCTTCCATGTCCATCGCGTCCACGTCATGGCCGGCCAGCTGCTGCGACACCTGCTGGCTGGCCACCCTCGGCTCCTCGTGCATCGGCGCGATCGGCGCCGCGATGCGGGCGCGAAACAGCGGTGGATCGTCGACCGGGAGCCGCGGAGGCGCGCCGACCTGCGTCGCCATCAGGCCGGCTGTGAAGGAGCGGGCTTCGCCGACGCCTTCGCCCGGCACTCACGACAGCGCGTGACGCCCCGGAGCTCGCAGACGATGCAGATGAACGTTCCACAGTCCACGCAGGGGTAGCCCTCCGACGCGCGCTCCTCGCCGCCGCAGGCCCTGCACACCATGGCGTCTCCGCTCGTGGCCGTCATGACGGGAAGATAGGCGAGCCGGACGTTCCGGGACACCAGTCACGCCGTGGCATCAGCGGGCCGGCACCAGCAGGCGGACCGACAGGGGCTCGACGACGATGTCGAGCGGGGTCATTCCGATCAGCTCCCCGTCGGCCTGGGCCGCGCACGGGGGCGTCGTCTCGATGCGGATGCGGGCCCCCCGCCGGTAGCTCATCGCCGGATGCTCGGAGAAGTCACGGCGGAGCAGCCGCCACATGATCCGGATCGCGTCGAACACCGTGTGCGGGTCGAACAGGCAGACGTCCAGCAGGCCGTCGTCGGACTGGATCTCCGGGCCGAGGGTGATCCTGTCGCTGAGCAGCGCGCCGAAGTTCGCCACGAGGATGGTCGTCACCTCGCGCGTCTCGGTGACACCGTCGATGGTCACCGTCGCCCGGATCCGGTGACGCCGGAGCAGGATCCGCATCGCGGCGATCGATCCCATGACGGCGTAGGCGGCCACCCCGAACACCCGCTTCATCCAGGCGGGGGTCTGCTCGACCATCGAGACGTCGATCCCGATTCCGGCCGCGACGGCGAACCGGCGGCCGTCGCCGAGCCTCCCGAGGTCGATGCGCCGCTCGGCGCCGCGGAGCAGGGTTTCCACGGCGCGATCCATCCGGAGCGGCGTGTGCAGCGCGCGCGCGAGCAGGTTCCCCGTCCCGCCGGGCAGCGCGCCCACGAGATAGCCGGTGTCGGCGAGCGCGCTCGCCACCTCCATCGCGGTTCCGTCCCCACCCAGGGAGAACACCGCGTCGTAGCCGTCGTGCCTGGCTGCCGCGATCTCGGCGGCGTGTCCCGGATACTCGGTGAGGACGACGTCGCACTCCACGCCACTCCTGGCGAATGCCCGCCGCGCGGCGGCGAGCTGGCCGCGCCCGCGCCGCGATGCCGGATTGGCGATCAGCAGGACGCGCCGGATCACCAGCGCCAGAAGCGAAGGAACGACAACGACAGCTGGCGGGGTGTCGGCGCGATCCCGAGGCTCCCGGAATAGCCCGGTGAGCAGAGCAGCGACTGCGTCGAGGGCTCCGTCGCGAACTGCCACGTCGCGCCGGTAGTCAGCGACGTGCGGAGCCGGTACTCGATGCTCGCGCCGAGCTGCTGCGCCAGCGACGTCCCGAAGTTCGCGTTGGCCTGCGCGGAATTCTGGTTCAGCGTGCAGAGCCCGGTGCTCAGGCTGAGATACACGCGTCCCTCCACGAGCTCCTTGCCGCCGGTCAGCCGGAGACTGCGGTTGGTGAACGTGCTCTGCGCGCCCTGATCGACGGCGACCGACTCCACGCGCAGCTGGTCCACCCACCGGCCGAAGATCCGCTGGCGGAAGAACTCCGCGGTCGCCGATGTCGCGATGGGCGTGAAGAGCGACGACAGCAGGGTCTGGCTTCCCGCGGTCGCGGAGGTCTGGCCGAGCACGTCGAAGAATCCGGGCTCGTCGAACACGATGTAGCTGATGAGGTCCGACTCCGAGATCGGGAACGACGCCTCCGACCGCGGCTTGACGCGCGGCGTGAGGAGGCGATCGGTCACGTCGATGACGATCGGCACCTCCGGTCGCCCGGGCTTCCGGACCACGTAGCGCGCCGAGACGTTGAGGATGCCGTTCCAGCGCGCGTCACGATCGAAGGTGATCGTTCCGCCGCGCTGCACGTCGAACGTCTTGCTGAAGATCGGCGGGAAGAGAAGCGTGTACGTGCCCCGGTCGGCGTTGATGGTGCCCAGCGGCGCCAGGCGCGAGATGTAGTCGCCGGAGCGGCGAGCAGCGTCGGTGACCGTCACCGGGACGATGCTCAGGTCACCGCTCAGCGGAATGTCGGCATAGTCGGCGCTCAGCTTGAACGCGCCGCCGATGTGCGCCGTCAGCTCGGTCTTGAGGCTGTCGGTGGCCAGCTCGTACAGCGTCTTCTTCCGCGTCGCGAGCACGAAGCCCGCCGAGTCCAGCGCCGAGAATCGTTTCCCGACCAGCTTGGGATCCGGCAGGTAGATGGCGCCCTGGTCGACGAAGACCTCGCCGCTGAGCGTGTCGTCGAGGAACGTCCCGCGCAGGTGAATGGGATTGGCGGGGCTCGTCCGCGCGTAGATCGTCGCGAGCTCCGGGCGATCGTACGCCAGGAAGTCGTTCATGCGCATGCTGAGGTCGAACCAGCTCGGCGACCAGTCCCTGAACGCGACCTTGCCGTCGAGCGCCGCGACGTTGGCCTCGCCCCCGCTCTGCACGCGCACGGAGTCGATCCGCAGCGTGTCGTTGCGGTACGAGACGCGGCCGAACATCCGGGACAGCGCGATACCCAGGGTATCGATGCGCATCGCGCCGTCGGTCAGCTGGGCGCCGGCGACGAGGTTCGGATTCCGCCAGCTGCCGTCGAGTGACAGGCTCCCCGACACCTTGCCGGTGACGTTGCTGATCATGTCCACCCAGGCCTGCACCAGCGTGAAGTCCGCGCTGTCGGCCACCGCGCTGGCGCGGACTCGGCCGGGAAGTGTATCCCAGCTGAACCACCGGATGGCGAGGGGCAACGAGTCGGCGACGGCACGGAGCACCCGCTTGTCACCCTGGAGGATGTCGGCGCTCACGAACCCGCGGTTGTCACTGTAGCGCGCGGTGCCGAACAGCTTGCCGATGCGCACGTCGGAGATGGCGATCGAATCCAGCGACGTCCGCGCGTCGATCACCGGCGAGGCGCGCGTACCGGTGATCTGGCCGGAGAAATCCGCAAACCCGCGGACGGGCGCCTGGACCTGGCCGACGACGCGGTCGAGGTCCGACAGCGGCAGCCGCGTCGCGCTGAGTCGCAGGTCGATCGCGCCGTTGACCGGCACCGCGCCGGCGAGGCCGATCGAGCCTCCCCTGGCGTTGCGCAATCCCAGCGAGTCGATGCGCAGCGTCGTCGAGTCGGTGAACAGCGTCGCCGGCCGCTCGAGCGTCCACCGGGAATCCGCGAACGCCAGCGCGAACGAATCCATCCGCACGGCGGTCGCGCCCGCGAGCAGCCGCCATGTGCCGAGCGCGCTCATCGTGAGCGAGTCGCCGGCGAGCGCCCGGCCGTGCACCGCGAACCGCGCTTCCGTCGTATCGACGAGCGTGATCGCCGTCCTGAGGGTGTCGAACACCAGGCCGCCAACCCGCACGCTGTCGATGAGGTCCGCGTTGATCTGCCCCGAGGGCGAGCGCAGGGCGTCGGCGATGGCGAACGTTCCGTCGAGCCGCCGCGCCCGCACGCCGCGGATGTTCAGGTTCTCGCCGGCGATGCCCCCGCGCAGGAAGAGGGAGTCCAGCCGGCCCAGCGCATACCCGTTCAGGGTGACCCGGCCCAGCAGCGTGTCGGCCACCGCCGCGGTGCCGTCGCCGTTGAAGTAGGGGCGAAGGCCGCCGACCGAATCCACGACGAGCGTGAGGGCGATCGAATCGGCGCCGCCGCGCGGCAGCCCGAGCGCGCCCAGCGCCGCGATGCGCCCCATCGGGCTGCTGATGATCAGCGAGTCGGTGGTGATGACGCGGCCGTTCTCGAAGCGAACCGACGCGCGGGAGAGCGAGTCGAGGGTGATGCGATCGTACGTCGAGCGCCCGAGGCGGACGTCCGCCGTGCCGGTCAGCGACGACGCGCTCGATCCGCGCACGTCGATCGTATAGGCCCCGGTGAGCGCCGTCTTCGGCGCGTTCGCCTTGATGCCGAGCGTGGCGAGGTTGACATTGGTGATCTCGCCGACGCCGCGCGCGCCGTAGCCGCCGAGCGAATCGATGTCGATGTTGCCGGCGAAACGGAGGGCGCCCGCGGCACTCACGAGGTTCGTGACCACCTGGAGGTCCGGGCTCTGGCCCTTGATCTTCACCGGGCCGTATGCGAGCCCGCGCAGGGTGAGGCCCGGGAAGGACCGCGCGAGCATGTCGAACGACAGCGGGTCGGCGTTCAGGTCGACGTCGTAGGTGATGTAGGGCGATCCATCGGTGATCCGGCCGCTCCCGGTGAAGTGCGACGGGGTGCCGGGCCCGTCCCGGTGCGTGATGCTCGCATTGCTGAAGCGGACGTCGGTCCAGACCGAGTCGAGCGTCGCGGTGCCGGCGATCGTCCCCCGCAGCTTCGGGAACGCCGGGAACAGGAACTCGATCGACCGCAGGTCCAGGGATTGGACGTTGACGTCGAAGTCGTGGAACGCGGTGAACGCCGGCGCGAAGATGTCGAGGTTTCCGCTGCCGGACAGGCGCGACACCGCCCCCGGCACGTGCGTGTCGCGCCACTCGCCCCGCGCCGACGCGACCGCGAACTCGTCGAGCGGGCCGCCCGGGGCGCGGATGTCACCGAAGATCTGTCCGCGCCAGTCGATCGGGAACGGCTTGCCGTTCAGCGCCTTGATCAGCGCGAAATCGACGGGGTCCATCTTCATGTTCACGTTCCGGAGCTGCAGCACCGGACCGCCGACGCCCCAGGTCATCTCGCCGACGAGGCGGGAGCCGGTGCTTCGCACGTCCATGGAATCGAGGTGATAGTCCATGATGCGGTCGTTCCGCTTGTTGCTGATGCGGAGCACCATCCGCCCACCGCCGGTCTTCGGCAGCGTCGCGTACACCCAGTTGACGTCGGAGAGCGACATCGAGTCGCCGCGCACGACGAGATCGTAGCGAATGGGGCGTTCCGAGCCCCAGACGAGCTTCCCGCTCGCCGACCCGGTCGATCCCGGCAGATCCCAGTGCGAGACGTCCAGCCACGCGCTGTCGCCGAGGCGCCGGACGCGACCGCGGAGGTTGCGGAAGACGAACGGCGGGTCGAACTCGTTGGCGTCGAGGGAGGCGATGTGGATCTCCTGCCCGAAGCGGTTGCTGTCCGGATCGGCGAGGCGCGCGCGTGAGATGAGTCCGGTCGCCTTCGTCCACATGTAGGTGCGCGCGTAGCCTTCGGCCGTCTTCTGCACGCGGCGGTCGGTGCGTCCGAGCTCGTGGCGGACGACGCTGTCCCGCTGGCGCTGCGTCAGCGACGCGTCGGGAGACCAGGGCAGCGAGAGGAAGAACGACGCGTCACTGACCGCGACCGAGTCGAGCACGATGAAGTCGCCCCAGCCGCGCCCCGGCGTGTTCACCTTCGGACCGGTGGAGGGTTTGGCGAGAAGCTTGTAGTTCCACTTCCCGTTCCCGAAGTCCCGCAGGTGCACGTGCGGATGCTCGGCGACCACGTGGCGGAGGTAGAGTCGCTGGTCGGCCAGGTCGCGGATGTCGTAGTCGAAGGAAAGGCGACCGGTGCTGACCACCAGCTCTCCCGCCCGGTCGCGGATGGCGAAGGTGTCCACCGTGAGGCCGCCCAGCGGATTGCCGGAGATGCGGCCCACGTACACCCGACCGTTGATGCGCGACGCCAGGAGCCCCTGCACGAAGTTCCGCGGGATGTCGGTCCGCATCACGATCGCGCCCGCCACCACCACCACGATGCCGATGGCGGCCAGCGTGCAGAGGGCGATCAGCGCGATGAGACGACGGCGTTTCATCGGTCAGAAATCCGGCGGGAAAGCGACGGTAAAGGTGAGCCGCCTGAGGAAACCGTTCCGCGGGCGAAGGGCCGAGAGTGGCCGGCAGGCTCCCGAGGAGTCGATTCCCGAAATGCAGGTCAGGGCGTTCCGGTCGATCCGGTCCGAGTATACCGGTCCGGCGAGCGGGTCGTAGCTGTTGTACCCGACGTTGATCTGGACGGGTCCCACCGGGCTGAAATACCGGAGGGCGACGCCGGGCGTCCAGCGGAACTGGTCGGACCCGGCGATCGCCGAGAACCCCCCGCTGGTCGAAACCGCGCCGACGTCCACGAAGAGGATCGTCTGGAGCGTCTTCAGGAAAGGTCCGGGCAGCCGGTACTCCAGGTTGCCGACGTACATCGCGTTTCCGCCGACCGGGATCAGGCGCATGGTCAGCTCCTGGAGCGCGCTGTCGCTCGGGGCCGCCGCCACGCGGGCGGCGGTCGTGTCGTCGACACTCGTCAGGTAGATCACCGGGCCGAGCTCGTTCTGCCGGAAACCGCGGACGCTGGTTTCACCGCCGGCGTAGAGGCGCTCCTGCGGCGGCGGAAGCGTGACGCCGCTCGAGGACTTCTCCGCCCCACCGACGAGCCCGGCCCGGGCGCGCACCGCGAGTACGCCGGCGCCCAGCACCCGGTGATACCACGACGCGTCGACGACGCCCTTGTTGAATCGCAGTGACTTGTCGCTGGCGATCCATGGCTGGGACGTCCGCGTGTCGAGCCGCAGGACGGTCCCGGCCGAGGCCGAGTCCGGGTGGTTGCGCCGGTCGCGCGAGAGCCGGGCCCCGAGCACCGCCAGCGGCTTGTCCCCCGTGAGCTGGTCGCGGGACGACTGGTCGCAGGCGCGGAAGAGAAAGCACAGGACCGGGTCCGCCGCCTCGGTGTGACCGTACTCGAGGTTGTACGAGCTCTCGAAGAACACGGTGCGCGTGATCAGCTTCGACATCGACAGCGCGCCACCGAGCACGGTCGTGCGCAGGTAGGCGTTGTATCCGCCGCGGCGTTCGGTGTACAGGGAAATGCTCGGGAGGAGTCCGCCGGGCAGCGGCAGCGGTCGTGTCGCCCGCACCGTCGCGTTGTAGTTCACCGACCGACTGGAGATGTCCACTTCCTCGGGACTGCCCTGGAGCAGGCGGCAGGCGTCGAACACCCCGGGCCATCGGTTCGCGAAGCCGACCTTGGACACGGAGCCGCTGACGTCCAGCCGGTTGATTCCGCGCAGGAAGGCCTTGTCACTGTACTCGGCGCGCAGACGCAGGCAATCGAGCGTGCCGATGCCCGGCTCGACGCTCCCCGCGAACGGAAGGTCCTCGACGACGGTGACCTTCACGTCGACGAGGCTGTCCGCGCCGACGTGCGACACGTTGGGCGCGACCTCGGCGCTGACGAACGTGCCGGTCTGATAGAACCTTCGCTCGCTCTCGAACAGCGCTCGCTGGTTGTAGAAGTCGCCGGGCGCGAATCGCAGCAGGCGTCGAACCACCGCTTCGTCCACGGCGCGCGAGCGGCCCTCGAGCGTCTGCTGCTCGATGGTAACGGTGCCGATGCGCGCGCGCGGACCCGGCTCGATGGTGTACTGGACGGTCGCCCGATACTTCGAGGGGAAGTTGACCTCCCGCAGCGCGCGGCCCTCCGGGTACCCGGTATTCCGCAGCCGCGTCTCGAGGGAATCGATGTCCTCCTGCGTGATCGTCGGACTGTAGCGGCCGCCCTTCACCGACTTGAGCGATTGCGGCAGCGCGCCCATCGTCGCCGTGTCGAAGCCGATGATGCGCAGGGAATCGACGAGCACCGGCTGACCCTCGACGACGCGGAAGCCGACGTCCACCCACCGCCCGTCCACCCGCGTCGTCGTGTCGACACGGACGTCGGCGAAGCCCTGGTCGCGGTAGAAGCCGCTGAGGTTGAGGATGTCTCCGGCGAGGGTGCCCGGGCGAAGGCAGCGTGGCGTGCCGGAGATGCGGCTGACGGCGTACCCCAGGACGAACCCGACGCCGCCGAAGATCGCCCCGCGCCGTCCGCGCTCCCAGGTGTCATGGCCACCGAGCAGCCCGATCGTCGCCCCGGCGCCCGTGCCGGCCGGGATGAGCCAGCGCTTGTCGAGGAACCGCCGCGTCAGATCCGTCGGCGTGGAGACCACATGCAGGGCCAGCTCGGCATCGGAGAAGGTCGCGTTGCCCTCGAACGACACTTTCCGGATCTGGACGTCACCCTCGGAGGAGCAGCGAAGCTGGGCCGCTGCGGCAGAGGGCGCCACGAGGAACCCGCAGATCGCGGCGAAACGCGTCAGCGCCGCGGTCGACGGACTCCTCACCCAGCCGATCCCTTCACCCGCCGGCGGCGCGGCACGGCCGCCACGTCCTCGAGCAGCGGGGTACGCTGCGCCAGCCGCACCGCCACGTAGAAGGCGCCGATGCCCACCCCGATGGCGATGGCGAGCGCCGGGACCAGCTCCTTCCCGGTCAGCTCCCGCCGGTAGTAGTAGCTGTGTCTGTCGCTCGCTTCGTGGAGCGGTTCGCGGTTTGCAGGCATTCGACTCCGGGATGGTCCCAACACACGACGCGCCCGCGCGGGTGATCACTCCGGCGGGCGCTCTTTCATTGACGCATGACGGCGAGGCGCCGTAAGCTCCCGCCTCCATTTTACACTGTCAACGCCGGAGATCGTACCCTGAGCGTCTCGAAATGATCATGCGGTCCGACCTTGGAACCAGGGCATCGGGGCTCCTCCGCGCCTTCGTCGTCCTTTCCGCCATCGCCTGCTCCGGTACCGCCGCGTCCAGCGACCGGGTGATCGTCGATTCGCGGGACGAATCCGACCCCCGCTCCCTCGACCCATCGCTCTCGACGGACGTCCCGACCGGCCGGGCCGTGGCGTATCTCTTCGACGGCCTCACCGCCTTTGACGCGGCGGCGAACGTCAAACCGGCTCTCGCCGAGCGCTGGGACATCAGCCCGGATGGCCGGGTCTACACCTTCCACCTCCGGCAGGGCGTGAAATTCCACGACGGAACGCCCTTCACCGCGCGCCACGTCCGGTCCAGCTGGCTCCGCGTCCTCGATCCGAAGGCGAAGAGCGGCCGGGGCGAGCCGCTCTACCCCATCAGGGGAGCCCGGGAGTACGCGCAGGGCACGGGCCGGTCGCTCGACGGCGTCGTGATCCGAGACGACAGCACGGTGGTCGTCACCCTCAACGAGCCGATGGCGGTCTTTCCCAAGCTGCTCGCCATGCCCGTGGGCGCCATCGTCCCCGAGAACGCGGGAACTGACCTCAGCGACAAGCCCATCGGCACCGGCCCCTGGAAGCTCGTCGAGTGGAAGCACGACGACTACATCCTCTTCGCGCGCAACGACGCCTACTGGGGCGGACCGCCGAAGGCGGAATCGCTCCGGGCGCGCATCATCGCCGAGCCAAGCACGGCGGTCGCCGAGTTCGAGAGCGGCAACGTGAGCATCCTGCGCGTGCCGCCAAGCGAGGCGCGCGACTGGACCGAGAACGACGCCCGGAAGCCGCTGCTCAAGTCGGTCGCCGCGCTGCAGCTCGTCTACGTCGCGATGAACGTGACCCGCGGTCCGCTGACCGACGTGCGCGTCCGGCAGGCGATCAACTACGCGGTGGACGTCCCGCGCATCGTCGAGCGGCTCGTCGGCGGGCGCGGCACGCATGCCGCCGGCGTCATTCCCCCGTCGCTCGCCGGCTACGACTCCACGCGCAAGGCCTACCCGTTCGACCTGGCGCGCGCGAAGGCGCTGCTCGCCGAAGCCGGCCACGCCGGCGGCATCGACGTCGAGCTGTGGTGCTCCACCAACCCGACCTACATCCGCATCGCCGAAACGCTCCAGGCCTACCTCGGCCAGGCGGGCATCCGCGTGAAGATCGTGCAGCGGGAGGCGGCCGCCACCCGCGCCGCGGCGCGCAAGGGTGAGACGGACATGATCCTCAAGGACTGGTACGCCGACTATCCCGACGC
>CAMLHT010000124.1 GCA_946479895.1 uncultured Gemmatimonadota bacterium | reverse complement strand
GAACGCCCCGGTCACGCGGGCTGGCCGGAGGACACGCCGGGCGCGCAGTGCTTCGTCCCGTTCGAGGCGCGGTTCGCCGTTCACGCGCACGGCCCGATGAGCGTCGCGACGGTGGAGACGATCCGGCGCGAGTCAGAGCGCTTTCTCGTCCCCCTCCGCGGGTTCACCCTGCGCGGAGCGTCGACCGCCGTGCGGGGCGCCGGAGGCATCGAGCTGTCGGGGGCCGGGCTCGCCGCTTCAGCGATCAAGGAGACGGAGGACGGGCGATCGGTCGTGCTGCGGTGCGTCAATCTCTCGGATCGCGACCAGAAGGGCGCGTGGAGCATTCCGGCGGCGATCGCGTCGGCCAGCCTGGCGCGACTCGACGAGACGGAGCTTGGCGCGATTCCAGTCTCGGTCATCGACGGCCGGTGGGTGGTGGCGTTCGACGCCGGTCCGCGCGCCGTCGTCACCATCGTGGTTCGGCGCTAGGCGCGGTCCCGCAGTCCGACGGCCGATCCGTCGCCGGCCAGGCGGTCGCGCAGGCCGTCGCCCAGCAGGGTGCACGCGAGCACGGTGAGGGCGAGGGCGATGCCGGGCGCGAGCGCCACCCAGGGCGCGGTCACGATCAGGTCGCGCCCGCCGGCGATCATGTTGCCCCAGCTCGGCGCCGGCGGCTGTATGCCAAGCCCGAGGAAGGAGAGGCCGCTCTCGAGGAGGATGGCGTTGCCTACGCCGAGCGTGGTGGCCACGATCGCCGGGCCGAGTGCATTGGGCAGGGCATGACGGAAGAGGATCCGCCACGACGGAAGCCCGAGCGCTGTCGCCGATTCGATGAAGGGCCGTTCGCGGATCCCGAGGATCTCGCCCCGGATCATGCGGGCGACACCCATCCAGCCGGTCGCGACGAGCACGACGACCACCGTGGCCGTCCCCGGCCGCCACAGCGAAGCGCAGACCAACAGCAGGACCAGTCGCGGCACCGCCAGCAGGACGTCGGTCAGCGCCATCAGGGCGCGGTCCACGACGCCACCGCGCCAGGCGGCCACCGCGCCGAGGACGGTTCCCGCCAGCGCGGCGAGCACCGATCCGACGATGCCGACGCCCAGCGAAAGCCGGCCGGCCAGCATCATCCTCGCGAAGAGGTCGCGACCGAAGCGATCGGTGCCCAGCAGGTGGAAGTCTCCACCGGCGTCGCGGCTCACGGGCCCCACGAGGCGGCTGCCGACGATGTCGCCGATCGCGAGGGGATCGCTGGAGAACATCGGGATGAAGACGGCGCCGGCCGCGAGGAGGGCGAGCACGATCAGCGATCCACGTTCCACCCTCGCGAGCCCGCGCCACCGGCTGCTCACTGCGCCCGCCTCCGCGGGTCCACGAGGGGAAGCGCCAGGTCCGCGGCAAGGTTCGCGAAGACGACCACGGCAGCATAGACCGCCGTCGCCCCCATGACGAGCGGATAGTCGCGCGCATTGATGGCCGTGAGCATCGTCTTTCCCATCCCCGGCCACGAGAAGACGGATTCCACGAAGACCGAGCCGGCCACGACCCCGGGGAGCGCGAGCGCGAACAGGACGATCATCGCCGGCAGGATGGTCGCCAGGACGTGCCGGTAGTCGACTCGCGCTTCGCTCGCTCCCTTGGCGCGCGCGGTGCGGACGAAGTCCTGCTGCATGACGTCGGCGATGCTCGTGCGCGCATAGCGTGCGATGCCGGCCGCGCCGATCGCGGCGAGGATCGACACGGGGAGCACGGCATGACGGATGACGTCGGCGACCCGGGCCCCGCCATGCAGCATGGCTCCCGGAGTCTCGACCCCGAATGCCGGCATGCGCATCCACGCCGGCAGGCCCCACATCGCCGCTCCGTACGTGAAGACTCCCACCAGCGCCAGCGCCAGCCAGAAGCTCGGCGCCGCATAAAGCGCCACCGTTGTGATGGTCAGCGCGCGGTCCGTCCATGATCCGCGCCGGCGCGCCTGGATCATTCCGATCGGAACGCCGATCAGGAACGTCAGGGCCAGCGAGACGGCGCCGAGCGCCGCCGAGATGGGGAGGGCATCCGCGATCACGGCGCGGACCGGACGCTTCAGCGCGAAGCTTTCTCCCATGTCTCCGCGCAGCAACGCGGCGCTCCATCGTGCATATTGCACGGCCAATGGCCGATTCAGCCCGAGATCCGCTCGCAACCGCTCGACGTCGGAGGCGCTCGCGCCCGGCGGGATCAGCAACGCCGCCGGATCGCCGGGCGCCACACGCACGAGCAGAAACGTCAGCGTGAGCACGAGCCAGACGATGGCGATCGCTCCGGCGACCCGGCGCGCGAAAGTGGCGAGATGCACGCGTTGAACTTCGCGCCGGTGGGTCGTCTTGTCATCCCGGGCCGAGCCGCTCTCATCCCGCGCCGAGCTGCTGTCATCCCGCGCGCAGCGCGGGATCTGCTTTTCCTGGCAGTGGCAGCAGCCCTGGTCGCCTGCGGCCCGCCGGCGCGGCCCGGCGACGTTCTCGTCTATGCCTCCGGCACCGATCTCGAATCGGCGAACCCGCTGGTCACGGTGCATCCGCTCTCGCGACAGATCCAGCGGTTCGCGCTCCTCGTGACCCTCGCGCGGTACGACAGCGCCCTCGCGCCGCAGCCGTACGCGGCGCGGCGCTGGGAATGGTCGGCCGATCACCGATCGCTGACCTTTCACCTCGTGCCCTCGCTGCGGTGGCATGACGGAAAGCCGACCACCGCGCGCGACGTCGCCTTCACGGTGCTCGCGGCGAAGGACCCGGCCACCGGCTTTCCGCGCGCGGCCGATCTCGCCCCGATCGACACCGTGATCGCGCTGGACGACTCGACGGCCGTCGTGCGCTTCCTGGCTCCTCCCGCGGCCTTTCCCTCGATCTTCTGCGAGCTCGCGCTCGTCCCCGAGCACCTCCTCGGCGCCGTGCCTCGCACCGAGATGAAGCGCGCCGCGTACAACAGCGCGCCCGTGGGCAATGGGCCGTTCCGGTTCGTGGAGCGCCGCCCCGGGCAGCTCTGGCGCTACGCGCGCAACGAGGACTTCCCGGCGGAGCTCGGCGGGCCGCCGCGTCTTGCCGGCGTGGTGGTCGCCGTCGTGGACGAAGCGACGACCAAGTTCGCCGGACTCGCCAGCGGTGACCTCGACGTGGCGGGCATCTCACCGACAATGGCTGGTCTCGCGCGCCGCGACCCGTCGCTCCGCGTCGTGGATTATCCGGTCCTGTTCACCACGGGCATCGTCTTCAACGTGCATCGTCCCCCGTTCGATGATGCCCGCGTGCGTCGCGCGATCCACCTGAGCATCGATCGCAGGCGGATCGTGGATGTCGCGCTCGCGGGCTTCGGCGTTCCCGCCGCCGGGCCGGTGCCGCCCGAAAGTCCGCTGGCGTGGGGAGAGCCCGTGGAGGTGTCCGGCACGACGGCCGATTCGCTCCTCGACGCCGCCGGCTGGCGCCGGGGCGGGGACGGGATGCGGTCGCGAAGCGGAAAGCCGCTCACCTTCGAGCTGCTGACCGTCGGATCGTCCGACAATGCGATCGAGCAGCTCATCCAGAGCGACCTCCAGGCACGCGGAATCCGGATGAGCATCCGCCAGATGGAAGGTGGCGCGTTCCTGACCACGGCCCGCGCGAATCCAAAGAACTTCGACGCCATCATCACCGGAATCGCCGGCGACGTCTCTCTCGCCTACCTGCCCGCGATGTTCGAGCGCGCGCAGCGCGGCGGCTCGCTGGATTACGCCGGCTATCACGCGCGGCCGCTCGACGCGGCGTTCGCCGCGACCCGGGCGGCGCGATCCGATGAGGAGCGGCGCGCGGCCTGGCAGGCCGTCCAGCGGCAGCTCGCCGATTCGCTGCCGGTGACGTGGATCTACCACTCGCGCGGCGTCCAGGGGGTGTCGGCCCGCCTCGCCGGCGTGAGGATGGACCTTCGCGGAGAGCTGCCGACGCTGGCGTCGTGGAGCCCCACCGGCGCCCCGGGCAGCGTGCGCCGATGACGGTTCTCATCACGTCGCGGCAGCTCGACGAGCGAATGGCCGCCGTGAACGATCCGTTCGCGGCGCTGGCCTTCTCGCTCGCGAGTGACCTCGAGGCCGTGATCGCGCGGCCGCTCCTGGTTCCGGAGACCAAGGCGGTCCTCACCCGCGAGGGCGGGCGCTGTCCTGCCGACGGCGCGCTGCTCGACTTCGATCCCTTCTCGCCACGTGCCCATCGCTGCCAGCGCTGCGGCCAGGTGTACACGGGCGAGCTCCACGATCGCTTCTGGAACTACTGGTACCAGCTCTGGCTCGCCGAGCGGGTCGTGCATGCCGCGGTGCTCGGGCGGCTCGGTGTGGTGCCCGGAGGTCTGGCGTTCGCGAGCAGCGTGCTCGATCGCTACGCCGACCTCTATCAGGGCTATCCGAACGTCGACAACGCGCTCGGGCCCACCCGACCGTTCTTCTCGACGTATCTCGAGTCGATCTGGCTGCTCCAGCTCTGCGTGGCGCTGGACGTCATGGAGACGACGCCGGGGTGGGACACGATGATCGGCGCGCGCTTCCGCGACCGGGTCGTCGAGCCGAGCCGGGCGCTCATCGCTTCGTTCGACGAGGGCTCGTCCAACCGGCAGGTCTGGAACAACGCGGCGCTGATGGCGGCGAGCCTGGTGCTCGGCCGGGCCGACGCGGCGGAGTCCGTGGTGTGGGCGTCGTCCGGCCTGGTCTCGCACCTCGGCGAGGCACTGCTGCCGGACGGCACCTGGTACGAGGGTGAGAACTATCACCTGTTCGCGCATCGCGGGCTCTGGTACGCGATGCAGATGGTGGCGGCGAATGGATTCGAGGTGCCGGACGAGCTGGCGGCGCGCTACGACCGCGGCTTCGTCACTCCGCTTCTCACGTCGCTGCCGGACCTGACCTTCCCGTCGCGGCGCGATTCGCAGTATGCCATCTCGCTCCGCCAGTGGCGCTTCGCCGAGATGTGCGAGCTGGGCCTCGCCCGCGGAGCGAATCGCACGCTGAGCGGAATGCTGCATCGCCTCTACGTGGACGACATCCCGCGCGGCGAGACCGGACGGTGGAAGTCGTCGGCGGAGGCCGAGCGGAATCTTCCGCCGTCCGCGCTCACACGCGCCGACCTCGGGTGGAAGTCGCTGCTGTTCGCCGCCGAGAGCGCCGTCCTGACCGGAGGCGGGGCGCTCGGGTCGGTGCTGCTCGAGTCACAGGGCATCGGCGTGCTGCGCCGAGACAGGGATCGCGTGTACGTCGCGCTGGACTACGGCAACTCCGGTGGCGGGCACGGACATCCCGACCGGCTCGACCTGCTCCTGATGGATGGCGAGCGGCGCATTCTCGACGACATGGGGACCGGCTCGTACGTCGATCCGTCGCTCCACTGGTATCGAAGCACGCTCGCGCACAACGCTCCGTTGTTCGACGGCCGCTCACAGGCGCGCGTGGACGGCGCGCTGACGGCATACGAGGATCGCGGCGGCGCGGGCTGGATCGCCGCCACGGCCAGGATCGCTCCGGATGGAGTCGCGCGGCGCCTCGTCGTCACCATGCCCGATTACGTCGTGGATGAAGTGGGATGGACGTCGGCGTCCGGCCGGACCTTTGATCTCCCGCTCCACGTCGACGTGGCTCCCGTCGGCACCGCTGCGCCGGTTCCGGGGATCCTCGAGGGCAGCGCGGAGCTCGAGGACGGGTTCCGCTTCCTGCGAGACGCCACGCTGCTGGCGACGATTCCGGCGAGCCAGGTCATGGCGCTCACCGGTCCCGGACTCGACGTGTGGCTCTCTGCCGATGGACCACTCCAGCTCTGGCGCGCAGTCGCCCCCGGCCCTCCGGGTGGCGGCGACGCGCCCATGCTGCTCGCGCGCGGCGTTGGCGCGTCCGGCGTGATCCGCACCGTCTGGAGCTGGAAGGGCGCAGTCAGGTCGGCGGCGCTGTTCCCGAAGATCGTGGTCGACACGACGGAAGCCAGGCACGAGCATGCGCGCGCCGATCACGGGTGGAACATCGTCATCCAGGTGGGCTCGGCCAGGAGCTCGATAGACCTCGAGGGTCTCGTCGACCAGGCGGCGCCTGACGCCTCGACAGATGATTCGATCCCGGTGCCCGTGGTGAACGACGAGGTCTTGCGGCCCGGCAGGCCGTTCGAGGTGCAGCTCGGGGAGGAGTCCTATTTCCGCTCGGAGCAGACCTGGTCCGAAGCCGGCGCGCCGTCGGCGCTCGTCACGCTGCTCAATGACGACGGGATTCTCGGCCTGCGCGTGGCCGTCAGCGCCGAGCGTACCTTCGTCCGGCCCGGCGCCGTCAATCGCCTCGACAACGAGCATGCCGACATCAATGGCGCCGGTCTCCAGCTATACCTTCGGACGGCAACGGCGAAGGCGGGCTACGTCATCGTCCCCATCGAAGGCACGTCCTCGCTGTCCATGAGGCCGATCGATGGGTGGGGGCAGGCGGTCCAGGTCACGGGCACCTGGCGTCCGACGGAATTCGGCTATGATGTCGACCTGCGCATCACTCCCGGCGGACCGTCCTTTTCACTCGACCTGATCGTCAACGAAAAGCCGGCCGGCCGCGAGCGTCGCCGCGGTCAGCTCGCCCTGAGCGGCGGCGGCCACTTCATATATCTGCGCGGCGACCGGCACGACGCATCGCGCCTCATCCCGTTTCTACTCGCTTCCGAATGACCGAGTCCAGGCTGTCCGCTGTCCGCGTCGTGCTCTACGAGCCCCAGGATTACGTGAACATCGCCGCGACGATCCGCGCGATGAAGAACATGGGCGTCTCTCAGCTCCGGCTGGTTCGCCCGGTGGAATGGGATCCGTACCGGCTCGAAGGCATCGCCCACGGGACCCAGGACCTGATCGACCGCATCGAGACCTTTCCCGACGTGGAAGACGCTGTCGCCGATTCGGTTCGCGTCTTCGCGTTCACCGCGCGCCGCCGCGCCGCCAAGTTCCGGATCATCGAGCCGCGGGAGGCTGCCGTCCAGGCGCTCGAGTTCGCGGAGCATGGGCCGATCTCGCTCGTCTTCGGCCGCGAGGACACCGGGCTGCCCAACGACGTCGTCGAGCGCGCCCATGCCGTCGTCACGATTCCCACGACGAACCACGCGTCGATCAACCTGGCGCAGGCGGTGCTGATCGCCCTCTACGAGCTGCACCTGTCGGCCGGCGACGCGACGCGCGTGCTGCCGCCGGCGCGCAAGGAGGCACCTCCGCCGACCGCCGACGAGCTGGAGATGTTCTTCGAGGACGCCGCCCGGGCCCTGGAGCGGATCCAGTTCTTCAAGACGCGCTACGCCGAGCACATCATGCGCTCGCTGCGGGCGATGATCACCCGCGCCGATCCCGACGCCCGCGAGCTCATGCTGCTCCGCGCGATCTTCATCGAAGTCGTCCGTTACATCGACCGCACGACGCCCCGCACTTGACGTTACCGGCCGGCCGGCCGTTTTTCTCAGCCTATGGTATTCGGCAAACTCTTCGGATCGGGAAAGCAGGCACCGGCGCCGCGCGATGACGCCGCGGCGGACGAGAACCTCGACGAGGCCGAGGTCGAGCCGGAAGGCACGCCCGAGGAAGCCGGCGACATCGACTGGCGCGCCCGCGCGGCGCAGGTCATCCCGTCGGGCGCCTCCACCGGAAGCAAGCGCGCCGCGGCGCTCTACGGGTCCGAGGACGCCATCGGCCCGACGCACTTCACCCAGGCCGTCGGCTGCCGCGTCATCGACATGGACGGCAACGACTACATCGACTGCACGATGGCGCTGGGGTCGGTGGCGCTCGGCTACGCCGAGCCCGAGGTCACCCGCGCCGTCATCGACGCCGCCTCTCACGGCAACGTCTCGGCCCTCAGCGATCATCGCGAGATCGAGGTGGCCGAGCGCCTGTGCACCGTGATCCCGTGCGCGGAGATGGTGCAGTTCCTGAAGACCGGCGCCGAGGCGACGAGCGCGGCCGTCCGCCTCGCGCGGACGTATACGGCGCGCGACGTCGTGATCGGGAGCGGCTACTTCGGCTGGCACGACTGGTCGAGCACGGCATTCGGCGTCCCCGCCCGCACGCGCGAGCTGTACGTCGCCGTTCGGTTCGATGACGTGCCGGCGCTGGAGAAGGCGGTGCTGGAGGCAGGGCAGGCGCTGGCCGCGATCATCATCGAGCCGGTGGTCGAGCGACTGCCCTCCGCGGCGTGGATCACGCGCGCGCGGGAGCTGGCCGATGCGAGCGGCGCGGCGCTGATCTTCGACGAGGTGAAGACCGGCTTCCGGCTGCGGACCGCTGGATACCAGGAGCTCTCCGGAGTGACGCCCGACCTGGCGACCTTCGGGAAGGCGATGGCGAACGGATATCCGCTGGCCGCGGTGGTCGGAAAGCGGGACCTGATGGAAGCGGCGAAGAAGACCTGGATCTCCTCCACGCTGGCGTCCGAGGCCACGGCGCTGGCCGCCGCCGGAGCCGTGCTCGACTGGCACGAGAAGGCGGACATCTGCGACTCGATCGCGTCGATCGGTCTCGACATCCGCGCGGCGATGACGTCGGTGATCGAGGCGAGTGGGGTCGAGGGCGTGACTGTCGACGGCATCGATCACATGTGGCTGTTCCGCTGGAATTCGCCGGAGCGCGAGACACGGTTCCTCGAGCTGGCCGCGGGCCAGGGGGTGCTGTTCAAGCGGGGCGCGTACAACTTCCCGGCGATCGCGCACACCGACGACGTGATCCGCCAGATCGAGGCGGCCGCGAACGCCGCGTTCATCGAGCTCCGGGACGAAGAGCGCGCGTGAGCCCGCTCATCGACGCGCACGCCCACTTCCTCCACGCCGGCGCCGGGCGCGCCGACTGGGAGGCGGTGAATGACGCTCGTTTCCGCGCCGGCGAAAAGATGGGCATTTCCTGCCACGTCGCCTCCATCCTCGGGAGCTACGGCTTCTCGTCGCCGACGTATTTCCCGTCGCCCTCGGACGTGGAGGCGGGCAACAACGCCATGATCGGGATGCTGCGCGATGAGCCCAACCGCGTCCGCATGATGACCGTGGTGAATCCCAACCACACCGATCACGCGCTGCGCGAGCTCGAGCGCTGCCGGAAGAAGGGCGCGATCGGCATCAAGCTGCTCGCCAGCCGCCGCGCCGACGATCCGCTGCTCGATCCGATCGCCGCCTACGCCGGCCAGCACGGCCTGCCGATCCTCCATCACATCTGGCAGCACCGGCGCCGCGAGTGGCCCTCGCAGGAGATCTCCGATGGGGCCGACCTCGCGCGGCTCGCGGCTCGCCATCCGAAGGTGAGCTTCATCCTCGCCCACATCGGTGGCGGCGGTGACTACATGCACACCTTCGCCGCGGTGAAGGACCATCCCAACATCCTGCCGGACCTGTCCGGCAGTGGCGTCGACCGGGGCATGCTCGACGAGGCCCTGAGCGCGCTCGGCCCCTCGCGGCTGCTGTGGGGCAGCGACATCACCATGTGCACGGGCCTCGCCAAGCTGCGCGCCCTCGACGTGATCGGCGTGAAGGGCGAGGACCTCGAGAACATCCGCTGGAAGAACGCGGTGCGCATCTTTCCGCCCGGCGCGTTCACGGGAGCGATCGAATGATCGACTGCAACGCCCTGATCGGCCCCTTTCCTTACCGGTACATCCCGCATCCCGAGGCAGCGGTGCTCGATCGCGTGGTGGAGCGCGACGGACTGGAGGGGGCGTGGGTCGGTCATCTGCCATCGGCATATCACCGCGATCCCGCGGCGGGTAACCGCGAGCTGTTCGCGGCGCTCGCGCCATTCCCGAGGCTGAAGCCGGTCCCGACGATCCGTCCGGACTGGCCCGACTGGTCGCGCGCGCTCCGCGAGGCCAGCGCGAACGGAGCGGTGGCGATTCGCGCCTACCCGCAGCACTGGGGGCTCGGTCCCTCGGACTCCTCGATGCGCGCGCTCGCGATCGCCTCAGGCGAGCTGCGGATGCCACTGATGCTGACGGTGCGCTTCGAGGATCTCCGGCAACGCCACTCGCTCGACGTGGCCGGCGACCTCCAGGCAGCGGCCGTTCGCGACCTCGCGCGCGCCGGCGCATCGGTGCGACTCATCGTCACCGCCGCCAGTCGCGAGATGATCGAGGAAGTGCACTGGGGCCTGACGCCGGAGGAGCAGGGGAGAGTGTGGTGGGACATCTCCTGGATCTGGGGACCGCCGGAGGATCACCTCGCGAAACTGTTCAGGACGATCGGCTCCGCGCGCTTCGTGTACGGCACGCACTGGCCGATGCGATTGACCCAGAATCCGCGCGCGAACCTGGACCTGCTACCGGATGACCTTGCCGGGGCGAAGCTCGGTGATCCCCGGCAGATCTTCGCCTCCGTGCGGCGCGGCGCCCCTGCAATGCCAGAAGAGAAACACGGAAAAGTCCGATGAAGATCTGATCACTCGAACGGGGAAACGTTTCTTCTGTCGAGGTCAGACCAGATCCTGAAGATCAGATCTACAGCGGACTTTTCCGTGTTTCTCCTCTGGCCCTGTGACGACGACAGGTTGAAAATCGATCCCGACAGATCTTGTCGGATTTG
>CAMLHT010000123.1 GCA_946479895.1 uncultured Gemmatimonadota bacterium | reverse complement strand
GGTCTCCTCTACGCGGCGACGGATCTCCAGGTGTGGGTCTCGTACGACGACGGTGACCACTGGGAGTCGCTCAAGTACGACATGCCACCGATCTCCGTCCGCGACATCAAGGTCAAGGACGACTCGACCTGTCTCTGCGCCGACCTCGTGGCCGGCACGCATGGCCGCGGCTTCTGGATCCTCGACAACGTCACGCCGCTGCGTCAGGCCGCCGCGGCGCGGCAGGCCATGGCCGCCCGCAAGGCGTTCCTCTTCAAGCCGCTCGACGCGATCCGCATTCGCGCGAACACCAACGATCCGACGCCCTGGCCGCCCGAGACCCCGGCCGGCGAGAACCCGATGGCTGGTGGCGCGATCGATTACTACCTGCCGGCCGACGCCGGTGGCTCCGTGCTCCTCGAGATTCTCGACGCGTCCGGCCGCGTGATCCGGCACATCACGAGCGCCGACACGGCGCGCAACCCGCACCCCGCGGTCGACCCGGCCGGCTACAACAAGGTCTGCCAGGCGAATCCGGCGGCCGCCGACTGCAGCGTGCCGCTCTACTGGCCGGCCCCGCCGGTGACACTGTCGGGCAAGGCCGGCTCGCACCGCTACTACTGGGACCTGCACTATGACCCGATCGGTGAATACGGCGCGTTCGGAATCGGCGGTGGCGCCACGCCGCAGCGCCAGTTCCCGAACGTCGGATCGCCATGGGCCGCACCGGGGAATTACACCGTGCGGCTCACCGCCAACGGCGAGACGCACACCCAGCCGCTGACGCTGAGGCTCGATCCGCGCGTCAAGCTGGCGCCGGCCACGGCGACGATGCTCACGACGATGACGCGCTCGATGTACGCGGCGGCGATGGACGCGCAGGCGGCGTACGAGAAGGCCCGCGCGCTGTCGGCGAAGCTCTCCTCCGTGTCGGGAGCGGAAGCCACGTCGCTCAAGGCACGAATCGACTCCATCGCCCCGGCGGCTGCCGCGGGCGGTGGCGGTCGCGGAGGACGGGGCGGGGGTGGAGGCTTCGGCGGCGGGCGCGGTGGTGCGCCGTCCGCTCCGGCGAACCTCCTCACCGTGAGCTCCGCGCTCACCGGAGCGATCAGCGCCATGCAGACGGCCGACATGGAGCCGACCGCCGCTCGCCTGGATGCTGCGCGACGGGCGCAAGCCGATGCGGCGGCACTGATGCGTCGCTGGGCCACACTGAGCGCCGAGGGCTCTCGAATCGCGCGATGACCGCAGGGCGCGGGTATTCCGGGCGAGCGCCCGACACCCGGAGAGATGCGGTACTCGGAGCCGTGACGGCCAGTCAGAGCGTCGCGGCCACCTCGGCGACGATCTCGAGGGAGTGGCGGCGCGCCCGCTGATCGTAGACCTGCGTCGCGATCATCAGCTCATCCGCCCGGGTGCGGTCGATCAGCGATCGCATTCGGCTGCGAACCGCCTCCGCCGAGCCGACAATGGCTTCCGACAGCGTCTCGGCCAGCGCCAGCCGATCGTGCGGCGTCAGCTCGCGCTCGAAGTCGTCGCGCGGTGGCGGCAGCATGACGGGGTGACCGCGACGCAGATTCACGAATGACTGCTGCACCGACGTGAAGAGTCGCGCCGCTTCGGCGTCGGTGTCCGCGGCGATGATGCTCACGCCGACCATCGCGTACGGACGCTCGAGCCGATCGGACGCGCGGAAGGTGGAGCGGTAGATCGCCAGCGCGTCGTCGAGCAATCGCGGAGCGAAATGCGACGCGAAGGCGAACGGCAGCCCGTACGCCGCGGCGAGCTGCGCCCCGAACAGGCTGGAGCCGAGTATCCAGATTGGGATGTCGAGCCCCGCGCCGGGAACCGCCCGCACCTTCTGGCCCGGCGAGGGCTCGCGGAAGTACGCCATCAGCTCGTCCACGTCGCGCGGAAACATGTCGCCGGCCGCGGGGTCTCTCCGAAGGGCGCGAGCTGTCTCCGGATCCGACCCGGGAGCCCGGCCGAGTCCCAGGTCGATGCGGCCGGGGAAGAGGGTCTCGAGGGTCCCGAATTGTTCGGCGATCAGCAGCGGCGAGTGGTTCGGCAGCATGATGCCGCCGGCGCCGACGCGGATGGTGGAGGTGGCGGCGGCAACGTGGGCGATGACAATCGACGTTGCCGCGCTGGCGATGCCCGGCATGCTGTGATGCTCGGCGAGCCAGAACCTGTGGAATCCGAGCCGCTCGGCGTGGCGGGCCAGATCGCGGGAGCTCTCGAACGCCTGGGCGGCGGTGCCACCCTGTACGATGGGAGCCAGGTCGAGGATGGAAAGGCGCGTCATGACACCAGTCTAGCGGGTGAATGAAATACCACCTGCAGAGCTCGTTAACACTGCGGTTTCGGACGAGCTAAACCCTTACAAACAAACGGTTTACATAGGAGTAACCATCTACTAGATTCATAGAAGTTCGAGAGGGGTCGTGGCGTCCAGTCACAACCTCCTGGAGGCCATTTTTTTTCCCGTCAGGAGGACACTGAATGAAGCTGCCGAAGTACGTGGGGAACGTCCTCGTGGGGGCGACCGCCGTGGTGTTTGCCGGCGGGAGCTACCTGCTTCCTGATCACGACAAGTCGGGTCCGGTACTGACGGCTGCGGTCGCTTTCGTGGCGCCCAAGCCCACTGCTGAGCCCGCTTCCGACCTGGCGACTCTGACGACGTCCGCGGTCGAGGCCCTTTCGGCGTCGGTGCGCCGGATGAGCCATCCGCGCGCGCTCGAGGATGCGTTCCGCAGCTACTTCGCGTACAAGGCGACGCATCCCGACGACGTGAAGAAGCCGTACCTCTACTTCGTCGACTACGGCCTCCCGGCCACGACGCCGCGCGGCTACGTCTTCGACATGAATACGCTCCAGGTTGTGGACGGTCCGTTCACGGTGGCGCACGGTCGTGGCTCCGCCGCCGACAGGAATGGCGTGCCGACGCGGTTCTCGAACCGGTCGGGCAGCGCGGCGACTTCGCTCGGCCTGTACCTCGCGACGAACACGTACCAGTTCAGCGGCAAGTCGGGTGGTCGCCATTACACGTCCATCGGCCTGCGGCTCAAGGGATTGTCGGAGGGCTTCAACGACAACGCGCTCGCCCGCGGCGTGGTCGCGCATGGGGCACCATACGTGACGCCGACGCGCGCCGGCCGGAGCGAGGGTTGCCCGGCGGTGGAGCAGTCACGCGCGCAGAAGCTGCTGCCGATGCTCGCGAACGGGGCGATGGTCTTCCTGTTCGCGCCGGAGTCGGGCTGGATGGAATCCGATCCCTGGGTGAACCAGGGCTGACCTGAGGGCGGAGGACGGAGGTTGGAGGACGGAGGCTGAGATCCTCCGCCCTCCATCCTCCGTCCTCAAACTGCCTCTGGCGCTCTCATAATCATCTGCTCACCTTGGCGTGATCTGGGTCACCAGTCTCCCGCCATGTAACCAGTGAGCTCACCGACAATCACCGGATCCACCGTCGTCGGCGGCCGGTATGTGGTCGAGCGCCAGCTCGGGTACGGCGCCACCTCGACGGTCTATCTCTGCCGCGACCGTCAGACGACGAGCCTCGTCGCCGTGAAGGTGCTGCGCCCGGAGCTCGCCGAGTCACTGGGTGCCGACCGGTTCCTGCGGGAGATCCGGCTGACCGCGGGGCTCGAGCATCCCAGCATCGTGCCCGTCATCGATTCGGGCGCCGACGGGAATACGCTTTACTGCGTGCTGCCTTATATGGAAGGCGGCACTCTGCGCGACCTGCTGATGGCGTCGAAGCAGCTGCCGATCGAGCGGGCCGTGGACATCGGTTCCACCATCGCCCGGGCGCTGGCTCACGCGCACGCGAAGGGGCTCATTCATCGGGACATCAAGCCGGAGAACATCCTCTTCGGGAACGGCCGCGCGTACCTCGGTGACTTCGGCATCGCGCGCTTGCTGCACGCGACCGCGGGCGAGCTGACCACCACGACGGGCGTCGTGCGCGGAACGCCGGCGTACATGAGCCCGGAGCAGGCGAGCGGGGAGCGGAATTACGACGGACGGAGCGACATCTATTCGCTGGCGGCCGTCGTGTACGAGATGGTGAGCGGGATGCCGCCGTTCACGGGGCCGACGGTGCAGTCGGTGCTGGCGCAGCGATTCTCGACGACGCCGCGCCCGATGCGCACGTACCGGAACACGGTTTCGGCGGAGCTCGACCGGGTCGTGGCGAAGGCGATGTGCACGTCGCCGGCGGACCGGCAGTCGACGGCGGAGGAATTCGCCGACGAGCTGGAGTCGGCGGGCAGAGCGGCCCTGGCTCCGGGCCGGATTCCGCGACGGTGGGTTGTCGCTGGAGTGGGCGCCGCCGCTATCGCCGTAATTGCCGGGGCTTCCATTGTATCGCGCGCTGGTTCGGGCCGCGCCGATTTCACCCCGGATACGACTCAGCTCGCGGTCATGACCTTCGAGAGGGAAGGCGACACCCGGGCCCTGGGCTCGGTCGATGCGCTGATCTACAACGCATTTTCCGCATGGCGTGGAGTCACGGTGCTCGAGCCCTACCGGGTGCGCGACGCGGAGGTGAAGGCGCAGTCGGCGTCGGGGGTGTACGATCCCAGAGCTGTCGCGTTGTCGCTCGGGGCCGGCCGGTATGTGCGCGGCCAGATCGGTGTCGTTCCCGGTGGGCGCTGGCTTGTTCAGGCCTGGCTGCACCAGGTCAACGTCGACACGGCGTTGAAGCTCGCATCCCTCACGGTGAGCCCGTCCGATCTGGATCGAATCGATCGTATCTATGGGCGGCTTGCCCAGGCGCTCTTGCTGCGCGGTCGAGTTGCCGATTCCGCCGGGATGGATGTCGCGGCATCAGCCTCGCTGCCGGCCATGCAATCGTTCGCGGCGGGAATCGAGGCGCTCGACGAATGGAATTTCCCGCGCGCGGATTCTCTCTTCCAGCGCGCACTCGACCGTGACGCGGGATACTCGCGCGCGGCGCTCTGGCAGGCGCAGGTGCGCGCGTGGCAAGGGCTCAAGCCACCACTGTGGGCGCCGCTCACTGAGCGCGCCATGGCGGATTCCATGCGACTGCCGCTGCGCGAACGACGTCTCGCGTCGGCGTTGCAGGCGCTGGGCACGGCGCAGCACGACAGCGCCTGCGCACGCTATCGCCGCCTGACGGCGGAGAACCGATCCGACTTCGCCGCCTGGTTCGGCCTCGGGCAATGCCAGGACCAGGATTATCGGGTAGTCCGCGCTGAAGGGGCTCGAGGCACATGGAGGTATCGCGCGAGCTTTCAGGGAGCCATGCGGGCGTACCAGACCGCGTTCGAAGTGCTGGCGCTCTCGCACCGCAGCATGGAGCGCGGGGCCTTCAAGCCCCTGCGCGACCTCCTGGCGATGAAACCCTCCCAGCTTCGCGTCGCGCTGCCGAGCGATCCGGCCGCGCCGGCAATGATGGGGCGCCTCGACATGGAGGACGACACGCTCGTCATGCGGCCGGTCCCGGCATCGCTCGTCATGTCTGGCGATCCGCGTGCCGTGCCAAATCGACTGCGCGATGCGATCGCTTCCCAGCAGCACCTCTTCCGATCCATCGCCGCCAGGTGGTCGACGTCGTTGCCGAGAAGCTCCGGAGCGAAGGAGGCAGTCGCGGTCTCGCTCGAGATGGCGGGAGATCGCGCCGCCCTCGACACACTGCGTGCCGCGTACGCCCTGAGCGTCGATGACCCAGCCACGCAGTTGCGCCTTCTCACGGCGCAGCTCCTCCTTCGAGTGAAGCTCCTCGACGCCGGCGACGTCGCGGAGGCCGTCGCCATCCGGAAGACCGCCGACTCGATCATCGCGGCGCATCGAGCAGACCCGTTGGCGCACGGTGGGTCGATGGCCGTGGCCGCGGTTCTCACACGCGACTGCGGCCTGGTCGATCGCGTCCTGCGTGTCACGCCGGCTTCCGATAACCCGGGGCTGTCGCAGGAAATTGTCGGCATGGCCGACGCCCTCACGGGCCGGCTGGCAATGGGGTGCAACGCTCAACCCAGAGAGATCATCGCGCTGCGAGAGCGAATATCGAGATCGGCTGGAGCGCAGCCCGACTGGCCGAACTCCCTGCTCGGCGTCGCCACGAGGCTCTTCATCGATCGGGACGATGCATTACCGGAGGCGCTGGTCGAGCCGAATCGCGACTACCTGACGCGCGCGCAGTTGGCCGCGCTCGGGGGCAAGCGAGACAGCGCCGAGGCCATCCTCCGCAGGGTGGAGGCATCGCGCGCGCTGACCGGGCATGAGGATGTCCGGCCGGAGGCTGTGCTGCTCGAGGCGAAGGTATACCTGCGCATCGGCGACACGACGTCGGCTACGCTCACCCTCGACCGCCTCTTGCGCGGCCGGGCGTTCCTGACGCCCGGGATGCTCAGCTCACCACCTTCCCTTGCGGCGCTCATCGAATCAATGCGACTGCGTGGTGAGCTGGCCATGCGCCGTGCCGAACGCGGCGAGCCGGCACGATGGACCACGACGGCCGCGGTCTTTCAGTCCCCGAAGTGAATCCCACTCCAATCCGACGGAGGATGCCCTTGAAACGAATTGCATGGAGATCGGCCCGCATCGCGGCGACGGCCCTGCCCATCGCCCTTGCCGGGGTGACCTGCTCGTCCCCGCCCCCGTCCACGCAGGCCTCGCCCGTCACGACCACGGCGAGCAACGAGGTGCTTGCCGTCCTGTACAAGCAGTTCCCCACCATTCCGCGGGCGACGATCCGGGAGTTCACCGAAATCGAGGGGTTCAACGATACGCAGGCGCTGGCCGGGGACGTCGACGTCGACCGCGACCTGGGACCGCTGGCCCGTCTGTACATCGTGCCCAGGCGGTACGACGACGGTGCGTTCAAGGATGAGTGGAAGCTCAGCGCGGTGCTGGAGGTCGAGGGCGCGGCCACCATGCCGAATTCATATCGGAATCTCGGCATCAAGGACAATCCGGCCACGGCGCAGTACTGCGTTTTCCTCACGCACCGCACCGCAGGCGACAAGTGGATCGGCTCGATCGCGCCCGTCGCGGGGCAGGATTGCACTGATGCGGCCAGCGGCAAACAGCTCAATGTCGGGCTGGAGGAGGAGCCCGGAGCATCGAAGGCCGACTTCCCGAGTGTCGTCCGGATCGATGAGGACAAGAACGGGAAGGCGATCATTGGAGTGAATTGCGGCGAAAAGACGTGGTGCGAGATCGGGCGGAATCCCGGCAATGGGGAGCGGCGCGCTCCGGCACACGCATCCCTGCCCGTGCAGACGCGGCAACACAGGATCAAGAGCTGGCACGACGAACAGGAGATCACGACGCCCGACACACTGCCGAGCGGTGTGTCTCTCAAGCGCGCTGTCCGGGCCAGCATCACGCCGAACGAAAACCTCGGGGGGTACACCGTTCTCGACTTCACATCCGATAGTGGAGCGACAGTCGCAACCATCTTTCTGGAGAAGGATCCTCGGGCCGGCAGCAAGTACTACAACTGGGGACTGCGCAAGGGAAACAACTCGCTCGTGATCAAGGCGACGTACGACGCCATCGCGGACACTCTCAAGTGGTCGGCCTCGTTCAGGGACGAGAACGGGAATGCGGGCGCGTCCAGTTTCCGGGTCGATATGATGGCCCACAAGATCAAACCACCGGCCGTGGCGCGCTGGAAGTGGAATCCGAGGGACGAGGACATATGGGTGGCCTGCGACCAGGGGTGCTGCACCGTCACCGGTTTTACGGCCTGAGCTGAAGGGCTGGCCGGTCGTGTTTCGCCGGCGGGCGGGCGGTGAGCCATCACCGCCCGCCTTTTCGCTTCCGTGGTTCAGTCCAGCTGTCGTCTCGGACCTCGAGATCGACATCGGCGGCCGATGGCGACGAGGGACTGGACGGCGACGGGCCGCCGGCTGCCTATTTGGTGGATCGTCACCACCCAGACGTCCACCGGAGAACAGGAATGACCCGCGCCACCCGCCTCATCGCCTCTCTCGCCCTCGGCCTGCCCGCGATCGTCGCGGCGCAGGACGTTCCCGCCAATGCGCCGGGCCGCCGCGACACCGCGCGCGCCAATCCGATCCAGGAGGGCCTGCCGCTCAAGCCCGAACGGACGATCCGCTTCACGACCGACGTCGGGAGCTGGCTCTCGCTCGACGTGAGCCCCGACGGGCAGACGATCGTCTTCGACCACCTCGGTGATCTCTTCACCATCCCGATCACCGGTGGCAAGGCGACGCCGCTCACGCGCGGAATGGCCGTGGACGCGCAGCCGCGCTTCAGCCCGGACGGGAAGCGCATCGTCTTCGTCTCGGACCGCGCCGGCGCGTCGAACGTCTGGATCCTCTCCCTGGACCTCAAGGACACGGTCCAGGTGACGCGCGAGCGCACGATCTCCTTCGACTCGCCGGAGTGGACGCCGGACGGCAAGTACATCGTCGCCTCGCGGAACAACGCGCTCTACCTGTATCACACCGAGGGCGGCTCGGGCACGCAGATCGGCGCGCCGCCACCGGCGGCTGGCGCGGCCGCGGGCGGCCGCGGTGGCGCTGCGACCAATCCCCGCCACATCGGCGCCGCCTTCGGCAATGACCCGCGCTACCTGTGGGTCGCGCGGCGGAGCGGCAACGGACAGTGGGAGTACAACGACCCGATGGGCGGCGCGAACTCCGGCTACACGATCATGGTGTACGATCGCGAGACCGGCGAGTTCAGCACCCGGGCCACGCGCTGGGGCTCGGCCTTCCGGCCCACGCTGTCACCCGACGGCAAGTGGCTGGTGTACGGCACGCGCCACGATCAGCAGACCGGCCTCCGCATCCGCGACCTCGAGTCCGGAGACGAGCGCTGGCTCGCCTATCCCGTGCAGCGCGACGATCAGGAGTCGCGTGCCTCGCGCGACGTCTATCCCGGAATGTCGTTCACGCCCGACTCCCGCTTCCTCGTCGCGACCTGGGGCGGGAAGATCTGGAAGGTGCCGGTGACCGGGACCGCCAAGCCGACGCAGATCCCGTTCTCCATCGATGTCGAGCAGCACCTCGGTCCCGAGGTGCGCTTCGAGTATCCGGTCAGCGACTCGGCGACGTTCGTCGTGCGGCAGATCCGCAACGCCGTCCCGTCCCCCGATGGCAGCCGGATCGCCTTCACGGCGCTCGACCGCCTGTACGTCGCCGACGTTCCCGCCGCCGGCAACGCGGTGAACCCGCGCAAGCTCGTCGAGGCCCAGGGCTACCAGTTCCAGCCGACCTGGTCGCCGGACGGGCGCACGATTGCCTACACGACCTGGACGGAAGGCGAGGGCGGCTACATCTGGAAGGTCGGCGCCAACGGCGGCAACCCGGTGAAGGTTTCCTCAACGCGAGGCTACTACCAGCAGCCCGTATTCTCGAATGACGGGGAACGCATCGTTGCCCTCCGCGGCAGCGCGCCCGCGTTCCAGGAGGAGACGACGCAGGGCGGCAGCGACTTCGTCTGGGTCCCGGCGTCGGGCGGCGCGCCGACGGTGATCATGCCGTCGAGCGGGTTGCAGAACGCCCACTTCGTGAAGGCGAAGAACGATCGCATCTACGCGTCGGGCGGACGCGGCCTCGTCTCGTTCCGCTGGGACGGCACCGACATCCGCGAGCACGTTCGCGTCGCCGGTCCGCCGGCGCCGGGTGGCGGGGGCGGCGGGGGCGCGAACGCCAGCATGATCTTCATGGCGCCGGACGGCGACCAGGCGCTGGCGCTCATCGGCTCCGATGCGTGGGTCGTGACGGTGCCGGTCATCGGCGGCACGACGCCGACGGTGACGGTCGGCGACAACCCGAACTTCCCGGCGCGCAAGCTCGACGAGGTCGGCGCCCAGTTCCCGCACTGGGACTGGACTGGCCGGCGCGTCCACTACTCGCTCGGCAACGCGCACGTCGTCTACGAGCTCGAGCGCGCCCGCCAGTTCGACGACTCCGTCCGCGCGGCGATGCGCGCGCGTGGGCAGTCGGTGGGTGGCGACAGCGCAGCGGCGGGCGGTGGTGGTCGCGGGGCGGGGGGCGGGCGGGGCGGTCGCGGCAACGCGAACCTGCCGCAGTTCAAGCCGCGTGAATTCCGCGTGATCGTGAACGCGCAGCGGGACATCCCGAAGTCCAATACCGTGCTCCGCGGCGGCCGCGTGATCACGATGAAGGGCGATGAAGTCATCGAGAATGCCGACGTCGTGATCCGGGACAACCGCATCGTCGGCGTCGGTCGCCGGGGCAGCGTGCCGATTCCGTCGGGCGCGCACATCGTCGACGTCGCCGGAAAGACGATCATGCCGGGTTTCGTGGACACCCACGCGCACCTGCGCGTCCCGCAGCAGATCCACCGTGGAGAGGTGTGGGCGTATGCCGCCAACCTCGCCTACGGCGTGACGACGGCTCGCGACCCGCAGACGGGATCGACCGACGTGATCACCTACGAGGACGAGCTCGACGCGGGCGACATCCTCGGACCCCGCAGCTGGTCCACGGGTCCGGGCGTCTTCAGCGGCGAGAACTTCCGCAGCCTCGAGCACGCGCGCACGGTGCTCAAGCGCTACAGCGAGTACTACGACACGAAGACCATCAAGCAGTACGTCGCCGGCAACCGCGAGCAGCGCCAGTGGATCATCCAGGCGGCTCGCGAGCAGAAGCTGATGCCGACCACCGAGGGCTCGCTCGACCTCGAGAT
>CAMLHT010000122.1 GCA_946479895.1 uncultured Gemmatimonadota bacterium | reverse complement strand
GTGACCCGCCCCTCCTGGTAGCGCGATCCAAGCACGAGGTCGGTGTGCTCGATCGCGGCGAGAAACTGCGGGAGGTGCACGGGATCGTGCGAGAAGTCGGCGTCCATCTCGAGGACGTAGGCGTAGTCCCGCGCGAGCGCCCAGCGGAAACCGGCCACGTATGCGGTCCCCAGGCCCATCTTCTTCGGCCGCGACAGCAGATGCACGCGAGGGTTCGACGCCCCGATCTCCTCGACGATCGCGCCCGTCCCGTCCGGCGAGCCGTCGTCGACGATGAGCATGTCGATCCGCTCGTCCTGGGCGAGGACGGAGTCGATGAGCCGGCGGATGTTCTCCCGTTCGTTGTACGTCGGGACGATGACGAGAGCCCGGTCAGCCAATGCTCGGCCTCCGCTGGACTGCCAGCCCTGCCCCGAGCGCGGCGAGGGCGGCAAGGATCGCGACGATGGTGATCACGCGTCCGGTGGCCACCGCTGGATCGTGGTAGCGCAGGCTCACCGCTTTCGCTCCAGCCGGCAGGGGAATGCCGATGAGGTTGTAGTCGGCGCGGTAGGTCTCGACCTCCTTGCCATCCACCATCGCATTCCAGCCAGGATAGTAGTTCTCCGAGACGATCAGTGCCGAGCCCGCGGGCGCCGGCGCGCTGAGCGCGACATCGGCCTGTCCAGGCGCGAGGTTGCTCGTCGTCGCCGTGATCGGCAGCGGTTCCGGTGGGGTCTGGCCGGCATTCGGCTGTACCGTGGCCGACGTGTCGAACACGGCGATCCGGGCGGGGTCGAATCGCGGATCGAGCACCGCGGCCTGGGCGTCGGCGTCCGGCGCCTTGGCGATTGCCGAGGCGAGCCATGCGTACGGGTTGTCCCCCGGCAGCCGATAGAGGTAGACGGTGGACCCCGCGGAATTGCGGACCGGTCCGGTCAGCAACTTGAGCGAGGGATCGGCGATCGGGACATTCGTGTAGAGGTATCGCACATTCTCGTGGCGCCAGAAAGTCGGACTGACCAGCGCCGGCGCCCCGTTCGACAGCTGCATGTCCATCAGCGTCTGGTAGCGGCCGATCTCGTTGCCGTGATAACCCGTGACGGAGCGGATGCGGTGCACCATGAGGCCGGTGCCCGTGCCGATGTGCTGGCCGCGGCCGGTACCGTAATAGGGATCAGCGGCGGTGATCCCGGAGTCGCCCTGCGAGAAGACCACCACCCGGCCGGGCTCGGTTTGCTGCTTCAGGAGGTCGATCGCCGGATCCGCGGCGTACAGCACGCTCGCCGGGGGCGAGAACAACCAGTAGTCGCGCTCCACGCTCCAGAGATCGAGCGCAACGATGACCGCGAGGGCTGCTCCGACCAGCGCAACGCTCGCGCGGGTGCGCAGGTACCAGAACAGCGCGCCGACCGCGAGCGCGACGAACAGGAAGCTGCGCCACGCGCCGAGGATGACCTCGGCGCCGTTCGCATTGGCGCGGGACGCCCACTGCTCGGACGCCTCGGCGGCGTACTGCGGGAAGAGCGTTGCGCCCGCCGTGCGCGCGCCCGCCTCCGCCATGGCCCCCACGACACCGACCGACGCGAGCAGCGCGATTGCCGCTGCGGCCCCCAGCCACCCGAACAGGAAGCGCCTCGTCAGCGCCCCTTCCAGCAGCCGCTCGGTGCCGAGCGCGGCGAACACGCTCACGGCAAAGGCGAAGACGTAGATGATCGTGCTCGGCGCGCGGAAGAACGTCGTCCCCGGCACGACGGCATAGACGAGGTGAAAGAACGGCGTGCTGCCGCCGAGCATCCAGAGGAAGGACACCACCGCCACGCCGATCCAGAACCGGCGGAAACGCCGGCGCGCATCCCCACCGAATGCCGCGGACGCGAGGAGCAGCACCGAGCTGCCGAGATATTCGCTGTGGAGGTGAATGCCGTTCGGGCCCCAGTACCGGTCGAGGATGCCGGTGAACTGCGGCAGGTACATGTTGAACAGCTCGATCAACGGAAAGGAATAGCTCGTGGCGTAGGCGTAGTCGCGTCCGCCGGCGCGCGGCGAATAGGCCACGTATTCGCGCACGGGCGCGTACTGGATCGCGCCCATTGCCATCCCGATGATCACCGCGCCGAGTGCGAAGGCGAGGCGCCGCACGGCGGTCCGACGGTCGAGCTGAACGCCACTGGCGTCGCGGCCGAGCGCCAGGAACAGGGCGAAGGCGCCCGACGTCAGCAGCAGGTACTGCAGCAGCTGCGGATGCGGGCTGAGCACCGCGAGCCCGATGGTGATGGCGAACGCTCCCCACGTCCACAGCCGGCCGTCACGGATGCCGCGCACGAGGAGCCAGAGGGCCAGCGGAAGCAGCGCGCTGACGAACAGCTTGCCGTCATGCCCCGGTGAGACATACGAGGCGATGGGTCCACCCAGCAGGTACGCCATCCCCCCGATCAGCGAGGGGACGAACCCCAACCCCCAAGCGCGCAGGAAACCGTAGGTGAACAGGCCGGCCAGGAATACGTGGAGGATGAACCCCCACGTCATCGCCACGTCGGTCGGCAGGACCAGGCGCAGCAGGAAGGTGGGGTAGAAGATGTCGCCGGCCATGGCGGCGATATGCGGCACTCCCCCGAAGAGGTAGGGATTCCATTCCGGAAATCCCCTGCCCGAGCGCATCCACTCCGCGCCGAACTGGCGGAATGCGTAGCCGGCGATGAACTGATCGCTGTGCGGGTTGACGAGGAATTTTCCGGCCAGCGCCGGATAGGCCAGCGCCATCGTCGCGATGGCGTACGCCAGGGCAGCCCAGCCGAACGCCCCTCGTGGCTCCCTGGTCGGCGTCGGCATCGCCAGCTCAGCTTTTCGCATCGGGTGGGGTGGAGGTGTCACGGGTGGGTCCAACCGTGTGAAGCATGAGGAACAGCAATCCGGGCAGCGTCTCGAGGATGGTGAGCCACAGGCGGGACGCGATGGCCATCACTGCCGCCTGGGCGGGATTGGCCAGGCCGGCGGCGGGCATGATGAGGATCATTGCCGACTCGCGAAAGCCGACGCCGGCGGGCGCGAACAGCACAAGATAGCCGAAAATGTAGGACATCGCGTATACGGCCACGAAGGAGCTGGTGTTGCCGACTGCGATGCCGAGGACGCCGCGGGATACCATCTGGAATGCCGCGCCGTAGATGATCCAGGCGAGCGCGTTGCCCACCCCCGCGTAGACGACCGCACGGACGGGAAGATTCTCGAGCGTGACCGCGCGGCCGGTGAGTCGCGCGGCGAGTCGCCGCAGGTGCGGCCATGCGAGGGGGGCGGCCATCAGCAGGATGCCGCTCGCGATCACCAGCACGAGACCGGCGCGCGCCCCCGCAAGGCGATAGGCCACGCCAGCGAGCGACCAGCTCGTGACGACCACCACCAGCAGGCCGGTGACGATGTTCGCCACGGTGCTCACGATGGCAGCGCCGGCCGCCGCCGCCGGTTCGGCGCCGGCGCGCTTCGCGAGCACGCTCAGGGCGCCAATCTGCCAGAGCTTTCCCGGCACGTAGCGCGCCAGGCTGGAGACGGCGAAGATGTGCGCCGCATCCACGAAGCCGATCCGCGAACTCCACGCGGCGAGCACGGCACGCCAGGTCTGGACGAGGACGACGTAGGCGAACAGGAAGGCTGCCCCTGATGCCGCGATCCAGCCCCAGTCGAGCTGCAGTCCGGTGGAGTGCGCCCGGAAGTCGTGCCAGTAGGTGATGAGCGCTCGCGCCGCGAAGCCGAGCACGATGGCAGCGAGTGCGATCTGGGCGAGAAGCAGGATTCGCTGTCGATTCACGCGCTCAAGATACTCGACGGATGGTGCCCGCGAGCGACGTCGTCGATCGTCACCGCGCCGCGACGGCGTTGCATCGCGCCGCCCGTGACACGGGCGGGATCAGTGGATGATGTCGACCCACCCCGACTCGTTGCCCACGACCGCCGCATCACCCTTGGCCGTGAACGCGATTCGCCGCGGCGCACCACCGACCGCCAGCGTCTGGACCACCTGCCGGCTCGCGCGGTCGATGACCATGACGAGGCCGGCGGAGGGGAATGACGCGAACAGCTGCACGCCGTCGGGAGTGAGAGCGAGATCGAAGCTCCCCGAGCCCACCAGGATGCTGTCAGTCTGGACGCCGGAGCTGGCGTCAAGCACGGCGATGGATCTTGCTGCTTCCCTCGCGACGAAGAGCTGCCGACCATCGGGTGAGACGACGATGCCCTGCGGCACCCCGGTCAGCGGAATGGTGCGCGCCACTCGGTTTGCGCCCAGGTCCACGACCGTCACCCCGCCGGACATCGACGTCACGTACAGCGACAGGCCGTCAGGCGAGATGGCGAGTCCGTTCGATGCGCTGCCCGCCTGGACGCCGCCCACCCGGGTGCGTGAGGAGACGTCGAGGACATCGACCATGCCGGAGTTGTTGCTGGCGTAGACACGACGACCATCGGGCGAGAAGAGGACGCGGAATGGCGCCGCCGAGGTCCGGACGGACGCCACCTGCTGGGCGCTCGCGAGATCGACGAACCCCACGGACCCGCTGAACTGGTTGCTCACCGCCGCCAGTCCGCCGTCGGGTGAGAGGCGAACGTCCGTGGGAACGGCACCGACGTCGATGGAGCCAAGGGGCGCCGAATCGGCGAGCGGGAGGACGGCGAGGCGATTCTCGTCCTGCAGCCCGACGAGGATCGCCTCGGAACGACTCAGGGCCACGCCGAATGGCCGGCCCGTGAGCGCGGCGCTTCGGCTTCGAACCTCGCCCGAAGGATGCGTGAACGAATTCTCCGGTCCGGTGCCGGTCCGACAGGCCGTCAGCGTCAGGGCGCATGGAAGCGCGAGCCGTGGCACGTGCCGGAACGAACGCAGAAATCCCACAGCAGCCTCCAGGGGAGCGAGATTCGACGAAGCGACCTCGACGTTCGGGCGCCGCGCGAAGGTAGGTGCATAGGGCTAAGGAGGCAAGGCTGAGTCGTAAGCCGATGCCAGGAAAGACGTTAGTCGTCGCTCCACCGCACGGCGCGACCCTCGGCATCCTCCAGCATGGCCGCCGAGCCGTCCGCTGGCGTCCCGGCGCGGACCGGCCGACCGCGAGCGTCGAGCGTGGCAGCCCGAACCGAGCGGCGATCGCGCCGCCACGCCACGAGCTCGCCCAGCGGCGCGATGTGCGGTTGCATGGCGACCAGTCGCGCCACCAGCTCGCTGAACGCCTCCTCCGCTCCAGGATATCCCAGCGCGGCCGCCAGGTTGGGGTGCCACAGACCCACCCAGAGGCCTTCCACGTCGGCGCAAACGGATGCCAGCTCCAGCGCGTCCTCCACCCAGCGGCGCGGGTCCTCGATCCCCTGGTACTTGCTGAGCGTCCGATCCATCCAGACGAGGGGCACGACGTCGAAATCCGCGACGGCTCCGTGGGCAGCGTCCCACCACGGCACCACGTCCGCCACGCCGAGCCGGAACCCGCTGCAATCCGGGAATCCGAAGGTGGCGTCATAGCTGAAGCCTGCCTCCTTCATCGCTCGCTGCGTGTCGCCGGGCCGCATGCGCAGGTAGTGCTGCCGGGCCCCGCGGATCGAGGCGCCGGCGATGGATTCCAGCTGCGTGCGCTGCTCCGTGAAGACGCGCGACGAGAGCATCGTCGCGAAGCTCCCATGCAGTCCGATCTCGTGGCCACCGCTGGTGATCGCCGACAGCAGGCCACGCGTCCGGCGTCCTCCCGGGCGATAGGTGAGATCACCGCGTCGCGCGCTCGCCAGGCCTGGCTCTCCACAGAGGACGAACCAGGTCGACCGGACGCCGGCGTCGCGCTCCGTGGCCAGCAGTCGCCGCGCGGCGGCGACGACCGGGTTGGCCGTCAATCCCCCGGGCACAGCGCCGACGATCCTCGCGACCTGGCGCCACTCGGACTTGCGGGCGAGCTCCGCGATTCGAAGCGCCGTGAACGCCCCCCACCAGTCGACGACGTCGAGGTCGTGCGAGAGCGCGGCCGCCCACCGGCGCCCGTCGGGCCACGGCTGCAGGAAGGCGAGGGGCCGACGTCCGGCGGCGTTCACCACCGCTGCGCGCAGGGCTTCGGCACACCGGGATACCAGCGGTTCACGAGGCGACCCCGATGCGTACATCGCGTTGACGCGCGTCGGGACGCGCTGGAATCGATCGGCGTCGTCGGTCAGCTGCTCCGCGCGTGCGCTCACCGTGCTGCCCACCTCCGCGAGCAGGACGCGCGGGATGAGCACTTCACCGTCGACGACCTGAAACCCCCATCCGCGGGCGGCGAGGTCCCGCAGGGTGGATGCGGAGCCATCCTCCGTCGCGATGCGCACCGTCACCACGCTCGGCGTGGGCTCCAGCGACTGGAGCAGCCGCGCCTGGTCCACGAGCACCTCGAGCGCGAATCGCTCCAGCGGTGACAGGCCGGCGGATGGAGCGAGGCGGATCACTGCCAGCCGGGCGGAGGCTCGAGGACGCGGATCGTTCGCGCGGGCTGTCCGCTGACGACGTGCAGCGAATCCACGTCGTGCGTCACGAGCGCCATGGCGCCGACCACGGCGCCGCGGCCGACACGAACGCCGGGGAGAATCACCGCGGAGGCGCCGATCCACACGTCGTCCTCGATGACGATGGGCCCGCGAGCGACCGGCGCGACGGGCCGGATCCTCGACTGGTTGGGATGCGAGGAGGTGACGAAGGTCACGCGCGGGGCGATGCTCACGCGGTCGCCGATCGTGAGGTTGTCACGGTCGGCGAGCTCCTCGACGACGATCAGGCCATCCGCGATGTACACCTGCTCGCCGACCTGGAATCCGCACCAGCGGAGGAGCATCGGACGCAGCCCGGGAAAGAACCCGCGCGACACGATGCGCTTGAGCACCTTCTTGGTGCCGCGTCGGAAGATGCTCGTCACCCGAGATATCGATAAAGGAAGGAGGCGCGACGCGTGAGCGGGAGCGGGAGTCGCGACCAGAGCTTGCCAGCCATGGCGAGCGCACCCCGGTCACGCGACATCGTGTTCAGGCCGGATGGCGCCGGCCAGTAATCGTACGCGAGGGGATGCGGTTCGCCACCCCAGCGACGCTTGAACTGCGTCAGTCCGCCCTGCTCTGGCGCGGCACGCCCCAGGTCGAACGGAACGCCCTCCTGGGCCGCCGCCTGCAGCGCGGTCCAGAGCAGCGCGTGATTGGGCTTGCGATCGAGGTATTCCGGCAGCGACGCCCCGAAGGCATAGATGGTTTCGCGACCTCCCTTCCAGAGCACCACACCGGCGACGTATCCGGCGTCGGGCACGCGTGCAAGCAGGAGGTCTGCCAGCCCGTGCCGCTGCAGGGTGGCACATTCAGTCACGAAGAAGTCGTCCGGCGGGGCGGGAAGACCAAGCCGGCGGGAGGTCCGCTGCTGCAGCTCGGCCATCTGTGCCCACGCGGCGCGATCGGTGCCGCGTTCGACCGTGACCGACTTCGTTCCCTTCCTGATGGCCCGCTGGACGTGACTCGGATGCAGCTTCTTCCACACCGCGTCCGCACCACCGGCCGTCGGGACCACGTACGTCAGGTAGTGCGAGACGCGATGAAAGCCGTCGGGCGCCCCCTCGGCCGGATCGCGACGCTTCAGCTCGAGCGTCCGCGCGCCCGAGCTCTCGCACAGCTCGCGGGCCGCGGCGCACAGTGCCGCATCCGCATCGGCGGACAGCGCGAGCGGACCGGCCGCGTAGCTGAAGGGCAAGCTGACGACCCGCCTGCGGCCGGCAAGGCTTCGCACCGTCGCGAGCGGAAGGACGCCCACGATCGATCCGTCCTGTCGGGCGGTGAGGTAGTGGATGCCGAAGCCGAACTGGCGATGGAGCGCCTCGCACCACTCCATCCGATGGTAGAACCGGCCGAACGGCTGGACGAAATCGTTCCAGTCACCGGGCGCGGTGGAATCAATCGCGATCTGCAGCGGCATCACGGTACACTCGTAGGAATCTGTCCACCGCGTTGGCCGGTGCGAACTGCTCGCGGCTCATCGCCGCCGCCCGCGTGGTGAGCCTGGCGCGGAGATCCGGCGCTTCGAGCAGTCGCGCGATCTGGCGCGCGAGGTCCGCCGCATCGCTGTCCCGTGCGATGAGCCCTGTTGCCTCGTCCACGACCACTTCCGGAATGCCTCCCGCCGGAGTGCCCACGATTGCGCTTCCAGCGAGCGACGCTTCGGCCAGCGACAGGCCGAGGCCCTCGGCATCGCCGCGCGTGGGGAGCACCGTCACGGTGGCGGCGCCGTACTCCGCGGGCATGGCGTCCTGCCTCACGAAGTCCGCGAACTGCACCACCTCCGACACGCCGGCGGCGCGTGCATGGCGTTCCAGCGCGGCACGCTCGGGCCCCTCGCCGAGCACCTTGAGCCGACAGTCGACGCCCTGCTGCCTGAGCAGGGCGAACGCGTCGATGAGATCGGTCACCCCCTTGCTCGCGAGGAGGTTGCCCGCGTACAGGATCAGCGGCGGCTCCGACTTCGCTGCCTGTCGGCCGCGTTCGAAATGCGCGACATCGAGGGGCATGGACTGTCGTGCCACCGGGGTACGCAGCGCCGGCAGCGCGGACCTGACGTTCCGGGCGAGAAAATCGGATACCGTCGTCACGAGGCGCGCACGGTTCATGACTCGCGTGGCGAGGCGCCGAAGCAGCGACGAGCGATCCAGCAGGCGGATATCGCTGCCGTGCGTGGTGATGACGAGTGGAACGCCGAGCGACGATGCGAGCCAGCCTCCGGGAAACCACCAGTGCGCGTGGACGACGTCTGGCTGCCACGCGTGCGAGACGCGACGGATGGCGACGGCGAACGCGAGGAGGAAGATCGGGATGCCGAACACCGCGAGGACGGAGAGGATGCCGGTGGCGTGAAGGTCGCCGCGGTACGCCACGCGCTCGAGTGGGTCCGGCGCATAGCGAAAGCGATGGACCCGGACGCCGTCCTCCTCGGCCCACGTCGGCAAGCCAGGCGAATGCGGCGCGACCACCGTGACCTGATGGCCGGCGTCGGCCGCGCCGATTGCCAGGCGCTTCACGAAGGCGCCGGCAGGATCGCCGGCGAACCGGGGATAGTTGTGGGTGACGACGAGAATTTTCACGGGTGCGAAGCCGGGCCGACACCAAGTTAGCCTCGGGTCCCGCGTTGCACGACGACCGCCGCTGATCCGCGTGGCGCCGTGCAGCGACGATCAGCTGCGGCGCACCTCGTCGAGCTGGCGTCGCAGCTCGCGCAGCTCGGCGCGCTGGCCGGCGATCTGCTCGCCGAGCAGTCCCGTGGCGAACAGCACGCTGCCGAGGATGAGGCAGGTCTGGATCAGCGTCCACACCGACCGAACTCCCTCGCCGGCGACGAACAGCACGATGAGCGCGACGATCCCCGCGAGCAGGCCGAGGGCGAACAGCGCGGCGCCGAGCATGCCGAACAGGAGCAACGGCTTCTTCCCGAAGCGGAGCTCGAACCACACGGAGAGCATGTCCAGCACGCCCACCGGAATCCGCGACAATCCGAACTTCGACTTGCCGGCGTTCCGGGGATAGAGCGGGACGGGAATTTCCTTCACCGTGTAGCCCTCGGCCGCAGCGATGACGATCATGTAGCGATGCCAGTCCGGCCGCACGGGCAGCCCGTCCATGATCTCACGGCGATAGGCTTTCACCGAGTTGAGATCCCGCACGGGGACGTGAAAGAGCGTTCGACTCAGCCGGTTGTAGATGCCGGAGACGAACGCCTTCTCGTACTTCCCTTCCTTGAACCCGGTGACCATGTCGGCTTCGTCGGCGAGGATCGGCGCGACGAGCTTCGGGATGTCCGCCGGCTTGAACTGGAGATCGGCGGGATAGAACACCAGTACCGCCCCCGCAGCGTTCAGGTACCCGGTGCGAAGCGCGTCGGCGATACCGCGCCGGGCGCGGTGCCGGACCGTCCGAAGAAACGGATACTGCGAGCGGAGGCGTTGCAGGACCTCCCACGTCTCGTCGGTCGAGCCGTCATCGATGACGACGACCTCGTACGACGTATCCGGATGCGACGCGAACGCCGCGGCCGCGAGCTCCATGAACAGCGGCAGGTTCTCGGCCTCGTCCTTCGCCGGCACGAGCACCGACACTTCGGCGTCCCGCGGTTCGGCGAGGGGGGCGTACGCCACGAGTGCTTCGCGGCGCTCGCTCGTCATACCCGCTTGCGCATGCGTGCCGACAGCACGCCCAGCTGGTCGCGGTACTTCGCCACCGTGCGGCGCGCGATCTGGACGCCGCTCTCCTTCAGGATGTTGACGATGGCCTGGTCGGTGAGCGGATGCTTCGGATCCTCGTCGGCGACGAGCTTCTGGATCTGCGCCTTGATGCCGCGCGCCGAGACGTCCTCGCCAGCCGTGGTGGAGAGGCCGGAGGAGAAGAAGAACTTGAGCGGGAGCACGCCGCGCGGCGTCTGCACGAACTTCTCGTTCGTCACGCGGCTCACCGTGCTCTCGTGCATGTTGATCACCTCCGCCACCTCGCGCAGGGTGAGCGGCTTGAGGAACTGGACGCCCTTCTCGAAGAACTCGCGCTGCCGCTCGACGATGTAGTTCATGACCTTGAGCATCGTCTGGCGACGCTGCTCGATGGCCTGGATCATCCAGTTCGCCGAGTTGAGCTTGTTGGAGATGAACTCCTTGTTCTCCCCCTCGAACTTCTTCTTGTCGCGCGCGATCTCCT
>CAMLHT010000121.1 GCA_946479895.1 uncultured Gemmatimonadota bacterium | reverse complement strand
CGACCACGTCGGCGAGCGTCGTGACCTGCGTGATGGTCTGCGTCGGGTCCACCGACCAGATCGCGCGCCGGACGGCAGCCGCGACCGGCCGCGGATCGCCCTTCGTCCGCGCCACGATGCTCATCCGGGAGCGGAACGACTGCATCGCGTGCAGATAGACCGTCGGCTCGGAGGGAGCCGCGAATCCACCCTGCCGGATGTTGCCGACGACGCCGACGACGGGAACGGGAAGGTCGCCGAAATCCAGGCTCTTCCCGAGATAGCTCGTTGCGCCGGGCCACAGGCGCCGCCCAAGCTCCTCATTGATGATCGCCACCAGTGGCCGTGGGCTCCGGTCCGTGCGCGAGAAGAACCTCCCTTCCCTCAGCGGGATGCCCATCGCCCTGAAGTAGTCCTCGCTCACCTGATGGAACTGCATCATCGGCAGCTGGTCCGTCCGCAATGTGCTGCCGACCGCGTTCACCCGCCCGCCCTCGCCGATGCCCCGCGTCGGAAGGTCCCGCACGGCCCCGACCGCGTTCACCCCGGGGACTCCGGCAATCGCGTCGAGGACGCGGTAGTAGTAGTCTAGGCGCTCCTCGCGTTCGTGGTTGTCTCCGATGGACATCATCGCGACCAGCGCGCGGTCGGTTTTGAAGCCGGGATCGACCGCGATCAGGCGCGAGAAGCTCTTGGTTGCGAGCCCCGCGCCGACCACCAGCATCACGGCGAGCGCCACCTCGGCGAAGACCAGGCCCGATCGCAGCCGCTGGCCGCGTCCGCCGGCCGCTCCTCGCGCGTCGGCGCGCAACGACTGCTGGAGCGAGGGTCTCGCCGCCCGCAGCGCGGGCAGCAGGCCGAAGAGGATGCCGCACCCGACGGAGATGCCGACAGCGAAGGCGAGCATGACCGGATCGATGCCCGCCGTCGCGATGCCCGGTACTCCGAGCCCGCCCGAGCGGACCGCGCGAAGCGACGCGAACGCGAGCCCCACGCCGAGGAGTCCGCCGAGGAGTGAGAGCAGCATGCTCTCGGTCAGGAGCTGCCGCACGATTCGCCGGCGCCCGGCGCCCAGCGCCGCTCTCACCGCGAGCTCGCCTTCCCGCGCCGTCGCTCGGGCGAGCAGCAGGCTGGCGATGTTCACGCACGTGATCAGGAGGAGGAGCGACACAGCTCCGAGCAGCACCACGAGGGGCCGCCGCACTTCGCCGACGATCGAGTCACGCAGGGGGAGAACGGTGACGTCGTCCCAGCCGGTATTCTCCGGATAGGCGCGCGCATTGCCGCCGGCGATAGTCTTCAGGTCGGCGCGGAACTGCTCCGGGGTCACGCCCGGCCTGACTCGCGCGATCACGGACATGAAGCGCGCGCCGCGGGCCCGGCCGATGTCGTCGGGTCCGAAGAATCCGAGCGGAATCCATGCATCCAGCCCGTTCTCGGCCGGATAGACGAATTCGGGGCGCATCACGCCGACGACCGTGAACGGCTGCGCGTTGAGCTGGACCGTCCTGCCGATGATGGAGGAATCGCGGCGGAAGCGTCTCGCCCACAGGTCATGCCCCAGGACGACGACCCGGTTCCGTCCCGGCGACTGGTCTCCTAGAGCGAGTGTGCGCCCGAGGAGCGGGCGCGGACGCAGCGTCTCGAAGAACCCGCTCGACACGATCGCCGCCGAGACTCGCTCTGGTGTTCCGTTCCCCGTCAGGTTCATCCCGCTCAGGCCGTCGGCGAAGAAATAGCCGCCCATAGTCTCGGCCGTCCGCGACTGGCGGCGCCAGTCGTCGAAGTCCGGCTCGGAGACGACCCCGCGCTCGGTGGCCGTGGTGTGGTTGGCGTGCCAGACCCGCATGAGTCGATCGACGTCAGCGAACGGCAACGGCGTGAGGAGCACCGCGCGCACGACGCTGAACACCGCGACGTTGGCGCCGATGCCGAGTGCCAGGGTGAGGAGCGCGATCGCGCTGAATGCGGCGGCGCGTCGCAGCGCCCGACCCGCGTACCGCAGGTCCTGCGTGAGTTCGTCGAGGAGCGTCATGCGCTGCGATTCTCCGGCGCGAAAGGCGTCTTCGCGGTAGCAGTACTGTCGGGTGTATTCGAGGTCGCCGAACCGGCGACGCGCTTCCCGCGCGGCGTCGTCCGGGGTCCATCCGCGGGCGACCAGGTCGGCCGCGGCAATTGTCAGGTGGAACTCCAGCTCCTCGTCCACCTCCCGCTTCGCCCGGGCCCGGGTGAGCGTCGGAAACCGGAAGAGCCGTCGCATGCGAGTCACGCCGGCTCGAGCACCTTGTACAGCGCGGCGACGTACCGCTGGATGGCGGCCGTCTCCTTCCGGAGCTGCGTCCGCCCGGCGCGCGTGATCGAGTAGAACTTCGCCCGGCGATTGGATTCCGAGATGCCCCATTCGCTCTCGACCCAGCCCTTCCGCTCGAGTCGGTGCAGCGCCTGATACAGCGCCGCGTCCTCGACGAGGAGATCGCCGTTGGTGCGGTCGCGCAGCCACATCGAGATCCCGTAGCCGTGCATGGGCGCCCAGGCCAGCGTCTTGAGGATCAGCACGTCGACGGTGCCCTGCATGAGGGCGAGGCTTTCAGTCATGCGTTGCACTCACTGGATGATATATCACCACGTGAGGGGAACATGCCGGCGGGACCGGGCGGCGTCAAGAGAGAAAAGGCAAGGCACCCCGGATCCCTGGAAGTGGTGACGTTCCCCAAAGGGGGAAGTGGCCAGGCACTCGGGATCCCTGGAGAAGGCGTCTGGCAAATCCTCGTCTGCGTGGTCTGACGTGTCTGCGTCGTCTGCGTCGCAGTTCAGTCCCTGCAGGCCAGCCCGTCGTCCGGCAACCTGACTGCGACGCAGACGACACGGACACGCGCAGACGACACGGACTGGATGTGGGTGTCGTTTCCCCTAGGGGAAGGGCCAGGCCCCCGAATCCTGGGGAGACCGGAGACCGGCGACTGGGCCCCGCATGAAGAACTGACTGCGACGCAGACGACCCAGATACGCGCAGAGGACACAGACTGGGTAGCGGTGTCGTTTTCCCCAAAGGGTGAAATGGCTTGGCGCCCGGATCCCTGGAGAAGGAGGCTGGCAATCCTCGTCTGCGTCGTCCGATGTGTCTGGCTCGTCTGCGTCGCAGTTCCGTCCCTGCAGGCCAGTTCGTCGTCCGGCAACCTGACTGCGACGCAGACGACACGGACACGCGCAGACGACACGGACTGGATGTGGGTGTCGTTTCCCCTAGGGGAAGGGCCAGGCCCCCGAATCCTGGGGAGACCGGAGACCGGCGACTGGGCCCCGCATGAAGAACTGACTGCGACGCAGACGACCCAGATACGCGCAGAGGACACAGACTGGGTAGCGGTGTCGTTTTCCCCAAAGGGTGAAATGGCTTGGCGCCCGGATCCCTGGAGAAGGAGGCTGGCAATCCTCGTCTGCGTCGTCTGATGTGTCTGCGTCGTCTGCGTCGCAGTGACGTCCCGGAACGCCATGAAGGCCTGACTGAGACGCAGACGACACAGACGAGACCGGGGACTGGACAAGAACGAAAGGGTGAGCAATAGCTCACCCTCGGCGCTCAGGATCCGGCTTCACGTTCCTCGGCACACACTTCGCCGTCTCTGCCCTCCGTCCTCCGCCCTCCGCCCTACCACTGCCAGCCCATCACCTCCGCCAGCGGCTCCGCAACCCACGGAATCACCACGAAGATGAAGGCGGTCAGGAACCCGAACACCCACGGCTTCTTGCTGTCCAGCGGCGGATACGATCCGCCGGCCCGGAATGCCGTGAACGCCAGCGCCAGGTGCGTCACCGCCGCCAGGGCCGGACGCCAGGCCTGCATCGGATCCGTCCACAGGGTGCCGACGACGATCACCACGATCATGTACGTCGCCTGGAGCACGCCGATGCCGAGCGCCATCCCGAAGCCCCAGCGATCCCGCGTCCGCGCCGCCAGGAACCACAGGACGATCATGTAGGAAAGCAGCGCCAGCCCCACGAGCGGAAGCTCGTGTACCAGCCGGTCGGGCTCGCGGATCAGCGCGAGGATGTCGAAGTCCGCGATGATGCGCGCCAGCATCGCGAACGCCAGCGCGCCCTGGACGCGCCCGCGGTGCGCCTCCACCTTCGCGAGGGCCTCGCTGAAGCTCATCCCGCCGACGCGCGTCTGGCGGGGACGCTCCTGCTCGACGACTTCGACCGGCTTTTCAGCCGGCGGCGGGGCAATATCGCGCTGGAATTCCATGGGTCGGACGGGTATGGAGGGGCTCCGGCAGCCCACGCCGGACGTCCCAACTCGGTGAGAGGCGAGCTTCGGACTGCGCGACCCGCCCGGACATCGAGCCGGCCTCACAGGGTTCACCCCTACCGACTGGTGGACTCGCCAGAGGTAACCGTGGTCCGGGGCGTCGGGCCCTCGGTGTGACGAAGGCGACAATCCCCGCGACCGAAACCTCCATGGTCGTCCCGCCCGTACGAGGTGTCTACCCGGTATCAGAACTCCCGCCACCTCGCCGATGCCCAATCTGAAGCTCGCCCTCCGGACCCTCTTCCGGTCCCCGTTCGTCACGACCGTCGCCGCACTCTCGCTCGCTCTCGGCATCGGCGCCAACGCGGCGATCTTCTCGCTCTTCAACGAGATGCTCATGCGGCCGCTGCCCGTCCCCTCTCCGGGGACGCTCGTGAACCTCGGCGCCCCCGGCCCCAAGCCGGGATCGCAGTCGTGCACCAGCGCGGGCAGCTGCGAGATCGTCTTCAGCTACCCGATGTACCGGGACCTCGAGAAGACGCAGACGGTCTTCACCGGCCTCGCCGCCCACCGGACCTTCGGGACCAACCTCGCCCTGCGGGGGCAGACCCTGAACACCACGGGCATGCTGGTGTCCGGATCCTACTTCCCCACCCTCGGACTCCGCCCCGCCGCGGGTCGCCTGCTCACCCCTGACGACGACCGGACGATCGGAGCGCACTTCGTCACGGTGCTGAGCTACGACTTCTGGGAGCGCAACCTCGGGCGTGACCCCGGGATCGTCGGCCAGAACATCACGATCAACGGCCATCCGATGACGGTGATCGGGGTGGCGCCCGAGGGATTCTCCGGGACCACGCTTGGCGAGAAGCCCCGGGTCTACGTCCCGATCAGCATGCGCGGACTGATGTCACCGGGCTTCCGCGGATTCGAGAACCGCCGCAGCTACTGGGTCTATGTGTTCGGCCGGCTCGAGCCCGGCGTCAGCATCGACCGCGCGCGCGCCGCGATCAATACGGCCTACCGCCCGATCATCGTCGGCACCGAGGCCGCGCTCCAGCAGGGCATGAGCCCGGAGACGATGGAGCGCTTCCGGAAGAAGGAAGTGACGATGGAGGACGGCCGCCGCGGCCAGAGCTCGGTGCAGACCGAGGCGCGCGTTCCCCTCATCCTGATGTTCTCGGTCACCGGCATCGTGCTGCTCATCGCCTGCGCGAACATCGCGAACCTCCTGCTCTCGCGGGCGGCCAATCGCGCCATGGAGATGGCCGTGCGGCTGTCGCTCGGGGCCAGTCGCGGTCAGCTCATCGGCCAGCTGCTGGTCGAAGCGTGCCTGCTCGCGGTGATCGGCGGCGCGGCGAGCCTTCTCGTCGCCCACTGGACGCTGGGCGTCATCGCCGGCATGCTGCCACCGGAGGCCGCCGACACGCTGACCTTCACCATCGAGCCGGCGATCGTCGTGTTCACCTCGGTGCTGGCCATCGCGACCGGCCTCGCATTCGGCCTGTTCCCGGCGCTTCACAGTACGCGCCCGGAGCTGGTCACCACGCTGCGCTCCGGCGCCGGGAATCTCTCCGGCACCCGCGGCGCGTCCCGCTTCCGGTCGACGCTCGTCACCGCGCAGATCGCCCTGTCCACCGCCCTCCTCATCTGCTCCGGGCTGTTCATCAAGAGCCTCAACAACGTCAGCCGGGTGGAGCTCGGCGTGCAGATCGACAAGGTGTCCACGTTCGCCGTGTCGCCGCAGTTGAGCGGCTACGATTCGGCGCGGGTGCGCGCGCTGTACACGCGCCTCGAGGATGAGCTCAAGTCGATCCCGGGCGTGAAGGCGGTCTCGGGGTCGCTCGTCCCGATCCTCGCCGGCCGCAGCTGGGGGAACGACGTCTCGGTCGAGGGCTTCCGGAAGGGGCCGGACACCGATGCCAACGCGCGCTTCAACGCCGTCGGCCCGGAATACTTCCAGGCCCTCGGCGTCCGGCGCCTGGCCGGGCGCGACTTCAAGGCGTCCGACGCGCCCGGGACGCCGCGCGTGGCCATCGTGAACGAGTCGTTCGCGCGGAAGTTCGGCCTGCTCTCCCGCGACGCCGGCGCCGCGGCAGCCGGTGTGGTCGGCAAGCGCATGTCCATCGGCAGCGACAGCCTCGACATCGAGATCGTCGGCCTGGTCCAGGACGCGCGGTACGCGGACGTGAAGGACAGCGTGCCGCCGCTCTACTTCATTCCCTGGCGCCAGTTGAACGGCGTCAACTCGATGAACTTCTACGTGCTGTCGTCGCTGCCGCCCGGGCAGATCCTCCCGCAGATTCCGCGGCTCATGCGTCGCGTGGACCCCCTGCTCCCGGTGGAAGAGCTCAAGTCGCTGCCGCAGCAGGTGCGCGAGAACATCTTCCTCGACCGCATGATCAGCATCATGTCGGCCTCGTTCGCGGCTCTCGCCACGCTGCTCGCCGCCATCGGCCTGTACGGCGTGCTGGCCTACTCGGTCGCGCAGCGCACCAACGAGATCGGCATCCGGGTCGCCCTGGGCGCCGACCAGATGCGCGTCAGGCTGATGGTCCTCCGTCAGGTGGCCTTGCTCACGGGGATCGGCGGCCTCCTCGGCGTCGCCGGTGCGCTCGCCGCCGGCCGCGGAGCGTCGGCCATCCTGTACGAGATGAAGGGTTACGACCCGCTGGTATTCGTCGCGGGCACCCTTCTCCTCGTGCTGGTCTCGCTGGCCGCCGGCTACATCCCGGCCATGCGTGCGTCGAAGATCGACCCGATCCAGGCCCTGCGATACGAGTGAGCGAGGGCGACGGCCCGGCGGTGAGCTTCAGGACGGCAGCTGGATCCGGTGGAGCTCACCGTCGATGGTCCGGCCGCCGATCGTGATGTAGAGGTGGCCGTCGGTCACCGACATGTCGAAGCGCATCCGACGGTCGAGATGCCCGACCAGCTCCCCGATCAGCTCCCGGTCGAGGGCGAAGAGTTCCAGCGCTTCCGAGCGGTGGATCCTTTCGCCGGCCAGCGCCTTGATCAGGAGCCTCGGATCCTTGTGGGTGTAGACCGCGACGCGCGGTGACGCCTTGCTCGCCTTGTGGAGCCGCGCGGCGTCGGGAACTCCCACGTCGATCCAGGCCTCGAGCGTGCCCGTCAGGTCGCGGACGAAGATCGCCGGCTGGTCCGCCTCGGCGATGCCACCGGAGAATCCGATGCCCTCCGTGTACTCGAGCGCGTACGCCAGCACGCGAGCCATCAGATAGTCGTCGGTCTCGGACGGCTGCTGCGCCACCTTGAATGCGATCGTGTCGTACACGTTGCGATCGACGTTCGAGAGGTTGATCTCGACGTTGTAGAGCGTGGCGGTGAGGGCCAAGGACGTTCCATCCGGTGAAGACCGGCGGAAGTATAAGGCTCGCTAGCCGGCGGCCTCCATCTCGTCCCGGTCCCGCATCGCTTCGGTGACCGTCTGCAGGAGCGCGCCGAACCCGCCGGCCACCTTCCAGCGCCCGAGGGGCGCCCCCGAATGCTGGGAGAGATGCGCCGACAGCTCGGCCAGCGTCCTGAACCCCGCCATCGACCAGAAGTTCTGCCGGCCGCCCTCGAGCGACCACACGGCATGCAGGCAGCGCATGCGGGCAAGGATCCCGCTGATGGAGATCAGCCCCTCTTCACGCAGGCCGTTGCGCACCGCGGACGGCGAGGCGTCGCACGCCCGCGCAATCTCGTCCATGGACCGGCGACCATTCGACATGACTGCCGCCGCGGTCAGGACATCGGCCGCGAGACCGCCGTACCGACCCCGGAGGTGCGCGATGATCGGAGCGGCCGGCGTCGGCGCGCGCGGTGCCGAGAGGCACTTGAGCGTCGTCTCGGAGAGCGTGCCGCCGCAATCGCTCCACATCCGCACGTCGATCCCGTCCTCGGCGATGATGCGGAAGTGGCGCATGCCCTCGCGGTGCATCGGCGCCACCAGGATGACCGGCAGGCCGCGTCGCAGCGTGGGTAGCTGGGCCGAATGATCCGCGATGATGGCCGCGAACTTCTCGCCGCCGAAGTCCTCGTCGGGACGCACCGGCTGAAGTCGGCCCGCCCCCATGCATCGCTCGATCTGTCCGGCAACCGTCGGGGTGGAGATGGCTGAGAGATAGCGCATGTCGGAATCTTGCAGCATGCCGGGGGCGGGACCGTTACTGGATGGTGTTTTTCCAGATCCCGCTCAATGGAGCTCGAGGCCGAGACCTCGAAGCCTCCATTGGTCGTTCATCGCCTCCTGGCCGCCATCGGCCGGACCGGCTTCAATGAACGCGTGCGGCGTGATCTACCCGAGATCATTCGCGTTGTTCGCCCTCCGCCGTCAACTCGCCGTCACATGGCCGAGGTCAGCTCATGCGATCCCATGTACCGGAGCCATTTTCGACTTCCAGTAACGGTGCCCGGGTGCGCATTGCACTACCATTGCAGCCAATCCCCTGGGGAGGGGACGGCGGCGTGAGGCGATCAAAGGAGTTGGTGGGCCCGACGATCACCGCCGCTCTGCTCTCCCGCAGGAACACGAACGGCCGGCTAATGCCGGCCGTTCGTGTTGTCACATCCATCGACGTCAGCCGGGCGGCCGCGATTGGGTGTTGCCCTCCCAATACCATTTGGTCCACGCGACGATCGCGCCGCACTGCGGCGTTCGGGAGTTTCGCACGATGTATTGTGGGGGCGTCGTGAGCTCGCGAAGGTAGAGCTCCATCGCCGCGAAATCGCTCGGGCGGAGCGCCATGAGGTCATCCGTCGACTGCACGTGCACGCCATCGATCCAGACGATGGGCACACAGGTGTCCGGGCCGCGGGGAAAGAAGACCTGGTTTCGATACAGCGTCACCCCCGGCACCTGGCCCAGCACACTGTTCAGCGTTCCCCGACCGATGAAATCGGTGGAATCACGAAAGACCCCGATGCCCTTGACCCGCCGGTCGCCGAAGTCCTTGACGAGCTGCTGCCGGACGGACGACGCGACGATGTTCATCTGGCGGAGGACCACGGGACTCGTCAGGTGGACCTCGACGCGCGCGGTATCGCTCAACGAAACGTCGACGATGCGATTGACGGGCTGCAGCCCGACCGCGAGGACCTCGACCTGCTGGGTGCCGAGCGGAATGTCGCGGATGGTGAATCTGCCGGCGGCGTCCGTGCGCACCTCGCGGGCGCCCTCGGCGACCACCCGCGCCCCGGCGAGGGGAATCGCATTACGGCCGAACACGGTGCCTGTCACGATTCCGCGCGCGCGAGGATCGTAGCTGAGCATCATGTCCTGGCGCTGGACGAGCTGGCGTCCGAGCGGAAGGAGGTCGATCAGGCCGCTCTCACCGGAGTCCGAGACGGCGCGCATCCGCAGGCCGGTCTGCGTCGGCACGCCGCACAGCACGTACGTGCCGGTCGAATCCGTCCGTCCGTCGAGGTGCCACCGCTTCGTGCTGAAATTGCGCTTGCCGGTCACCTCGACGTCCACCCAGGTCGCGACGACCGCAGCGCCGGCGACGGGGCGCGGGCGCCCGAGGCCGCGCACCGTTCCATAGACGAGCGCGGTGTCGCCCGCCGGCGGGGTGGACTCGCAGGTGAGCCGCCAGATGGTCTCGAATGACGGCACGGCGATGTGCACGAAGTCCTCGCCGGACATGACGAGCGCGGTCGTCGCCTGTGACGACAGGCCGATCGCCTCGAGGGCCTCGTGCTGCGTGATCAGGCGGTATGCACCCGGCGTCAGGTCGGGGAACTCGAACGATCCGCTCGAGTCGGTCACCACCGTCCGCTTCGATCCGTCGATTCCCACGAGCGCCCCGCGCATCACCGTGCGCGTGAGGCTGTCGAACGCGAGGCCGCGAAGCGTGACGGGCGCGCTGCGGAACAGGGTGTCACCGCTGCCCGAGATCGCCGACACGAGCTCCCCGCCAGTGATCTTCACGCCACGGAAGCTCACCGTCGACTCGCGCCCGGTCACCGCCATCTCGACGAGCGGCATGCGAATGTGCCACCGCTCGATCACCCAGGCGCCGTTGGCGAGCCTCGCGAAGCGCATCGCTCCGCCGGTGGCCGTCTCGTCGACGTTGCGCGCCACGTTCACGTATTGCCACTCCATGTCGCGCAGCTCGGCGGTCGATCGGTCCATCCAGACCACTCCGTGGATCTCCGGCCGGCTTCCGCGCTCCGGCGTCGGCTCGAACGCCACGCCGATGCGCGTCGAATCGGCCGAGCCGACGAGGTGGAAACAGTGATCCTCGGCGAACGGCTCGGAAACGAGCACGCCAACGTCCGGGCCGTGGAAGATCCTCGTCTCGCCGTCCGCAGCCATCACGACGTACCCGGCCTTTCGCAGCGAGTCCGGCGAGACGGAGTGCCATGGCTGCGGCACGGAGCCCGTCGAGACGTGGCCGGTCTGGTCGATCGTGACCCCGGACAGCGTCTGCCTCCTGTCATAGGACAACGTCGTGCTACTGAGATCGCTGCCCGACGCGGTGATGCCCGT
>CAMLHT010000120.1 GCA_946479895.1 uncultured Gemmatimonadota bacterium | reverse complement strand
GGGAGTGGGAATGTCTACTCCCGATCCTGACTCCCACTCCCACTCCCACTCCCACTATTCCACCCGGTAAATCGACACCGCCGTGTCCTCGAACTCCGCGTACTGCGCGGGCGGGGCGCCCGGCAGCTTGTGCGCCCTGGCGTGCTCCACGGCCAGGGTCGGGGCGAACCGGGATTCGCGCCAGTGGTCGATGACCCGGTCGAGCATGCGGGACTCGTACGGCGGATCGGCGAAGACGAGGTCGTAGCTGTTCTCCGTCAGCATGCCGGCAAAGGGCAGGGCGTCACGCTTGAAGATCCGGGTGACTTCGCGGACCCGCAGCGCCATCCGGTTGGTCTTGAGGGCGACCAGGCTCCCGGGGCGCGTCTCGACGAAGTCGACGCTCTTCGCCCCGCGCGAGAGGGCTTCGAACCCCAGCGCTCCCGTGCCGGCGAACAGGTCCAGGACCCGCGCCCCCTTCACGTCCTCGGCGAGCATGTCCAGCAGCGCCGCCCGGACGTGCTCCGCCGTCGGCCGCACCCGCGAGTCGGCGGGCGACCTGAGCGTCCTTCCCCTCCATTTGCCTCCGACGATCCGCACCGCTCACTCCTGATCCGATTTATGGGACTGCTCACGCGGGAAAGGTACCATTCATGCTTTGAATGCTGGGGTTTTCCGTTTCACCCTCGACCCGAGCACACGTGAGCGCCGCCGGCATCGGTTTCCTGATCCTCGGTTTCATCGCTGCTGTCCTGGCCCTGATCGGCCTCCTGAGCGTCGTCCGCGGCACCCCGGTCAATTCGGTCCTGCCCTTCGAGATGTCGAAGTTGCCGGCCGTGGACGATCCGTCCTTCCGCGCGACGATGGAGCTCACCAGCCGGTCCGCCCTCGTGCGCGGCAACACGGTGGACATCTTCTGGAACGGCGACCAGACCTATCCGCTGCTGTGGAAGGACCTGCGGGCCGCGAAGAAGTCCATCACGCTCCAGCTCTACTACAACAAGCCGGGCCGCATGGCCGATACGCTCAGCGAGATCCTCATCGAGCGCGCGCGGGCCGGCGTGAAGGTCCTGTTTCTCTACGACGCCTTCGGCACCTCGTTCAAGAAGGAATACCTCCAGCGACTGCGGGACGCGGGCGTCCGTGCCGAGGCGTTCCGGCCGGTCTCCCTGCTGGCGCTCCAGAAGCTTCAGCACCGCGCCCACATCCGGGTGGTATGCGTGGATGGCGAGATCGGCTGGACGGGCGGCTTCGGCATCGATGACAAGTGGTTCGGCAACGGCCGGACGAAGGACCAGTGGCGCGACTCGAACGTCCGTTTCACCGGCCCCGCGGTCAGTCAGCTCCAGGCTGCGTTCACCGCATGCTGGGCGGAATCCACGGGCGAGCTGCTCGTGTTTCCGTGCGACCCGACGGTCGAGACCCCGGAGGACGGCGTGCTCGCCGGCATCCTGCACGCCTCGCCATCCATCGGCAGCACCGAGGCCGAGCGTTTCTTCGCCTACTCCATCTCCAGCGCACGGAAGACCCTGTACATCACGAACTCCTACTTCGTGCCCGATCGCGACTTCCGCCGCATGATCGCCGCCGCGGCCGAGCGTGGGGTCGACACCAGGATCCTCACCGTGAGCGAGGAGACGGACGTCAAGAGCACGTGGTACGCCGGCCGCGCGCGATACGAGGAGCTGCTGCGCGCCGGCGTGCGCATCTACGAGTATCAGCCGGTGATGATGCACGCCAAGGTCATCTCCGTCGACGGCGTATGGTGTGCCGTCGGGAGCATGAACGCGGACAACCGCTCGATGTCACTGAACGAGGAAACGGTGCTGATGATGTACGACCGCGGCGCGACGGCGACGGTGGACGAGCAGTTCATGGCCGACCTCGGCTACGCGAAGGAGATCGAGCTCGCCGCGTTCCGGAAGCGCAGCCGGTTCGATCGGGTGAAGGAGAACGTCTGTTACGCGTTCTGGAGGATTCTCTGATGGACGCCGAGCGCGATGTGGCGCCCTGGGTCGAGCGGTTCGCTCGGGTCGGGTACGTGGCCAAGGCAATCCTGTACGCCACCGTGGGGCTGCTGGCGATGGGCGCGGTATTCGGGCGCGGGGAGTCCACCGACTCGCGCGGCGCGATGATGAAGATCCTCGAGGCGCCGTTCGGGCGCACCCTGCTGGCGATCGTCGCGATCGGCCTGATCGGGTATGCCGTCTGGCGCTGTGTCAGTGCCGTCATCGATTCGGAGCGCCGCGGGAATGACGTGACAGGGCTCGCGCTCCGCGCGAGCTTCTTCGCGCGCGGCCTGATCCATTTCGGGCTGGCCTGGTCGGCGATCCGGTTCGTCATGGGCGCCGGTGGGGACCGGGGCGACAACGGCAAGCGTGCAGCCGGCGCCGCACTCGTCGCCCCTGGGGGCACATGGCTCCTCTGGGCGGTGGCGCTCGGCCTCGCGGGCTTCGGCCTCTATCAGATCTACCGGGCCGCGGTCGCGAAGCTCAGCGAGCAACTGAAGCTGGGGGAGGCGCGACGCGAGGCCGGTGCCTGGATCATCGGGGTCAGCCGGTTCGGGATCGCGGCCCGGGGGCTGGTCTTCGTCGCGATCGCGTGGCTGTTCGGCCGAGCCGCGGCGTCCCACGACCCCGAAAAGGCCGGGGGCATCGAGGCGGCGCTCGATACGCTGGCGGCGTTCGGGCGCTGGCCCTTCGCGGCGATCGGCGCGGGGCTGATCGCGTACGGGTTCTATGAGCTGGTCAACGCCCGGTACCGGCGGGTCGTGGCCAGCTGAGGACGGAGGGCGGAGGATGGAGGGCGGAGGATGGAGGGCGAGGCTGGTCGTATGAATCGGGTGAGGTAGCTTGAGGGCACCCACGGATCATTCCAGCCGGCACGTTCACACCGCGGACAGTCCATACCATGCCCAACCTCGCCGCATTCCATCCGCAGATCGTCCACTTCGTCATCGGCCTGCTGCTCGTCGGCGTGGCGATGCGCATCGTCTCCCTGACCGGCCGGCTGAAGTTCGCGTCGCCGATGGCCACGACGCTGCTGCTGATCGGGACCGTTGCCGCCTGGGCCGCGGTGAAGTCGGGCACCGACGCGCACGGACCCGTCGAGCGCATTCCCGGCGCGCGGGCAGCGGTCGTGGAGCACGAGGAGCACGGCAAGACGACGCGGAACGTCTTTCTCGTCGTTGCCGCGCTGGAGCTCGTCGGCCTCGCGATGGCGCGAAAGGAGAACCTCGCCCGCAACGTCCGCTGGGTTTACGCCGCGTCGGCCCTTGCCGGCGTGTTCGGCTCCTTCCACCTCTATGAGGCGGGTGAGCACGGCGGTGAGCTCGTGTACTCGTATGCGGGCGGGCCGGGACTGCGCACGGGCAATCCGGAAGACACCGAGCGCCTCCTCCTCGCCGGCCTGTACAACCAGGCGATGGCCGACCGGAAGGCCGGCAGGCACGCCGAGGCGAACGAGCTCATTACCACGATGGCGCGCCGCTTCCCCGGGGACACGACGGTGCAGCTCCTGAACGCGGAATCGCTGTCGCTCGACGCGAAGAAGTACCCGGAAGCGCTCGCCGCGCTCGACGCGGTGAAGACGGCGCCGACCGATGCGCGCCTCGGCGCGCGCAAGGCGAACCTGCGGGCCGACATCTTCCTCGCCATGGGCCAGCGCGATTCGGCGCGCGCCGTCCTCACCGCGGCCGCGACGGCGTTCCCGAACAACACGCGCCTCAAGGCCCGACTCGATTCCCTCAAGTAGAGCGATGAACCTCAAGCGCTTCGCCGGCGTCATCAACCTGATCGCCGCCACCGTCTTCCTCTCCGTCGGACTGCTGGGCAGGCCGATGAAGGGCTTCTACATCGCGATCGGCGTCGTCTTCCTGCTCCTGGGGATCGTGAGACTGAAACAGTCGCCGCCGGGTCCGCCGGCGGCCTGACCGGGTGACGCGCGCGGCGAGGCCGAGATGGGTCCGGATCGCGCTCCTGGCGGCGCTCGCCCTGGCGGTGATCGGCGCCGGGGCGCTCTGGCAGGCCTGGCGGTCGGCGCGGAGCCAGCTCTCCGAGTCGCGATGCGACGGCCACACGTCCTTCGTCCGCTCCGAGTGGATGGATACCACCATGGAGCTGGGCAGGCTCGCCGTGCGCGGATGCATGGTGGACGACCTCCTGGAGCGGTTCCCGCTGCGCGGAATGACTCGTGCGCAAGTGGTGGAGCTGATCGGTGAGCCCACCGAGCGGCAGCTCTTCAAGGAACACGACATGGTGTACTGGCTCGGACCCGAGCGAGGCCTCATCGGGACGGACTCCGAATTCCTCGTGCTGGATCTCGACGCGTCGATGCGGGTGACGCTCGTCCAGGTGGTGACGGGCTGACGTGACGCTGCCACCCCTCAACCTTCGCCAGACGGCCGCCGAGGTCATGGTGAAGAACGGCTTCGAGCCGGGCTTCTCCCCCGAGGCGATCCGCGAAGTGGAGCGACTGTCGGAGCCAGCCGCGTCCAGCGCGCCCGCCGGCATCCGCGACCTGCGGGCGCTGCCCTGGACGTCGATCGACAACCGCGAGTCCCGCGACCTCGACCAGGTGGAAGTCGCCGCCCGGAATCCGGACGGCTCCATCCGCGTCAGCATCGGCGTCGCCGACGTCGCCACCTTCGTCGCTCCCGGTTCAGCCGCCGACGAGCACGCGGCCACCAACACGACGTCGGTCTACACCGGCGTGGCGACCTTCCCGATGCTGCCGGAGCGTCTCTCGACGGATCTCACGTCGCTGAACGAGGCGGAAGACCGGTTCGCGGTCGTCATCCAGTTCGACGTCGCGGCCGATGGAACGCTCGGCGACGCGGATGTCTTCCGGGCCCTGATCCACAATCACGCCAAGCTGACGTATCCCGAAGTCGGCGCGTGGCTCGAGGGCGAAGGCCCGATTCCCGGCGCTCTCGCGGCGTCGCCGGTGCTCGCCGACCAGGTGAAGCTCCAGGACCAGGCGGCGCAGCTCCTGCGGTCGGCTCGGAACATCGGCGGCGCGCTGAACTTCGAGAGCGTCGAGGCGACGCCCGTCGTCGTCGACGGCAAGGTGGTCGACCTCGCCGTGCAGAAACGCAATCGGGCCCGCGACCTGATCGAGGATTTCATGATCGCCGCGAACCGATCCGTGGCGAAATACCTGCTCGTGCACGGATCGCCGTCGCTGCGCCGCGTGGTGCGCGAGCCGAAGCGCTGGGACCGCATCGTCAAGCTCGCCGCCGACGTCGGCGAGGTCCTGCCGGAGCGGCCCGACAGCGTCGCGCTGAGCGAATTCCTCGCCCGCCGGCGCGCGGCCGATCCGGAGCACTTCGCCGATCTCTCACTGTCGGTCGTGAAGCTGCTTGGCCCAGGCATCTACGTGCTGGAGACACCGCGGGACGGTGCCAGCGACGACGGACATTTCGGCCTCGCGGTCGCCGACTACGTGCACTCGACGGCGCCGAACCGGCGCTTCGCCGACCTCGTCACCCAGCGCATGCTGTACTCCGTGCAGCTGCGCGTGGACCAGCCGTACTCCGACGCCGAGCTGGCCGAGATCGCCGCGCGATGCACCGAGCGGGCGGACGCCGCGCGCAAGGTCGAGCGGACGATGCGCAAGGTCGCCGGCGCGGCGATGATGGCCGAGCGCGTTGGCGAGAGCTTCGCCGCCATCATCACGGCGAGCTCGCGGAAGGGGACGTACGCCCGCCTGCTCAACCCGCCCGTGGAAGGCCGGGTCGTGAGCGGCGCCGAGGGCCTCGACGTGGGAGACACGGTGCGGCTCAAGCTCGTCGGCGTCGATCCGCTCAAGGGATTCATCGACTTCGCGCACCTGGGTGGCGACGCTCCGCGCAAGCTGGAGCGCAGCCGGCGGAAGAAGATCGCCGCGCAGCGGCTGCGTGGAAGCATCGGGAAGGTGTTCGATGCCGAGGTGACGGGCGTCTCGGACAGCGGGACGTACGTCCGCCTGCTCGATGGATCGGCCGAAGGCCGCGTGATGCGCGGCTTCAAGACGCTCACCGTGGGGATGAAGGTGCCCGTGCGGCTGATCGGCACCGACACCGTGCACGGCTTCATCGACTTCGAGTACGAGAATCCGGCCGAGGCGCCGAAGCGCGATCGGCTCGCGCGGAAGCGGGCGGCGGCGCGGGAGCTTCGCCCGCGGATCGGTCAGCGGTTCGAGGTCGAGGTGACGGGGATCTCCGACAAGGCCGTCTGGGTTCGCACGGTGCCCGGGGGCGTCGAGGGACGGCTCGTGCGGGGGTGCAGGGGACGGAAGGCCGGCGAACGCCTCGGCGCCTTCCTGCTGAACGCCGATCCGGTCAACGGCTTCATCGACTTCGCCCACGAGCAGGCGGTGCTGCCGGTCTCCTGAGCAGATTCACCTCGGCGGGCGTGAGGTGTCGCCACGCACCCTTGCCGAGATCGCCAAGCTGGAGCGGGCCGATGGCGACACGCACGAGCCGCGTCACCTCGAGCCCGAGCTCGGCGAAGATGCGGCGCAGCTGCCGGTTCTTCCCCTCGTCGAGGACGACCTCGAACCACGCGCTCGATCGCGAGCCCGTTCGCAGCAGCGTGATGCGCCTGACCGCGAGCAGCTCGCCGGTGGATGCCTCGACCACGCCATTGCCGACCCGGTCGACGACGGTCTCGAAATCGCCGCCCTTCACCTGCACGTGGTAGGTCTTGTCGACGTGCGAGGCGGGGTCGAGGAGGCCGTTGGCCCACTGCGTGTCGTTGGTGAGGAGCAGCAGGCCCTCGCTGGCCTTGTCGAGGCGGCCGACGGGCCCGACGAAGGGCAGGGCATCGTCCCGCAGGCACTCGTAGATCGTCGCGCGGCCCTGCGGATCGTAGCGCGTCGTGACGAGGCCACGGGGCTTGTTGAGCGCGAGGTAGACGGGAGCGCGCTTCGCGACGGGCGCGCCGTCGACCTCGATGAGGTCGCGATCGGGATTCACCCGCGCGCCGATCTCCCTGACCACCCGGTCATTCACCCGGACCCGGCCCGCGAGGACGAGACGCTCCCCTTCGGCTCGCGAGCAGAAGCCGAGCTTGGAGAGCGCTCTCGCGATGCTGACGACTCCCGCGGCGCCGGTCTTGCCGTTCTTCCGCTCCATGAAAGAAAGATCGCCTGAAGGCCGGCCCGGCAGGACGGCCGCGACGCGCGTGCTCGCCATGCTCGGCCTGAGCTTCGCCGCGGCCTGCTCCCGGTCCGGTGACATTCCACGGGTCGAATCGGATGCGCCGCCGCCCAACCAGCCGGAGACCATTTCGGTGACAGAGAAGGGCCTCGGGAATCTCCTGGTCGGCATGGACGTTCCGCACGCGGAGGCCATCCTGAAGACGTCGCTGGCCCCGCCGGCCGGCGTCGACAGCGCGGCGTGCCGCATGGCCACGTGGCCCGCGGCGCCGGCCGGGGTGAGCCTCATGATCGAGGGCGGAAGGATCGTCCGCGTGGACGTCGACAGCGGATCGATGCCGACGGCCGCCGCCGTGCGCGTCGGCGATACCGAGGAGCGCGTGAAGGAAGCCTATCCCGGACGAGTCGTCGTGACTCCGCACAAGTACACGGACGGCCACTATCTGACGGTGACGCCCGGGAACGCCGCCGACAGCGCCTACCGGCTCGTCTTCGAGACCGACGGGCGGAAGGTTATTCGCTTTCGCGCCGGTCAGCGCCCCCAGGTCGAGTACGTGGAGCGCTGCGGGTAACCGTCTCGCGTTCGCAACGGGAAGGCGTGGCCTTCGCGTATAACTCTCGAGCCCCGGCCACCCGGGGGCTTCCCCTCGCCGCGGCGGCGGCGCATATCCCCCAGGTTCCGCCCGCGGTTCCACCCAACCCGTTGGAGACGACGCTCTTCATGCCCCTCTCCCCCCGTACGTTCCGGCTGATGGCCGGACTCGCGCTGGCGCTCCCCGCGCTCGCGACAGCCCAGCAGCCGGCGGCTTCCCCCGCGCCGGTCACCCTCATCAACGAGCCGACGAATCCGCTGCTCCGCGGATTCCGCTGGCGCTCCATCGGCCCGGTCGGCCAGGGCGTTCGCGTCGACGACTTCGCCGTCGACGAGAAGAATCCCTCGACCTACTACATCGGCTTCGCCGTCAGCGGCATCCTCAAGACGACGAACAACGGCACGACCTTCGAGGACGTGTTCCCGACGTATGGATCGGCGTCCATCGCCGATCTCACGCTCGCGCCGTCGGACCCGAACATCCTGTACGTGGCGACGGGCGAGGCGAACAACCGCCAGACCACGTCGTACGGCGACGGGCTCTACAAGAGCACCGACGCCGGCAAGACCTTCCGCAAGATCGGCTTCGAGAACAGCCAGACGCTCGGCCGCGTGATCGTGCATCCGCGCGATCCGAACACGGTCTGGATGGCCCTCGGCGGCAACCTGTACGGCCCGAGCGACGATCGCGGCGTCTGGATGTCCACCAATGGCGGCAACACGTGGACGAAGACGCTGTTCGTCGACAACAACACCAGCGCGACGGAGCTGGCGATCGATCCCGCCAACCCGAATCACCTGCTCGCGGCGATGTACCAGCGCCAGCGCACGGCGTGGGGCTTCAACGGCGGCGGCCCGGGCAGCGGGCTCTATGAGTCCACCGACGGTGGCCGCACCTGGAAGAAGCAGTCGGGCAACGGACTGCCGCGCGGCACCATGGGCCGCATCGCCCTCGACTTCTCGCGCAGCAATCCGAACGTCGTGTACGCGCAGATCGAAGTCGCGGCCGACCGGGAGCCCGCTCCCGCGGGAGGCGCGGCCGCACCGGCAGGCGGACGCGGCGGAGCCGGAGCAGCCGGGGCCGGTGGCGGTGGCGGAGCTGGTGGCGGACGGGGTGAGGCTCCGGCGGATCCCACGCGCTCCGGCGTCTGGCGCTCATCGAACGGCGGCCGCTCGTGGACCTACATGTCGAGCCAGAACCAGCGGCCGATGTACTTCAGCCAGATTCGCGTCGACCCCACGAACCCCGACATCGTCTACGTCGGTGGCGTCGGGCCGATGAAGTCCACTGACGGCGGCAAGACGTGGAAGGGGCTCAACAACATGGGCCACGTGGACAACCACGCGATCTGGATCGATCCGCTCAACGGCAAGCACGTGATGTACGGCAACGACGGCGGTGTCGACGTCTCGTGGGACGGCGGCGAGAAGTGGGAGTCCATCCGCGTCGCCCCGTGGGGCATGGGCCTCGCCTACGGCGTGTCGGTCGGCATGGGCCGCCCGTACCGCGTGTGCGTCGGCCTCCAGGACAACGGCTCGTGGTGCGGGCCGTCGCACAATCGCACGAACGAGGGCATCCGCCAGTGGAACTGGATGAGCGTCGGCGGTGGCGACGGCTTCCAGAACGCCATCGATCCGACGGACGAGAACATCTTCTACACTGAATCCCAGAACGCGAACATCCAGCGGTACGACCTGAACACCGGTTTGTCGGGCAGCATTCGGCCGAACGCCGGCGGCGCGGGCGGTGGTCGGGGCGGGGCAGGAGCCGGAGCTCCCGGCGGCGGTGGTGGGCGCGGCGGCGCGCCGAACATCATCAACCCGCTCGGCACGCCGGTGGCGTTCAACTGGAACAACCCGATCCGTCTCTCGCCGCACAACCCGAGCACGATCCTGCTCGGCGGCCGCGCGATGCACATCTCGCGCAACCGGGGCGACAGCTGGTGGAGCACGAAGGAGCTGGGCAAGGGCATCAACCTGACCGAGCGCTCGCTCATGGGCGTGTCGTACGCGCTGCCGAATTGCCCGCAGGCCGCGCCGGGCGCGGCGTGCATCAACTCGAAGAACGACGGCTACGTCGCCAACGAGTTCGGCACGATCACGGAGCTGGCCGAGTCGCCGATCATCCCCGGCGTCTACTGGGCGGGGACGGACGATGGCAACATCCAGGTGAGCCGTGACGGCGGCGTGACGTGGGAGGAAGTCGGGAAGAACATCCCCGGCGTGAACCACGAGTACTACGTGTCCGGCCTCGAGGCGTCGTGGTATGATGCCGGCACCGCGTACGCGGCGCTCGACGGTCATCGCAGCGACGACCTCAAGCCGTACGTCTTCAAGACCACGGACTACGGGAAGACCTGGGCGTCGGTGAGCGGCAACCTGCCGGCGCGCCACGTGGTGAACTCGATCCGCCAGGATCCGGTCAACCGCAACCTGCTGTACGCGCCGACGGAGCTCGGCTTCTTCGTCTCGCTGAACGACGGCCAGAGCTGGGATCGGTTCATGCCCAACCTGCCGATTGGCCGCGTGGACGAAGTCGTGGTGCACCCGCGGGACAACGACCTCGTCCTCGCGACGCACTCGCGCGCGGTGTGGATCATGGACGACGTCTCCGCCCTCCAGCGGCTCACGCCGGACCGCCAGGGCAGTGATGCGGCCCTGCTGCCGACGCGTGACGCCGTTCTCTGGAAGACGGATCGCCGGCTCCAGACGGAGGTTCCGGGAGACAAGTGGTGGCAGGGCGAGAATGCGCCGGCCGGAACGGCGGTGGCGTTCTACCTGAAGAACGGCGGCGGTGACGCGAAGATCACGATCACCGACGTGGTCACCGGCCTCGAGGTGCGCTCGCAGACGATGCCAGCGCTCGCGGGCATGAACCGCTGGCAGTGGAACCTCTGCGGCAACCCGGTCGCTGGCGCGGGTGGAGGTCGTGGAGGGGCGGGCGGCGGCGGATTCGGCGGCGGTGGCGCGTGCCAGGGCGGCCAGCCCGCCCGGGTGGGCACCTATCGCGCCTCGGTCAGCGTCGGCGGACGCGAGATCGGCAACAACGTGTTCCGCGTACTCGAGGATGTCTGGATGAAATAGGATCGGTCATGCGGGTCCGCGAGCGTCACTCGGTAGTACGGAGGGGTAGGACGCGGATCACGCCGATGAACGCAGATGAACAAGGGTGGGGGGGCAAGCCAGAGGGGGCAGTGGAAGCCCCCCCGCGCGGGTGCCCCGCCCCCCCGTGAGAGGGGGGACAAACG
>CAMLHT010000119.1 GCA_946479895.1 uncultured Gemmatimonadota bacterium | reverse complement strand
GAGAAGGCCGTGGCCGACGCCATGAAGCGAAGGCTGCCGGCGGCGCTGGCCAGGGCAATCGAGTCGGCGCCGCGGTACGCCGAGGGGCGCGGTGTGCGAGTCGAAGTCACGAAGCTCTCGCAACTCCCCGGCCTCGTCGCTCTCGCCGCGGAAAAGAACGCGAACTGATCGTCGTCTGGTAGCGCGCGCCGGCATCAGCTCGCGTGCGCGACGCGCTCCGATGAGCAACACCGGGATCGGGGCGAACGCGATCATCGAGACGGCGATCGCCAGCACCTTCACGCCGAAGCCGTTGAGGGTCATACCACCGGCGATCACGAGCGCCGAGGCACTGACACCGGCGATGAAATCGTTGAACCCCAGCAGCTTGCCGCGCTCGGCGGCGTTGGAGAGGTCAGCGAGCTGGGTGGTGGCGGCCACGAACGAGATGTTCCAGCCAAGGCCGAGCCCGAAGAGGAGGATCCCGATGGGCACGATGCCGTCGAACCACGACAGGGCGATGACCGAGACGCCAAGCATCGCGAGCCCCACGGAGAGCGTCCCGCGCCGGCCGAAGCGATCCACGATCATGCCCACGACCGGCATCAGCAGGTACATCCCGAGCACGTGAGCCCCGATCACCGGAAAGACGAGATGCTGGGGGTGGTGATGATGCTGCACGATGATCGAGCCCGTGAGGTTCATGACCGACCCCATCACGGCGAAGCTGACGACGCTCGCGAGCATCGCGGGCCTGACGCCCGGCCGCCGGACGATCTCGCGCAGCGGCGCGGCCGTCATCACCGGCTGGTCGGCCTTGCCGAGCGACCGCTCGATGGCCTCGGCGATGCGCTTCGGGTCGGGTCGCACGAAGAGCACGATCGCCGCGGCGACGACCATCATTCCGGCCGCGGCGATCCACGGCAGGAGGAGGGAGGACGCCGACACGTCGCGACCGCGAAAGAGCGGCGCGAACACCGTTGGCCCGAGGATGGCGCCGAAGACCGCGCCGAACAGCACGTAGGCGATTCCGCGCGCGCGATGCGCCGGCGGGTACATGTCACCGGCGGCCGCGCGCGCCAGCGCACCCGTCGCGCCGGCCATTCCGAACATGATGAACCCGGCGATGGCTGCCGCCGACGAATGGCGCAGCGCGCCGACGCCGAGCAGTGCCGCGCCCGTGGCGCCGACGATGAAGCCGGCGGCGAGGACCGGAATGCGCCCGACGCGATCCATCAGGCGCCCCGCGGGCTGCGCGGTGAGTGCCGCCGCCAGCATCGTCAGGGCGGGACCGAGGCCGAGAAGGCTGGAGACGCCGGTGACGAGCGCGAACGTCAGGGATGACATGGCGGCGCTGAGCTGCAGCGCGGCGGAGTGCATGCCCATCGCCGCGGCGAGAAGGGCGGCATTGCGGCGGATGGGGAAACCGTGGGTGTCCTCGGATTTCATGGGCGGAATGGTAGCGAAGCGACTGGCGCCCTGCCGCAATCAGCGACACCTTGGCCCTCATGACGACTTCGACGACGATCGCTCCCGCCTCGGCCGCCGACAACCTGACGCCGAAGGTCCTGCTCGCCGGCTATGTCGCCCTCTTCATCTGGGCGGCCATCGCGCCCTATGACCGCGCGACCTGGTGGGCGGAAAACATCCCGATCGTCGCCGTCGTGGCCACGCTGGTCGTCCTGTACCTGCGGGGCATCCGCTTCACGCCGCTCGCATACGTCATGATGTCCGTGCTGCCCTACTGGCACACGGTGGGCGGCCACTACACGTTCGAGCGGGTTCCGTTCGACTGGTTCAACAACCTGTTCGGCTTCGAGCGGAACATGTTCGACCGCGTCGGGCATTTCTCGGTCGGTTTCTTCGCCTTCGGGATCCTCGAGTTCGTGCTCGTCCGTCGCTCGATGAGCCGCACGCTCGCCGTGCTCTTCGCGATCTTCACGATCGCGTTCGTGGCGATGACCTACGAGCTCATCGAGTGGGGCTATGCCGCCTACGGAGGGAACGCCGAGGCGGGAGCGAACTTCCTTGGCAGCCAGGGCGACATCTGGGACGCGCAGAAGGACATGCTGATGGACACGCTGGGCGCCGTGTTCGCGGTAGTGCTCTACCTGGCGACCCGGCGACGGCCGCCGGCGCGCTAGCAGCGCCGGGCGGCGAGGTCACCAACCAGCTGGCAGAGGGCCGCCTTCCAGACGAGCGGCTTCCCTGGCCGGTCCTCATGCCGCATGGCGCGGGCGCGCTCGACGTCGGCGTCGGTGACCAGACGCTGAGCGCCCATCGCGCTGGCCACGAGCGGAGTGCGCTGGGCAAGCAGGCCCTCTGCGCCGATGCGAACCGCCTTGCCTTCGCGATCCACGAGAGCCGCCGTGAGCTGGAGCACGCTGACCGGCGTCTCGAGCGACGTGAGCCAGGGGGCTTCGGCCCGATGATCGGTTCCCAGCTCCACCGACTTCGTCCCCAGCCATCCCGACTGTCGCGGCCAGTACTGCCCGACCTCCAGCGTGATCAGCAGCGCGTGCGTGGCGTTGGCGCTGTCGAGCAGAGCGGCGTGACGACGGATCCAGTCCCCCGAAGGGCGCGCGACGGCCAGTCGCATGGTCGTGCCGCGCCTGCCGAGGACACTGTCGCCGCGCGCGACACAGTCGTCGGTCGCGTCGCGCTCGCAGCCGAAGTACGTATCCGGCGCGAGCATGCCCTTGTCATTAGGCATGGGGACCGCGGCGCCGGCGAACACCGAGTCGGCGAAGCGGTTCATCTCGGCGAGCAGCGCCGCCACCGGGGTGCCGGCGGCCGACGCGGGGTCGAACATCGGCGCCTGCGACGCGCCTGGCTGAAAGCCGATCGGGTACCGCACGATGCGCGCGGCAGCCGCTCCACTGCCAGCGTAATACGGCGGATGCTCGAGCTGCCTGTCTCCAACGCCACTGCCGATCGTCGCGCCCGCGCAGCCGACAGACATCCCGAGGGCCGCGAGCAGTATGAGCCTGTACATCAGTTGATTTCTCCAGTGAGCAGCGTCGGGGCGACCGACGCGTGTAACATCAGGTGAGCCCGGGCCACGCCCAGGCCTTCGAGGAATCCGAGCAACCACAGGTGCAGCTCTTCCGGCGTGGTGAGTGCGGGCGCCGCGGCGAAGACCAGGAATCCGGCCGCCAGCATCTTCACCGTGGCGATCACGTCCGCGCTGTCGAGGTCCGCGCTCACGAGAACCAGCGCCGGTCCTCGGCCCGCGCGGACATACTCGGTGCCGCGCCCGCCGGCGTGCACGACAGCTCGCGCGGCCGTGCACGTTCCGTCATCCACCGTCACCGCTTGATCCACGCGGGGCTGACGCCACCGCCCCAGGCCGGGTTCATCGTGCGCAGCTTCAAGCCCGTGCCGTCCGGCCGCAGCGTGTAGATCTCCGACTGTCCCGATCCGACGGTCGCCGTTCCGGAGATGGCGATGTACCTGCCGTCCGGCGACCACGCCGGAGTGCGCTGATCACCCGGTAGCGCGAGGCGCGTCACCGGTCCACCCGCCGCGGACACGATCATCACGTCGTCGCCGAGCTGCGGCGCCGCTGCGTTGTAGCGGGCGAACACGATCTGCTCGCCGTCGGGCGAGAACGAGGGCGTCTGGTCGAAGCCCGCGTCGGTCGTGACCTGGCGCGCGTTCGTCCCATCGCTGTTCATGACCCAGACCTTGTGCTGGCCGTTGACGGCGCCGATGAAGGCGATGCGACTGCCGTCGGCGGACCAGGCGGGGTTCCGCTTGTCCGTCATGGTCGCGGGGAACCCGGCGGTGAGGTTCGTGAGCCCGGTGCCGTCCACGTTGATCACGAAGAGATCGGACCGGTCCGTCGTCCCGTGAAAGAGGATCTTCGTGCCGTCCGGGCTCCACTTCGGCTGGTCCTCGATCCCGTCGGTCCTCGTCAGCCAGCGCATGTTCAGGCCGTTGCGGTTGACGATGTAGAGATCGTTCTGGATTTCGCCCATCGGGGTGCGCTGGGAGATCGCGAAGACGAGCTGCGTCCCGTCGGGCGACGGCGACGCTTCCCGCGACACGTTGCCGGCGTTGATCCTGACCGGCGCGACGCCGTCCACCGCGAGACCGAGCGTGAAGATCTCCGAGGCCGTGCCCGACCAGCGGTTGTAGATGAGGTCGGCCGTGGTGCGCGGGGTGACGCGCAGGGTCAGCGACGCGCTCACGCCATCGCGGGTGATGGTGATCGTGGCCGTGCCTTCGGCCACGGCTTCGAGCGTCGCCATCCACAGGTCCTGGTTGTCGACCCGGATGATGCCCGGAGCGCTCGACGTCCACGAAACCGGGGCGTACGTCACCTGGCCGTTGGCGCGAGTGATCTTCGAGCCGAAGGCGACGACGTCGCCGACCTCGAGACCGGTTGGACCCTCGATCGCCACCGCCGTGATCGGAGCGTCGAGCACGCGGACGCCCACGGAGGAGACCTTGCCTTCGATCATCGCCGTGATCGTCGCGATCCCCGGGCTGATCGCCTGGAGCGCGCCATCGTTCACGGTGACGACGTTCGTGCGGTTGCTCTGCCACGTCACCGTGCGGCCCGTCAGCTCATTGCCCTGCGCGTCGAGCGCCTTCGCCGAGATACGTGTCTCGCCATTCCAGGCGAGGACGACCTCGTTGTCCACGCTGATCCGCACCTCGGCGACGGGCACCGGCGGGATCGGCACGATGGTGATGACCGCGCGGGCGAACTGCGCTTCGCTCGTGGCGCGGATGGCGACGTCGCCGGCGGCGATGGCCGTCACGAGACCGGACGCCGACACGGTCGCCACCGCTTCGTCTTCGGACGACCAGGTGACGGGACGATCGAGTAGCTCGCCGGTGGCCGACTTGAGGGTGACGGCGAGCGAGAACTGGCTTCCGATTTCCACCGTGCGCGACGCGGGCGAGACGATCACGTGAGCGACCGGCTTCGGCATGGGTGGCGCGGCGGGATCGCCGCAAGCGGCGGCAAGCAACAGGGCCAGCGCGGTGGCCCGGATGGGAAACTTGAGGACAGACATGGGTGGATTCTCCGTGAGTGGTGCGATTGCGCCTGCCGCCAGGGTGGTGGCTCGAGTCGCGGGAGAATCTCCGGACGCCCGGTTAGCAAACCGCTTAACGGGACGGCCGTAAGTCGCTTAAACCGTTTCCGGGCGTCTTAACCTGTCGTACAGGGCCTTTGTTTCCTTCTCCGGCTCAGTATCGGCAGCAGATCGAAGGACCTCGGCAAGCCGGTCATAGTGGCGCAGCGCCTCGTTCCGCGCGCCTCCCCTCGCCAGCGCGACCATCAGCTTGCGATGCGCGGCCTCATTGAGCTCGTCCATCCTGGCGATCCGCGAAAAAAGCTCGGCGGCTTCCGGGTTCTCGCCACGCTCGAGGGCGTCGTCACCGACCACGAGCGCGGCCTCGCAGAACAGCCGCCGCAGGCGGTCGCGAATGTCGACATGCCAGTCTCCGGCATCCTCACCATCGAGGAACTCGCCACGATAGAGCGGGAGCGCCGCGCGGACCTTCTCGATGGCCGCCTCACGGTCGATCGGCGTGCGCGCCGACTTCGCCGCGCGCAGTCCCGCGCGGGCGGACTCCTCGAAGTCGCGCGCGTCGAATCGCACGCCGAGCGCCCAGCTCACGATGTATCGGTTGCGGTCGAACTCGATCAGGTCGGCGCGTCCGAGCGACTTTCGCACATGGTGCAGCATCACGTGGAAGTTGTTCTTCACCTGCATGGGCGAGGCATCGGGCCAGAAGACGAGGCCGACCTGATCGCGCGTGCGCCCCTCCGGATGCGCCAGCAGGTACAGCAGGAGCTCCCGCGGCCTGGCGTACCGCCAGGCCTCCTCGGGCACCGGCACTCCATCGCGGAGGATCTCGAGCGTCCCGAGCGCGCGCACCTCGAGCGGGGGCACGATGGCGGCGGCTCGCTCGGTCGCGGCCGGAGGCGGGACCTCGGCCGGAGACGCGTCGTCCGTCGGGCGCGCGAGGTCCTCGAGCAAGTCGGCGAGAAGGGCCTGCCGTCCCGCCTTCCACTCGGCCTCGAACCGCTCGTTGCCCACCGCGCGACGCGCCTCGTTCATGACCGGCTCGATCTGCGTCCGATCGTAGCCGAAGAAGCGGGCGCCGACGGTTTCCCGGACGACTTCGGCTGCCCCCATGAGATACGCGCCGCGAGCCGCGTCGCCCGACTTGAACCGCACGAGGGCGAGCATGTGCAGTGCGCGCGCGGTCCAGAAGATGGAGGGGTCGCGCCGAAGGGCGCCGACGCACTCGCGAAAGAGTGCGTCGGCGGCGGCGAGATCTCCGATGGCCAGCTTCACGCCGGCGAGCACCTGGAGCGCGATGGCAAGCTCGCGGTCGAGGCCGTAGGCGCGGGCAACCGCGACACCTTCCTCACCGAGCTCGCGCGCCTCGGCGAGACGCCCCTTCTGCGCGCAGTACGTCGAGAGGACGACGAGCGCGAGGCGAAGACCGTAGAGGTCTCCCGACCCGCGGAACCAGGCGAGGGCCTGTCGCGCCGGCTCTTCGGCCCGCTCGTTCGCGATCAGCCCCCACGCGACGCCGAGGTAGGCCAGCGCGTACGCCTCTCCCGAGTCATCGCCGGACGCCCGAAAGAGCGCCGCACCCTCCTCGAGCCAGGGAACCGCGACGGCCGTGTGCCCCTGTAGCGACGCGAGCACGCCACCGCCCAGGAGCGTGCGCGCGCGATCGTGGCGGGCGGACTCCGGAGCGGCAAGCGCGATCGCCCCCTCGAACCACTTCCGTCCCTCGGACCAGTGGCCGCTCGAATACCAGAACCATCCGAGGCAGCCGAGGAACCGGAGGTGGGTCTCGACCGACTCGTCGCGCGTGCAAGCGAGGGCGACGCGAATGTTGTCGAGCTCACGATAGATCCGCTTCACCCACTGCGGGCGTTCGCGCGTGATCAGGTGAGGCGCCGCCTCCTCCGCGAGCTCGAGGTACGTCATCGCGTGGCGGCTGCAGACCGGGTGATATCCTCCGGATTCCTCGAGCCTCCCGCGCGCGTATTGCCTGATGGTCTCGAGCAGCTGGAAGCGCGCCGTGCCCTCCTCCTCGCGCATGAGCACCAGCGACTTGTCGACGAGGGCCCCGAGGGTGTCGAGGATGTCTTCCGCGGGGAGGTCCCCGTCGGCACCGACCTGCTCGGCGGCCTGGAGCGAGAAATCGCCGGCGAACATCGAGAGGCGCTGGAGCAGGATTCGCTCGCGCTGCGACAGGAGGTCGTAGCTCCACTCGATTGCCTCACGGAGCGTGCGGTGGCGTGGCACCGCGTTCCGCGATCCTCCGGTGAGGATTCGAAAGGCGTCGTCGAGGCGCCCGGCAAGCTCGCCGGGCGGCAGCGTCCGCACACGGGCGGCCGCGAGCTCGATCGCCAGCGGAAGCCCGTCGAGCCTGCGGCAGATCTGCGCGACGGCACCGACGTTGTCTTCCGTCAGCCGGAAGGACGCCAGGGCTCCCTGCGCCCGCTCGACGAACAGCCGAACGGCAGCCACCGATTCGATGCTCTCGACGGACTGATCGCTCGCCGCGGGCAGTGACAGCCCCGGAACCAACCAGGCGCGCTCGCCCGTGACGCCAAGCGATTCGCGAGTGGTGACGAGGATGTGAAGGCGCGGGCACTCGCGGAGCAGGTGCGCCGTGAGTCCGGCGCAGGCCTCGACGAGATGCTCGCAGTTGTCGAGCACCAACAGCGCGTGGCGGTCGCGCAGCGTGTCACACAGGGCATCGAGCGGAGGCTTGGCCCCCTGCTCGATCCGCAGCGCGTCGAGGAGGTGCGTGGGAAGGAGCTCCGCGTCGGCCAGCGGAGCCAGCTCGACCCACCCGGCCCCGTCCTCGAATTCCGCGGCCGACTGGGAGGCGATCTCCGAGGCAAGCCGCGTCTTCCCGCTCCCGCCGGCGCCGGTGAGCGCGACGAGCCGGTTCTCGCGGATCAGTGCGCGAACCGCGCGAACTTCCGGTTCACGGCCAATGATCGGGCTGAGGCCAGCGGGAATCGATCGGAGCATGCCGGTAATCAGTGGGACGAGTCGGTCCCGAGGAATAGGGAGAGGCCGGACAAGGGCGCCCACCGGGGAAACCCGATACTATCCTCAGACACAGTTTCCCTTCATCCCACAGTCGAATGGTTCGCAAGCCCAACTACGACCAGGAAAAGCGCCGCAAGGAACAGGACCGGAAAGCTCGCAAGGAGGCCAAGAGGGCCGAGCGCGAGCAGCGCCGCAGCGAGCAACCGGACGACGCCCAGCCGGCGCCCGAGGGGGATGTGGGGACCGACGGATAGAGGAGAGAAGGTGTCGTCACCCTGGGCGGAGCGAAGGAGAGAATCCTTCCTTCGCCTCGCCCAGGATGACAACCCGATGCCTTCTTACGGAACGACGGCCGGCTTCTTCTCCCACTTCTGGAACCAGCTCTTCAGGTAGAGCTGGGTACGCAGGTAGTTCGACGGCTTCGAGCTGGTGCCATGCCACTCGTCGTTGAAGCGGATCATCGCCGTCGGCACCTGCCGCAGCTTGAGCGCCTCGTAGAACTCCTCGGTCTGCGAGATCGGCGTGCGCAGGTCGTTGACGCCCGTCATCAGCATCGTCGGCGTCTTCACGTTGCCGACGTACATGAGGGGTGAGCGCTTGAGGTGCTCGCTCGGATCCTCCCAGGGGCGCTTCTCGAAGTTGTTGTACCAGGACGAGCCGTCCGTCGTCCCGACGAAGCTCATCCAGTTGATGACCGGGCAGTTGGACGACGCCGCCGCGAAGCGATCGGTGTGGCCGACGATCCACGCCGTCAGCACGCCGCCGCCGGAGCAGCCATAGACGAACATGTTGTTCGCGTCGATGTAGCCGCGGCCGATCACCGTGTCGACGCCGGCCATCAGGTCATCGAAGTCCTTGCCCGGATAGGCGTTCTTGATGGCGTTGCCGAAGGCGCTGCCATAGCCGGTCGATCCGCGGGGATTCGTGTACAGGACGACGTAGCCATCGCCCGCCTGGGCCTGCCGGGCGAAGTTGAACCCGACGTTGTACATCGAGTGCGGGCCGCCGTGGATTTCGAGGATCAGCGGATACTTGCGGCGCGCGTCGAAGTTGGGCGGCTTCACCACCCAGCCCTGGATGCGCATGCCGTCGACGGAGGTGTACCAGATCTCCTCGGCGGGCGCGACGGTCTTGCCGAAGAGGATGTCGTCGTTGACGGCGGTGACGTACGTCGGCTGCGGATTGGCGATGTTGAACGTCACCACGTCGTTCGGGTGCGTTCCGGTCGACATGGTGCCCACCGCCGTCCCGTTCTTCGCGATATCGGTGACCGAGAGCACGATCGCGCCCCTGGTGACCTGGCGGACGGCGCCATTGAGCGGGGCGAAATACAGGTTGCGGCTGCCCTCGCTCTCGGCGTTGAAGTACACGCCGCTCATGTCGTGCGCCCACATCAGGCCGGACGGCGAACGATCGAGGTTGCCGGAGATCACTCGGGGGTTCGACCCGTCGGCATTCATCACGTAGAGCTTCGAGTCGATCCAGGTGGCATTGGTCGAGTCGTAGCCCGTATAGGCGATGAGCTTTCCATCGGGGCTCGGCGTCGGGTTCGCGTCCGGACCGTTGCGGCGCGTCAACTGACGCACGTCGCCGCTGGCGACGTCGACCGAGTAGATCTCGCTCTGCCGCCAGGAGTATTCGGCGTTCGGGATGCGGAGGCCGCTGAACAGCAGTGCCTTGCCGTCCGGCGTCCACTGCCCCGCGGCGTGGTTGTAGTCGCCCGACGTCACCTGGCGCGCGGTGCCGCCGCCGTCGGCGCTGACGACGAAGACGTGCGTGTTGCCGTCCTCGACGTACCCGGACCCGTCACGCCGGTAGTTGAGCTTCTGAACGACGCGCGGCGGCTCCGTCCATTTGGCACCGCGCGGCGCCGCCGGCATCGGGATCATCCAGGGATCGCGCTTCGGGACGAACATCGAGAACGAGATCCACTTTCCGTCCGGCGACCACTCGATGCCGCTCGGCGACTCGGTCAGCCTCGTGAGCTGGGTGACCGCGCCCTCGGCATCCATCCAGCGGACGAAGACCTGGGTGCCGGTGGGCTCGCCGGGCGCGGTGTAGGCGATGCGCGTGCCGTCCGGCGACCATCGGGGATTCGATCCGTTGACGAGGAAGCGGGCGCGCGACCCGTCCACGTTCATGATCCAGAGGGACGTCTTCCAGCTGTCCGACATCTTGTCCACCCACCGGCGGCCGTAGATGACCTGCCGGCCGTCGGGGGAGAGGGCGGGTGCCTGGACGTCCTCCCAGTCGAGATACTGATCGAGCTTGATGGCGATCGCCGCGGGCGCCGGGGTGGCCACGTTGCCCTGTTGGCGGGGTTGCTGGGCGGACGCGGCACCGGCGACGAGGAAGATCGCGAGTGAACGCAGGGGTAAGCGACGCATGGGGAAACTCCGGGTGGAGAGACCCCTTAGAAATGGAGCGCGGGACGATCGAGGGGAAGTGGACCCTCAATCCCCTCCCGGTTCCGGGAGGAACGGGGCAGTGGTGCCCTGCCGAAGGTCGATTCCATGCTTGCGGTCTCTGGTGCAGATGTACCGCCTGAACTCCGGCCGGGGGCCATAGTTCAACAGCAGGGCCACCTCGAGATTCGTGGCACGCAGGTAATTGAAGGGCTGGCGCTGAGATTCGGGGGTGAGCCTGGTGACGGTCTTGATCTCGACCACCACCGCCTTTCCGACGATCATATCGAGACGGAAGCGCCCGAGAATGATCCCGTCGTAGTACACGTTCGTGTTGACTTCGCGATCGACTCGCATTCCCGCCTTGGCGAGCTCGCGCTGCATGGCGGCAGCATAGATCGCCTCCGGAAACCCGTAGTCGAGGCGATTGTAGCTCGTGAAGAACGAGTCGATGATCGTCTGGGTGATTTCCTGGTGCAATAGCATGGAACCTCTCGGCGATTGGTGCCCCCAGAGTCGCCTTCTCCTG
>CAMLHT010000118.1 GCA_946479895.1 uncultured Gemmatimonadota bacterium | reverse complement strand
CTTCGGCGGTCACGACCTCGGCGACGTACGGCTTCGTCATTTCCGGAGCCGCCATGAGCTCCGTCGCGGTGAGGATCACGTTGCGACATCCGGGGGCGCGTCGCTCGACTTCACGCGCGGCGATGATGCGGCGAGTGAGCAACGCGCCGATCGCGGCGCCGCCCACGATTCCGGCGATGCCACCGATGAGGAGCGCTAGCCGGACGTCCACGGCAGGCGGGTCGAGGAGAAGCGCGACGAGCGATCCGCCGAGGATGCCGGCAGCGGCGCCGTAGAGGGCGCCGATGATCCGGAGTCGCCGCGTCACGCGGACGAGGAATGCGGTCAGGGCGGCGTGTGAGCTCATGCCGCTCTCGCGTCTTCGACCGCGCCGACTCCCGGAGTGGCGACGGATCCGCCGGCGCGCTTGCGCGTCCGCATCCACTGCTCGAGGGCGAGCAGCGCCAGCCCGAGCATCCAGAACCAGCGGCCGTCGGACGGCGTCTCCATGCCTTCGGCCGAAGGAGAGGGCGCTCGTTCCCATCGGGCGAGCGTCGTCTCGCTCAACGTGGCCGTATCGAGCTCCGCGGCCGCCGTCGTGGGATAGAGCACGTTCTCCAGCGCCTGGCTGAGCGCTGCGGATGCCAGCCCGCCCGGATCGGCGAACACGAAGATTCCAAGCCGGGAATCCAGCTTCCCGGCGCCGATGAGCGTCCGCCCATCGCCGTCGGCGGCGATCGTGAGGAGGGAGTCGGGCGCCGCCCCGGTGCGTCGCGTGGCGAGCGAGGCCTCGCGCAGGACGGGATCCAGGGCGAGCGCCTCGACCATCATCCGGAGCGAGGAGTCGGGAGTCGTCGCCCGCTCGAGGAGACGGCGAGCCGAGTCCGAGCCCATATATATGATTGTGACGCCGGAGGCCGGATCCTCGGGCGCATCCAGTCCGGCGGCGCGCCAGGCGGCATCCACCATGGGACGCTGCGCCGGAGTCGAGACCAGCGACGGCCGGGCGGCCGCGCGTGGCGTCTCGAGCACGGGCCCGCCCGGCGCGATGGGAATAAGGCCGACGCCGATCGTCGCGGGGATCCGAGCCAGCGTGAGGGAATCCGTGGCCGACCGCTGGAAATCGGAGAGGACTGCGATCTCGCGCATTCCCGGCCGGGTGGCGAGCCAGGCGGACGCGCCGCCGATGGCGGTGCGCAGGTCGGCGGCTTCACTCACCGAGACGATTCCCGCGCTCCGCATCCCCTCGGCGACGCGGCGCGCGCTGTCCAGCGCGGTCACGCCGCCGGCGAACCGGCGGCGCATGCTGAGCGAGGTATCGACGATGATCGCGCGATTGATCGTGCTCGGCCGGCTCGGGGATGGAGCGCGGCCGAAGCACGCGAGGTAGGGCTGGCTCGACGCGATTGCCGCCGAGGCGATGATCGCGCAGCGGACGAGCAGCAGCGGGATGTCGCTCAACCGGCGCCGCCGGGTGGGAATCAGCCGGGACGGCGTGATGAAGCGCAGTGTGGGGAACCGCTGCACGCGCGAGCGATGCCGGCCGAGCAGGTGGATGATCACCGGCACGAGGACGGCAAGGAGGCCGAGGAGGGCGACCGGGTTGCCGATCATTTGCTGAACTGCCGCGCCGCGTTGTCCGACTGGTGCCGCGCGCCGCGGCGCAGGAGATACTCCCGCAGCACCTGCTCGGGCGGATCGTCCACCGACATCAGCGTGTGGTCGATGCCGTCGGCGCGGGCCGAGTCGCGCCAGCGGGCGAGGAACTCCTCGACGCCCGCGCGATAGTCGGCGGCGATGGCGCTCGCGTTCACCAGGCGGCGCTCGCCCGTCTCGATGTCCTCGAACTCGAAGTCCCCGCGGAAGGGGAACTCACGCTCCGCGGGCGACGTGACCTGGATGGCGGCGACGTCGTGCCCGCGGCTCGCGACGCGCCGGAGCTCGCGCCTCGCGAGCTCGTCGTCGTCGTAGAAGTCGGAGATCACGAGCATCGCGCCGCGCCGCTTGAGCAGCTCGGCCCCGCGTCCGATGACCCGGTCCGGCTGCCAGCGTCCGGCGGGCGTCAGCTTGTCGATCTGCGCGATGAGGGAGCGGAGGTGCAGCCGGCCGCCCCGTGCGGGGAGATAGGTCAGCTTCTCACCCACGGACGTCATCAGTCCGACGGCGTCGCCCTGCGACGCGATCAGGTAGGCGAGTGCGGCGGCGAGCACCTGGGCGTACCGGAACTTCGTGATGCCCTTCTCGGGGAAGGCCATCGACCCGCTCGCGTCGAGGACGAGCATGACGGACATGCTGGTCGTCTCGCGGAACTGCTTCGCGTAGAGGCGGTCGGTGCGGGCGAGGATCTTCCAGTCGAGATACTTGAGGTCATCGCCGGGCCGGTAGGGGCGATGCTGCTGGAAGTCGGCGCTGAAGCCGTGGAAGGGGCTGCGATGCCCACCGGCGCGGAGGCCCTCGACGACCAGGCGGGCCGCGAGCTCGAGATCGTCGATGGCGGCGACGACGGAGGCCGAGAGGGCAGAATCGCGATGGTGCACGGCTGAACGTACAACGTGAGCCCCGGGCTGACGAGCCGCGAGCCTCGTGGCTGGATGCTCTCCGCGCTGCCTCGTATCTTCGAGATACATGCGACCTGGACTCCTGGCCCTGGCTGGCCTCGCGCTGTTCACTCGGGGAGCGTCGGCGCAGCTGATTGCCGCTCCGGATGCGAACCCGCTCGGGACGTGGCGCGGGTCTTCGGTGTGCGTCGCGCGCCCGTCGGCCTGCAGGGACGAGGTGGTCGTCTACCGGATCGCCCTCAGGACGCGCGACAGCCTGTCGGTCGACGCGCGGAAAATCGTCGAGGGGCGCGAAGAGGAGATGGGCGTCCTGGCCTGCGAGCTGAACGCGGCACGCGCCATCATCACCTGCGGCATTCCGAACGGGAAATGGCGCTTCGCCGTTCGCCACGACAGTCTCGTCGGGCAGCTGCGGCTGAAGGACGGGACGTGGTTCCGCGACGTGCACGCGGTCCGATCCCGCGACGGGGGCGGCTGACGGGAGCAGGCGGCTGCCGCTGAGTGGTCAGGCGCGACCCGACAAAACGTTGTTTACTCCGGGCGGAGCGAAAGTAGGCTGTTGCGCCCTTGTGCCGCACTCCTCCGGGAGCGATGCTGATGGCGCCCTCCCCACAGGCCTACCCTCTCCAGCAGGCCCCCCATGCAACGCCCGGATTTGCGCGCGACGTCGCGCTTCGCCCTCGTTCTCGCCGTCGGATTCAGCCTGAGCTGTGGAGGCGGAGGCGGCGATGGCGGTGGAGGGGGAGGGACGCAGCCTCCTCCGACTCCGACGATCAGCGTCAACGGCGGCAATAGCCAGCAGGCCGCGGTCGGGACCGCGGTGACGACTCCGCCGTCGGTGAAGGTCGCCAACTCGAGCGGAGCGGGCGTCGCGAACATCAGCGTCACGTTCGCCGTCGCCTCCGGTGGCGGCAGCGCGACGGGGACGACCCAGACGACGAACTCCGCGGGCGTGGCCACGGTCGGGAGCTGGACGATGGGCACCGCGCTCGGCGCGAACACGCTGACGGCGACGGCGGCCGGCACCGCGGGCGGGCCGATCACGTTCACCGCGACGGCAATCGCCGGTCCTGCGAAGACCATCGCGCCGAATGCCGGCAACGGGCAGACCGCGAACGTGGGTACCGCGGTGGCAACGGCGCCGTCGGTGATTGTGACCGATGCCGGTGGCAACCCGGTGGCCGGGACTTCCGTGACCTTCGCCGTGGCATCCGGGGGCGGATCGATCACCGGGGCCACGCAGACCACCAGTGCCAGCGGGATCGCGACCGTCGGGAGCTGGACGCTCGGCGCCTCGGCCGGAGCGAACTCACTGACCGCGACCTCCACCGGTCTCACGGGGAGCCCGGTGACCTTCACCGCGACCGCCGTCGTGCCGTCGGCCATCACGCTGACCTCCGTCTCGCCGGCCCTGCTCACGCCGGGCATCAGCGCGACGATCACCGGCAGCGGGTTCAGCACGACCCCGGCGTCGAACATCGTGACCATAGACGGCGTCGCGACGACCGTCACCGCGGCGACGGCGACGCAGCTCACGATAACGGTGCCGGCCGCGATGCCGTGCGAGCCGACGCACGATGCGACGATCTCGGTGACGCAGACGGGGACGACGCCGGCGACGACGACCAAGGCGCTCCAGGTCGCGACGCAGCGGACCCTGGCCGTGGGGCAGTCGCTCATCGTGACGGCCGCGGGTGAGCAGCGGTGCAACGAGCTGTCGAACACCGGGACGAGCCGGTACTACGTGGCTGTATCGAACGTCAATTCGACGTATTCCACGACGGGAGCGAGCTTCCAGCTCCGCGGTGCCGCCGGCAGCGGCGGGAGCGGATTGTCGCCCGCGGGCCGGACCGCTGCGGTTCCGCAACTCAATAATGATGCGGCGCGGCGCCGTCCGACCACACAGCTCATGACGCGCGAGGATGTCGCGGACCAGGCGCACATGCGGCTGCTCGATCAGAACATCCGGTTCCTCAACGAGAATCGAGGACGATTTGGCGGGCGGCAGCCCGGCGCCGCACGCAGCATTGCGGTGCCGGTGGTCGGGGACCAGGTGAGCCTGAACATCCCGAACATCACGAATACGGCCGGCATCTGCGTGAACCCGTACCCGATGACGGGCCGGATCACCTATGTGGGGACGCGCTCGATCATCGTCGAGGACAACGCGAACCCAATGGCCGGCACGATCGACACCACCTATGCCTTGATCGGTCAGGAGTTCGACAACACGATGTTCTCGATCCTCGAGACCAACTTCGGCAATCCCCTCGCGAAGGACGCCACGACTGACAACAACCAGCGGATCGTGATGGTGTTCTCGTCGAAGGTGAACGTCAACTTCGATAACAAGTTCGCCGGCTTCGTCGTGAGCTGTGACTTCGTCGCCCGGAACACGACTACGAACACCACGAGCAACTTTGGCGAGTACTTCTATGCGACTGCCCCGCGGATTCCTGGAACGACGGCCACGGCGGAAGGTCCCAACCGGGAGTTGAGCCCCCCGAAATGGCGGTGGACGATGCGTGGCACGATCATCCACGAGGTCAAGCACATCGTATCGTTTGCGGAGCGAATCTCGAGGAATGCGCCCTTCGAGACGTCGTGGCTGGAGGAAACGACTGCCCGGATTTCGGAAGAGCTTTATGAACGTGCAGTCTACTCGTTCACGCAGAAGTCGAACATTCCGTATGGCAACACGACCAATAAGGGTCCTTACTGCGGGGTGCGGCTCGATGGATGGCCCGCCTGTGCCGGAAGGCCACGCGGAATCGTGCGTGTCTTCGAAGAGCTGGCGCCGAAGTGGTATAATCAGCCCGAGAACTACTCCCCGATCGGGCGCATCGACGACAGCGATTTCTCCTTCTACGCAACCGGATGGTCGCTCGTGCGTTGGGCGCTAGATCAGTCATCGACTCCTGAGGCCACCTTCCTGAAGGCGCTCACTCAGGAAGCGAGTCTGAGCGGGGTGCCGAATCTCGAGGCGAGGACGGGGCGTACGTTCGCCGAAATGGTGCCCGAATGGACGATGGCGAATGTGCTCGACGACTACCCGGGATGGACACCGGCGACGACCACGCCGGCCTCGGGCCGGATGGCGCAGTTGAGCTGGAACTTCCGGGACGTGTTTTCCAAGTACAAGGCCGATTTCCCGAGCGCGACATGGTCTGCGTGGCCACTGAATCCGTATGGGCGAACGTTCGGCACATTCACGGTCGATGCGGCCGTGAGACCGGGAACCAGCGCCGTCATCGAACTGAGTGGGACCGCAGCAGCCAAGCAGCTCCTCGAACTGAAGGCCCAGACCGGGACAGCCGCGGCGCCGGCGGAGCTGCGCATCACGATCGTGCGAGTCCAATGAGACACATCATCGCGTCATCCCTCTGCGTCGCGGCGGTCGTCGCCTGCGCGCCCGCGCAGTCGAACTCCGGCGCCGGCGCGAGCTCCGCCGCTGCCGTCGACACCCTGACGGGCGTCGTCGCCGAAGTCGGTGCCGATCCGGCGACGTGGATGAGCATCCGCCCGTCGGCCGGGGGCCAGTCGCTGCGTATCGTGGGGCCGTTCGCGCCCATCATGCGCTCGGTGAACGGGACCGAAGTATGGGTCTCCGGGCGCCGGCAGGTGGACGGCTTCAGCGTCGACGCGTTCGAGGTCCGCCGGGCGAACGGCGTCGCGGTCGACGACGGGATCGTCGTCGTCGACGCCGGGAAGGCCTACCTGCGGGCGAGCTCGGGGTCGCGCCGCGAGATCACCGATGCGCCGCGGGAGCTGCTCGGCATGAACGGCGCGAGAGTGTGGATCACGAAGCCGGTGCCGGGCCAGACCCCGTCGTACGGGGTGATCGCGCGGCCGTAAACCCGCTCGGGATGAGAGCGGGCTAGATCCTCACCGTCTCCAGCAGCCTGCCGATCACCTGGTCCGCATCGATCCCGTCCGCTTCCGCCTGGAAGTTGACGAGCACCCGATGCCGCAGCACCGGCAGGGCGACGCTCCGCACGTCCTCCGGTGACGGCACCGCGCGACCGTCGAGCAGCGCTGCGGCCTTGGCGCCGAGGATGAGGGCCTGGCCGGCGCGCGGGCCGGCGCCCCAGCGGACCCAGTCCTTCACTGCCGCCGGCGCCGAGTCGTCGGCGGGCCGGGTGGCGCGGATGATTCGCAGCGCGTAGTCCACCACGTTCGACGCGGCCGGCAGGTCGCGCACGAGCATCCGAGCGGCCTCGAGCTGCGCCCCGTCGGCCACCTTGCTCACCACCGCATCGCGCCCCGTCGTCGTCTCGGCCAGGATCCGCCGCTCGTCCTCCACGCGCGGATAGTGGATGACCACGTTGAGCATGAACCGGTCGAGCTGCGCCTCGGGCAGGGGATGCGTGCCTTCCTGCTCGATCGGGTTCTCCGTCGCGAGCACGAAGAGCGGGCGGTCGAGCGGGTAGCGCACGCCGCCGACCGTCACCTGGTACTCCTGCATCGCCTCGAGCAGGGCCGCCTGGGTGCGGGGCGGCGTCCGGTTGATCTCGTCGGCGAGGATGATGTTGGCGAAGATCGGCCCCGGGATGAACCGCACGCTGCGCTTCCCGGTGGCCACGTCCTCCTCGATCACCTCGGTGCCGAGGATGTCGGAGGGCATCAGGTCGGGCGTGAACTGGATGCGGTTGAACCGGAGCTGGACCGAATCGGCGAGCGTCTTGATCAGGAGCGTCTTCGCGAGCCCCGGCACGCCGCGGAGCAGGCAATGCCCGCCGGCGAAGAGGCAGATGAGTACTTCGCGGACGACCTGCGGCTGGCCAAGGATCACCTTTTCCACCTCGGCCGAGAGCCGGGTGGCGAGGGAGGCGGCCTCCGGGAAGGACGATGTCGAGAGCCTGTCAGGCGCCGGCGCGTGTGTGGAAGTCACGATGGGATTCTAGTCATCCGGAGAGGATGCATCCAATACGGACGGGCGGATCACCAGCGTTGGATCGTCCGCGATGGCCAGCGCAATCCGCGCTCCGGGGGTACGGAAGGAAACAGGATGGTCACGCGGATCCAGCGGGTCCGGCGAATCTTCGCGGGCCAACTGCCCAAGGGTGACCATGACCGAAACCAGGATCGAGCTGCTCCACAGGGAATTGACCGGGTCCATCATCTCGGCGTTCTACGAGGCGTACAACGAGCTGCGATACGGATTCCTCGAGGCCATTTACACAGAAGCGATGGCGCGGCTGCTTCGGAAGCGCGGCCACACCGTCGAGCGGGAGGTGATGGCGCACGTATGGTTCCAGGGAGACATCATCGGCGTCCAGCGGCTCGACATGATCGTCGATGAAAAGGTCGTGATCGAGGTGAAATCGACCCACGACCTGGCTCACGCCGCTCACCGCCAGCTCCTCAGCTACCTGCGGGGCACCGGTCTGGAGCTGGGACTGCTCCTGCATTTCGGTCCGGAAGCGAAGTTCCACCGGATCATCTCCACCAGGCCGGCTCCAATCCGCGGCGATTCGCCGGATCCGCCTGATCCGCGTGTCCCCCCTGACGACGCTGTTGCGGACGCCTTACCGTGACCCGGTTCGGTTGATCAGTCTCATCTCCTGCGACCCGTCGGCCAGTCTCACGAGCACGACCCGGTACGGCGCCGCCCTCGAGATGAACACGGTGGACGTGTCCCGGGCCATCACATTCACCCGATAAACCTCGAATCGTCCGGCAGGAACGCTCACCGTGTCGATGCCGCCCACCGTGGCGCGCGTGATCTCGACCTGCCCCGGGCTCGCGAACGTGCGGAACGTGAAGGCGCGTCCCGTGTCGAGCGGCAGCGCCGCGAGTAGCGCCGTCGATGCGTCGTCGTCCACGATCCCCGTGTCGATGGGGATGTCGATCACCCCTCGCGACAGGATGTACGCACCCTTCGCCCGACCATTCGTGAAATGCACTTCGCCGCGCGTGTCGCCGCGGCCGCGACGCGTCAGCCCTTCCCAGTGGGCGATCGGCGCCAGCGTGCTGCCATTCATCATCATCTCCACCCGCTGCACCGCAGGGCCGAGGTCGTAGTCCACGGCGATACGGATGTTTCCACCGTCGCGCGCGATGGTCTGCACGACGTGGCCGGCCGTCCGTCCTGTGACGGGCATCACGATCGCGAACGAGTCGATGCCCGGGACAATCCGGCTCGCGTCGAACGGATGGCCCGACGATTGCCCGCTCGCCGCGATCAACGCGACCACCAACACCGATGTTGCTATTTTCATGAGTAGTCGTGAGTGAAGAACACGGGCGAGGATGCCGGACGATGCCACTGACATACACCATGGATCCGCAGCGGAATTTCGCTGATGTGCGCGGCGTTGGTGTAGTCACCCTCGACGAGGCGATCCACACCATCCGGGCCGTCGCCGGCGACCTGGCGCACAATCAGTGCGGGTGCCTGGTGGACGTCAGGGAGATGGACTACTTCCCGAGCGTCCTCGAGCTCAAGGACATGGCCTTCGAGTTCATCCGCCTGCGGGCCGCCTTCCGCTGCGGAACGGCCTTCATCGTCTCCAACGACAAGCACTACGCCCTCGGCCGGTTTCTCGCCTCGCTGGTGGATACCGCGGGCCTGCGGATGGCGGTCTTCCGGGATCCCGAGGAGGCCGAGTTCTGGCTGAGGACGCATACGGACGCCCACCCGGCCAGCGCGTAGGGATCGGACCCCGGAGCCAGCGCACGCGCGACGACGCGGGCGCTGAAGCGAGCCGAGCGGCGAGCGCCCGGCTCCCCGGTCACGTCAGAGCGTTGCCTTGATCCACCGCAGCAGCCATCGCATGAACCCCGATGGCGGTGGGATGTACTGATCCAGCTCCGCCTGCGTGGTGATCCACCGGCTCCGCGCCATCACGTTGTACAGGTCCACCACGCCCGCCGCCGCGTGGAACCCGGAGACGATCACGCTCGCCTCGCCGTCCGAGGCCAGCCCGCGCGGATCCTGGTTCTGGGTCCCGACGCTGAAGTAGAAGCTCACGCGTGAACGCTCGGACTCGGGCCGGCTCTGCTCGAACGACGTGAGCAGCGCGTCGTTCCGCCGCATCGCCGCCGTGTCCACGTCCGGCGTGGTATACGAGAGCTGCTCCGTGAACTTCGCCGTCTGCTGCGCCTGACCGCGGATGGACTGGGCCAGCGCGTCGCGCCACCCGGGCAGCCGGACCAGCGCCGCCATGGCACCGGGCAGGGCGATGAGCTGCGTCTTCTGGTGCAGTTGCGGCAGGCGGTACTCCTCGTCGCGGGCGAGCCGCGTCGCGTTCTGCCCGCTGGCCGCGGCGTCGTTCGTCACGTTCTCCAGCGCGGCGAGCGACGCCGAGTCGAAGGGGATGATGGACCGGATCCAGGGTGCCCGCTGGAGACCCTCACGGACCTCGCGGGCGCGGCCGGCGGCATCGTTCACCTGGGCCTGCGCCGCGTAGAGGCCGACGTGCAGCTCGCCGTCGTTGCTCGACGACTGCGCGATGATCGCCCTCTGGAGCTCGAGGAGCCTCGCGACCACCTCGTGCGCCTGCGCCATGAGCGGAGCCTGCGGGCTCGGCGCGTTGGCGACGGCAGGGGCGATGATCACCACCTTGCTGCCGCGCGCGGCGGCCGCGGCGAGCATGCCCGCCCATGTCTCGCTCAGCCAGAGCGGGTCGGGCGCGATGATCGTGCTCCCCGGAGAGGCGAGGTTGTACAGCGCCGCGCGGCCGATGGAGGATTCCTTCGGACCGAACCCCGGGGCGTTGTGCACCTGTAATGCGCGACCGACGTAGTCCCCGCGGTCCGCGCGCTGCTCCGCCGCCTGCATGGCGGTCGCGCGAAGCGGCAGGGGGATCTTGTCGTCGGGCAAACCGTTGCGCTGGAGCGTCCGCCGCAGCGCGCGGCGTGCCTCGAGCGTCGCCGGCCCGCGAATGCGGTAGCCGCGATCCTCCCACGTCGGGCTGGCGTAATGCTCGCCGATCCCGACGCCCATCAGGATCATCGCGCCGCGATACGGATCGGACTCGTTGACGTCGTAGAAGACGATCTTCCGGTGGTCGCGCATGAGGTTGTCAGGCGCGAACGGGATCGGCGGGATGATCCGGCTGCTGCGGAACGAGAAATCGGACGGGAACGTGATGTTGACGTGCACCTTCACGACGTCCTTCGGGTCGAGTCCGCGCGCCTTCTCCGCCTGGAGCCGCGTCGAGCGCCCGACGGCGTCACGGAGCTCGCGTTGCCGCTCGAGCAGGTGCCGCTCGCGCTCCGGATCCTCGCGCACGGTGGACATCGACGCCTCCAGCGGGTTCTCGAGGATCGTCATCCACAGCCGGCCGTCGTTCGGCTCGTAGAAGTACTGGTCGAGCATGATCATATAGAGCGGCATCACGCCCGTGCTGTCGTAGCGCTTCACGGCTGCGGTCAGCGCCGGGAGGTACACGTCGGCGACCATGCTGTAGCCGATGTTGTCGATCGTCCCCGAGAA
>CAMLHT010000117.1 GCA_946479895.1 uncultured Gemmatimonadota bacterium | reverse complement strand
CGGCGCGGACCTCGTCTTCATCACCTGCGGCATGGGCGGCGGCACCGGCACCGGCTCGGCCCCCGTGATCGCCGAGCTGGCCAAGGAGCAGAGCGCCCTGACCGTCGGCATCGTGACGAAGCCGTTCCTCTTCGAGGGGCGGAAGCGCATGCGCCAGGCGGAGCAGGGCATCGCCGAGATGAGCAAGTTCGTCGACACGATGATCGTCGTGCCGAACGAGCGGCTGCTCGCCGTCGTCGGCAAGGGCATCCCGTTCCAGGACGCCCTCAAGAAGGCCGACGAGGTCCTGCTGCACGCGACGCAGGGCATCTCCTCGCTGATCAGCGTCACCGGCCTCGTCAACGTCGACTTCGCCGACGTGCGGACGGTCATGCAGAACGGCGGCTCGGCCCTCATGGGCACGGGCATCGGCCGCGGCGAGAACCGCGCGATGGAAGCCGCCCAGCAGGCGATCTCCTCGCCGCTGCTCGACAACGTCTCCATTGCGGGCGCGACGGGCGTGCTGGTGAACATCACCGGCGGCGCCGACCTCACGCTCGGTGAAGTCCACCAGATCAACGAGATCATCCACGACGCCGTCGGCGACGAGGCGGAGATCATCTTCGGCGCCGTGCACGAGCCGGCGATGCAGGGTGAGATCCGCGTCACCGTCATCGCGACGGGGTTCAATCGTGTGGCCCAGGTCACGCCGCCGGCCCCCCAGCTGGTCCAGCCCAAGGGATCGCCGGTCATCCCGTTTCCCGTGCCCTCCAACCGGCCGGCCCGCGTGACGGGCATCGGCAAGCCGACCCAGACCCCTCCAGTGACCAATCGGGAGCGCACGTCGTCTCAGGAAATGAGCGACATGGAAATCCCGACGTTCATTCGGAGACAGATGGATTGAGGTTCGGCTACATACGTGCGATCGCCTACGGCGCCGTCGTTCTCGGCACCGCGATCGCCCTCACCTACATTCCCGCTCTTCCCGACAGCCGCCCCGCGGACGTGATGTTCTCGCAGGCGGCTGCACCGTCATGGAAGCTGCGCTTCGACACCCTCGCCAGCGGGGAGACCCTGGCGCGTGTGCTGAAGCGCGGCGGCCTGACCGACTCCGCCGCGATCGCCGCCATTCGCGCGTCGTCGGCCGTCGTCAATCCGCGCCAGCACCCGGCGGGCATGCAGGTCGAGATCCGCACCGCCGCCGCGGACTCCACGCCGTCGGAGGTCATCCTCCAGCTGAACGGCGACAAGCTCGTTCGCATCAAGCGCGACGGCACCGAGTGGACGGGCGCCGAGGAGATGATCCCGTGGGCGACCGACACCATCGTGGTCGCCGGGACGATCCAGTCCAATCTCTACGCCGCCATCGATGCCGCGGCCCAGGCGTTCCTGCCCAAGTACGCGCGGGATGAGCTGACGGTCGAGATGGCACAGCACGTCTACGGCTACAAGATCGACATGACCCGCGAGCTCCAGAAGGGCGACCGGTTCAAGGTGATGGCCGAGCGCTCCACGTCCCCGACGGGGGCGGTCCGGATCGGGAACGTCATCGCCTCGACGTTCTCCCTCTCGGGATCCAAGCTCACGGCCGTCCGCTTCCTGAGCAGCACCGGCGGCGACTACTTCGACGAAGCGGGCAAGTCCATGCGGGCCGCGTTCATGAAGTATCCCGTGGACTTCCGCCGCATCTCGAGCACGTTCGGATCGCGCCGTCACCCGATCCTCGGGTACACGCGCGCGCACAAGGGCACCGACTTCGCCGCGAGCGAGGGCACGCCGGTGAAGGCGATCGGCGACGGTGTCGTGATCGGGGCCGGGTGGAACGCGGGCTACGGCAACCTCGTCCAGATCCGGCACGCGAACGGCTACGTCACCCGCTACGGCCACCTGAGCAAGATCCTCGACGGCATCCGTCCAGGCGCGCGGGTGAAGATCGAGCAGCCCATCGGCAGGGTCGGCCATACCGGCCTCGCCACCGGCCCGCACCTCCACTTCGAGGTGCTCGTCAACGGCGAGCAGCGGAATTCGCTCACCGCCTTCGGGAAGTCGACCGGCACGCCCATCGCGAGGAGTGAAACGAGCGCGTTCCAGGCGCTGCGCGACCAGCTGCTGTCGAAGCTCGAGACCATCGACGTCGACACCGCGACGACCCTGGCGGCCCTCGGCTCCCACTAGCCGCGAAGGGCGGGGATGAAGCCCGTCGCTCATCCCCGGGGTTACTAGCTTTCGGTCATGTCGCCCTGGCTCGTCGCGGTCGGCGCGGGCGTGGGGTTCGCGCTTCTACAATACGGATGGCGCCGGACGCATCGCGGGCCGCTCGCTCTCGCGGCGACGGCGCTGCGCTTTCTGGCCGTCCTCCTCGTCGTCGCCCTGCTGCTCGACGCGCCGACGGGCACCCCGCGACCGATCTCGATGTGGGCTGCGCTCGACGCCTCGCAGAGCATGCAGCGCGGCGACGGGGCCCTCTGGCGCGCGGCGCTCGATTCTGTGCGTGCCGCGAGAACGGATACGACCCTGCTTTTCGGCGACTCCGTGCGCGCCGGGGCGATTCCCGCGAACGCCGCGGACAACCGCTCCGACCTGAGGCCGGTCGCCGACCGGGCCCTGGCATCGGGACATCCGGTTCTCGTGGTCACCGACGGCGAGCTGGGAGATCCGGATGCAGGCGCGGCGCTGCCCGCCGGATCGCGGATCGTGGTGCTGCCGCGCGCGGGCCAGTCCGATGCGGCTGTCTCGGCGGTCGAGCTCCCGCGCGCGGTCGTCTCCGGCGACACGGTCACCGGCCGCATCGTGATCGTCGGTGGCGCCGCGGGCAGCGGCGCCGGTACGGCGTCGATCCGCGTGGATGGCCGCGAGATCGCGCGCGTTCCCTTCGAGCCGCTTCCGCCCTTCGGCACCCGGTCTCTCGAGACCCGGATCGCCATCGCGGGCCCGGCCGGCCCCGCGGTCGCGCAGGTCGTGCTGGCCGCCGCGGGCGATGTGGTCGCCCGGAACGACACGATGACCCTCGCGGTGGATCGGTCGCGGTCGGCGAGCGCGGTGTTCGTTTCGACGACGCCGGACTTCGACTCCCGCGCCGCGATCGGGCTGCTCCGCGGCGCCCTCGCCCTGCCGGCGCGGGGCTTCCTGCGGGTGGCGCCAGGCGTCTGGCGCGTGGACGGCACCCTCTCGCCGGTCGCCGAATCGGAGGTGCGCGCTGCCTTCCGCGACGCGCCGATCGCGATCATCCATGGTGACACCGGCGTGTTCGGGGCTCCGGCGGCGGCGACGGCGGCTCCTTACGCGCTGATCGTCCCGGTAACGGACACGGCCTCGGAATGGTACGTGACAGGCACGCCGACTTCGCCCCTGACACCGGCATTCGGCGGCGTGGCGTGGGACAGCCTGCCGCCGCTGCTCGCGGCCGGGCCAGTACCGACAGGGAGCTGGACGGCGCTGCAGGTGAGCGAAGGCCGCTCGGGACCGACGCGGGCCCTGGTGAGCGGGCACGATACGCCGCGGCGCTCGCTGACGGTCGTCGGCAGCGGCTTCTGGCGGTGGCAATTCCGGGGCGGCACCTCGGCCGACGCGTTCGCCGCGTTCTGGGGCGGTATCTTCGACTGGCTTGCCGGAGAGCGGGCCGACAGACGTGCCGCCATTCCCGACGCGGCGGCGTTTCGCGCCGGAGACCCGATCCGCTGGCGGCGCGGCGGAGCCGCGGACTCGGTGGTCGCCGTGACCATGCGGCGCAGAAATGGACCGGCGCGAAGTGATTCACTGGTGCTCCGCTTCCCGGCTGGGGCCACCGTGATGGAGACTCCGGCGATGGAGCAGGGTCTCTACGACGTGCTCGTCAGGGGTGGCACAGCCCTGCTGGCGGTGAATCCGTCGGCGGAATGGCTGCCGCGCGAGGTGAAGGTGCGCGGTGGGCCGGTCCGCGGTGGAGTTCCTGCCGGCGCCCCGCCGCGGTTGCGGGATCACGCGTGGATCTATGCGATCATCATCGGCGCGCTCTGCGGGGAGTGGCTGGTGAGAAGGAAGATCGGACTGAGATGAACCCGTCATCCTGAGTCGCGAAGCGACGAGGGATCTGCTTTGTTGATGGACCTGAAGCAGATCCCTCGCTTCGCTCAGGATGACTTAGCTGAGGTAATGCATGGGAAGGTTGTTCAAGAAGACGGACGCCCCGAAGCGGTCGCTGTGGGAGCGGGTCAAGGACGTCGCGCTGCTCGACGTCGGCGTGCTCGTGCGCGGCGGCGTGTCGGAGGGATCGCTGGAGGCGCTCGAGCAGCTGCTGCTGGAGTCGGATTTCGGCGTGCCGGTCACCATGCGGCTCGTCGACGAGGTCCGCCGCCGCGCGGCGCGCGGCGAGGTGAAGACCGATGAGGATTTCCGGCGGGCGCTGTCGGAAGGCATCGGCGCGGCGTTGCGCGCGGGCCGCAGCGACGTCCAGCTCCTCCGGAGCGCGACGAAGCCGACCGTCATCCTCATCATCGGTGTCAATGGCGCCGGCAAGACGACGTTCATCGGGAAGCTCGCGAGCCGGCTCGCGAAGGGCGGGCAGCGGGTGATGGTCGCGGCGGCCGACACCTTCCGGGCGGGCGCGATCGACCAGCTGCGGGTCTGGTCGCAGCGGACCGGCGCCGAGTTCATCGGCGCGACGCAGGGCGCGGATCCCGCCGCCGTCGCGTTCGATGCGATCGACGCGGCCATCGCCCGCGGCGTCGACACGCTGATCATCGACACCGCCGGCCGCCTCCACACCAGTGGCGGATTGATGGACGAGCTGAAGAAGGTCGCCCGGGTCGTGACGAAGCGCCTGCCGGGCGCGCCGCACGAGACGCTGCTGGTGCTCGACGGGACGATCGGCCAGAACGCCGTGCAGCAGGCGAAAGTGTTCTCCGGGGCTGTTCCCGTGACGGGCCTCGTGGTGACGAAGCTGGACGGCACGGCGAAGGGCGGAGTGGTGGTGGCCGTCCACGAGGCGATCGACGTGCCCGTGAAATTCCTCGGCACGGGCGAACAGGCGGAAGACCTGGAAGTCTTCGATGCGGACGAGTTCGCGCGTGAGCTCACGTCCTGACGTCATCCGGAGCGCAGCGAGAGATCTGCTTTCGTTCGATGAGAAGCAGATCCCTCGCTGCGCTCAGGATGACAGCATGTCATGAAAGCCCCCGCGCCGAGAATACGACTCGATACGCCGGCCACGTACCTCAAGGGTGTGGGGCCGGCCCGCGCCAACGCGCTGCGCAAGCTGGGGGTCATCACCGCCGGCGACCTGCTGTTCCACATCCCGCACCGGTACGAGGACGCGTCGACCGTCTCGCCGATCTCCTCGCTCGAGGCCGGGATGCAGGGGACCGTCATCGGGCGGGTGATCTCGAAGGGCGTCATTCCGACGCGAAAGGGGCTCCGCGTCTTCCAGGCGGTGCTGAAGGACGACAGCGGGATGATCGAGGTGGGGTGGCCGGGGCAGCCGTTCCTCGACCGGAGCATCGACAAGGGCGACCTCCTCCTCGTCTCGGGCACCGTGCGATTCTTCCATGGCCGCCAGCTCCAGCCACGGGAATTCGTCAATCTCGGCGGCGAGGACACCGACGAAGGCCAGGGGCGCGTGCTCTCGGTCTATCCGGCGACCGAGGGCCTGTCGTTCAAGGTCATTCGCGCCATCCTCGACGCGAACCTGGATCCGCTGCTGGCGCAGGTCGAGGAGTACCTGCCGAAGGACCTGCTCGCGGAGGTGGACGTCCCGGCGATCGGCGAGGCGCTGCGCATGGTGCACCGCCCGCAATCGATCGCCGAGGCGATGCGCGGGCGATCACGCCTGGCGTTCGAGGAGCTGTTCTTCGTACACCTGCTGCACCAGCGCGCCAAGCGCCTCGCCCGCGAAGTCCGCAAGGGCATCCGGTTCGAGAACCGCCGGACGCTGACGACGAAGCTGCGTGAATCGCTGCCCTTCGAGCTGACCGGCGCGCAGGTGCGGGCGATCCGTGAAATCATCGCCGACATGAGCAGCGAGCGGCGGATGCACCGCCTGCTCCAGGGCGACGTCGGCAGCGGCAAGACGATCGTCGGGCTGTTCGCGGCCCTCGTCGCGATGGAGAACGGCTATCAGGCCGCGATCATGGCCCCGACGGAGCTGCTCGCCGAGCAGCACGCGCGCGGCATGACGAAGCTGCTCGAGCCGCTCGGCATCGCACCCGTCCTCGTCACGGGCAGCGCGGGGACGAAGGCGCGGCGGGAGATCGCGTCGAAGCTGGCGTCGGTGGAGCCGGTGCTCGCCGTCGGCACGCACGCGCTCGTGCAGGAGGCGACGCAGTTCGCGAAGCTGGGATTCGTCGCGATCGACGAGCAGCACCGGTTCGGCGTCGAGCAGCGCAAGACCCTGGCGGCGAAGGGTGAGGCGCCGGACGTGCTACTGATGACGGCCACGCCGATCCCCCGCTCGCTCGCGCTGACGCTGTACGGTGATCTCGACCTCTCCATCCTCGACGAGCGGCCGCCGGGCCGGCAGCCGATCCAGACGGCCATGCGCCGCGAGTCGGCGCGGCAGCGGGTGTTCTCCTTCCTCGACCGCGAGATCGAGAAGGGCCGGCAGGTCTACGTCGTCTACCCGGTCATCGAGGAGTCCGAGAAGACCGACCTCAAGGCGGCGACGACGATGTTCGAGCAGATCCGCGCCGGGGTTCTCAGTGGAAGGCGCATCGGCCTCCTCCACGGCCGCATTCCCGCCGAGGAGCGCGACGCGACCATGCGCGCGTTCCGCGACGGGGCCATCGACGTCCTCGTGGCGACGACGGTGATCGAGGTCGGGATCGACGTTCCCAACGCGACGGTGATGGTCATCGAGCATCCCGAGCGCTTCGGGCTGTCGCAGCTGCACCAGCTTCGGGGAAGGGTGGGGCGCGGGGCGGAGCAGTCGTACTGCATCCTGCTGGGCGACGTGAGCCCGGAGGCCGGCGCCCGGCTCCAGGTGTTCGTCAACACCGAGGACGGCTTCGAGATCGCGCGGGCCGACCTGCGGCTGCGCGGCATGGGCGACCTCTTCGGCGAGAGGCAGAGCGGCGTGCCGACGTTCCGCGTGGCCGATCCGATCCGCGACGAGGCACTGAGCGAGCAGGCACGCCTCGCGGCGGAGAAGGTGCTGGCCGCGGATCCCGAGCTGACGCAGCCGAAGAACCTCGGAATCCTGAAGACGCTCAGCGAGCGCTATTCGCGCGCGATGGAGATGTTCAAGACAGGCTAGCGAGAGTGTCACTGCGACGCAGACGACACGGACATACGCAGACGACGCGGACTGGGTGGGGTGTCGTTTCCCTGAGGGGGGATGGCTGTACCCCGGATCCCTGAGGAAGGAGTCTGGCGATCCTCGTCTGCATCGTCTGCGTCGCAGTTCCGTCCCGGAACGTCAGCCGGTTGTCCCGCCACGAACCCCTCACTGCGACGCAGACGACACGGACACGCGCAGACGACGCGGACTGGGTGGGGGTTCCAGAAGGAGGGAAATGGCCTTAGGGAGTCTGCAATCCCCGTCTACGTCGTCTGACAGGTATGCGCCTCCATTCTCACTCCCCCTTCCACTACGCCCTGGGCGGCTTCTTCGGCGGCTCGGCCAGGCGCTTCTTGATGCGCTCCAGCTCTTCCTTCGACGCCGCGAGCTCGGCACGGAGCCGCTTGATCTCCGCGTCCTGATCCTTCGTCTCGGCCGTGACCGCCTTGACGTCGGCCTTCGCGTCGGCGGCCTTGTTCGCGGCGGCCGCCACCTCGCCGCTCGATTCCTGGACCTTCGAGGCCAGCGTCGACGTCGCCTTGCCGAGGGAATCGACGCGCCGCGCCGCCCGCATGAGCGCTTCCGCCTCGATCCGATGATCCACGTCCCGCTCGCGGAGATACAGGTCGAGCAGCATGGATGGGCCCGGCGACGGCGCCGCTCCCGACTGGACGAGGAACAACGAGCGCCAGTAGTACGACTCGGTCGCGCCGGGGGTGCCCGGGTACCGCGACGCGTGCGCGGCGAGAACCGAATCGGCGGCGACGACGTTCCCCTGCGAGGCCAGCGACCGGGCGCGCTCGAGCGACTTCGGCCACTCCCGCTCCGGCGCCGGCAGCATGAACCGCGGCGTCGTGACGGAGATGCAGCCGCTCGCGCCAAGCATCAGGGCGAGGCAGGCCAGGCGAAGAATGGGGCTCACTTCGCGAACCTCTTCTTCATGGGTGTCGGCATGGGCCGAGGATTCGACATGGACCGGCGTCGGACGGTTTTCGGAAGCTCGATGATGAACGTCGTGCCCACACCGACCTGACTCTCGCAACGGATATGGCCGCCATGGGCCTCGACGATGCCCTTTACAATCGCAAGACCCAAGCCCGTCCCGGCGGCCGAAGCGGAACCCTGATTATCGGCTTGATAGAACTTCTCGAATACCCGCGAAAGCTGCTCCTTGGGAATGCCGGCGCCGGTATCGCGGACCTCCATCACAATGTTGTTCCCGGCATTCTCGACCGTCAGTGTGACCTCTCCGCCCTGCCGTGTGAACTTGAAGGCGTTCGAAAGGAGGTTACCCAGGACCTCATTGATTCGATCCTTGTCCCAGGTGACCTCGGCGGGGAGGTCGGGGCCATGCTTCACCCGGAACTCGACGCCGCGCTGGTGGGCGAGCACGGCGAAGGCGCGCTCCAGCTCCTCCAGCATCTTCGGCAGGTCCATCGACCTGGGCTCGACGCGGCCCCCGCCCGCCTCGAAGCGGCTGACGTCGAGCAGCTGCTGCGTGAGCCGCTGGAGCTGGACCATCTGCATGCCGAGGGTCTTGTGGATCTCCATCTGCTTGGGGGTCAGCGGGCCGTAGATGCCCTCCTCGAGCAGCTGGAGGTAGCCAATGACGACGTTGATCGGCGTCTTGAGCTCGTGGGACGCAACGGAGACGAATTCCGCCTTCAGCTTGTCGAGCTCCGAGAGCTGCTGGGCCATCTGCTCGAAGCTGCGGGCGAGGCGGCCGAACTCGTGCGGCCGCCGGCTGTCGTACTTGAGCTCATGGTCGAGCTGCCCGTCGGCCACGGCCCGCATGCCCGCCTCGAGCGCCGTGACCGGCTTGGTGATGAACCGGAAGAGCCAGATGGCGATACCGGCCGCGAGAGCCAGGGCGAGCGCCATCCCGAGCAGCGCCGCGGTCCGGGTCTGGTCGATGGCCTGCGCCGCCCGGTCGATCCGGACCAGGGTCCGCTCCCGCAGGTCGCTCTCGGCGATCCGGACGCCGGCATCCGCCGAGTCGAGGGCGGGGACCAGGTAGCGGGCGGAAATGGTATCGGCGACGTCGGTGCGGCCGCTCAGCGCCGCCTGATACTCCGCGGGGCCCCACCGGGCGATCTCCCCGACGGCGCGGCGGACGTTCGAGGCGGCATCACTCAGCCGATAGTGCTCCAGGGAGTCGGTGAGGATCCGGACCTCGTCGATCTGGCCGGCGATCGCGTTGCGCGACGCCGAGTCGTGGACGAAGAGCAGCCGGATCTCCATCTGGCGCAGGTCGAAGAGACCCTCGCGCAACCGGCCCAGGAGCAGGGATGCGGCGAATTCCTGACGCTGGAGGCCGCGCGCCTCCCCGTACAGCCGGTCGAGCGACTGCACCGCCATCAGGAGTGGTATGACCAGGATGATCGCGATCGTGACGAGTCCGAGCGCGAGCCTGGAGCGTAGTGTCATTGCAGGGGATCAGGGGCGAAGCTATCGGGACAATTGCAAATAGCGGGCGAGTCCGGTAGCCAGAAGGCTCGCCTCCGTTGCCCGGAGCGGCCGGCTTCCAATACCTTGCCCCTCCACACTTTATACCACTTCGCACGGATGACCGCCCCCTCGCTTCGAATCGCCGAGCTGCACGACCATGTCGGGAAGACCGCCACCGTTCGCGGGTGGGTGACCCATGTACGTTCCTCGGGAAAGGTAGCCTTCGCGGTGATCCGGGACGGGACGGGAATCCTTCAGGCCGTCCTGGTGAAGTCGCAGGTCACACCGGAAGTGTGGGCCGCGTTCGGTGAGCTCACCACCGAAGCTTCCGTGTCGGTGACCGGCGAGGTGAAGGCCGAGCCCCGGGCGCCGGGCGGCTACGAGATCGGCGCCACGAGCCTCTCCATCATCGGCGCCAGCCCGATCGACTATCCGATCCAGCCGAAGGAGCATGGCATCGACTTCCTGCTCGACAACCGGCACCTGTGGCTGCGGAGCAATCGCCAGCGCGCGATCTTCGTCGTCCGCAACGAGGTCGAGCAGGCGATCCACGATTTCTTCTACCAGCGCGGCTTCCTCCGGGTGGACACTCCCATCCTCACGGCAGCCATCGGCGAGCGCAGCGGCCTCTTCTCGACGGAATACTTCGACGAGGGGAACGCGTACCTCGCGCAGACCGGCCAGCTCTATGGCGAGGCGGCGGCCGCGGCATTCGGGAAGATCTACACCTTCGGCCCGACGTTCCGCGCCGAGAAGTCGAAGACGCGCCGGCACCTCACCGAGTTCTGGATGATCGAGCCGGAGGTCGCCTGGAACGACAGCGCGGACAACATGCGGCTCCAGGAGGACTTCGTCTCGTTCATCGTCCAGCGCGTGCTCGAGCGCTGCGGCGACGCGCTGAAGATCCTCGAGCGCGACACGACGAAGCTCCAGAACGTGAAGGCGCCCTTCCACCGCCTCGACTACACCGACGCCATCGAGCTCCTGAAGAAGAAGGGCAGCGAGACGAAGTGGGGCGAGGACCTGGGCGCGGAGGACGAGGCGCTGATCGTCGCCGACTACGACCGACCGGTGTTCGTGATGAACTACCCGAAGGAAGCGAAGGCTTTCTATATGAAGGAGAATCCGGCCGACCCGCGCACCGTCCTCTGCGACGACTGCCTGGCGCCGGAGGGCTACGGCGAGATCATCGGCGGCTCGCAGCGCGAGGACGATTACGACAAGCTCGTGCACCGGATCCGGGAAGAAGGCCTGCCGATGGACGCGTACGACTGGTATCTCGACCTGCGGAAGTACGGCACCTTCGTGCACTCGGGCTTCGGCCTCGGCCTGGAGCGGACGGTTGCGTGGATCTGCGGGCTGCAGCATATCCGCGAGGCGAGCGCCTTCCCGAGGATGATGACGCGTCTTCGGCCATAGGCGGCAACTTCAGGGACAGAAACAGCATTTAC
>CAMLHT010000116.1 GCA_946479895.1 uncultured Gemmatimonadota bacterium | reverse complement strand
CGACCCAGTGCACCGGCATGGTCCTGATCCACGAGAAGATGTTCGAGTCGCGCCTGTTCTTCGTCGACAAGCTGATCGGCATGGGCGCGCGCATCGTGCTCTGCGATCCGCACCGCGCGATCGTCTCCGGCCCCACCCAGCTGCGCGGCGGCAACGTCGAGTCGCCCGACATCCGGGCCGGCATGGCGATGCTGCTGGCGGCGATGTGCGCCGAGGGCGAGAGCACGATCAACAACGTGGGCCAGATCGAGCGCGGCTACGAGCGCATCGACGAACGGCTTCGCGCGCTCGGCGCCCACATCGACCGGATCGAGGATCGTCGGGGGAACCGGGCCTAGATGGGGATCATCGACGATTCGGAGCAGGTGCCCGACGTCGCCGATCTGGGAATCACCGCCTTCACCACCACGCGACAGGTCGGCACCTTCGGGATGATGGGGCCCGAGCCGGTCAGCGAGGTGATGGGGCGGTGGGCCGCGTTGCGGCGCGAGCTGCTCCCGGTCGCCGCGCGGCTGGCCACCGCCGGCCAGGTTCATGGAAAAGGGGTCCTGACGCACGACGGGCGGTGGGAGGGGTGGCTCCGGGCGGGCGACGCGGACGGCCACTTCGCGCCGATGCCGGGGACGGCGATGGCGGTGACCGTCGCGGACTGCGTTCCGGTGTTCATCGCCCATCCCTCGGGCGCCACGCTCGCCCTCCATTCCGGCTGGCGGGGCACGGCGGCCGGCATCACGACCGTCGGCCTGACCATGCTGCGGGGTGCCGGTCACGACCTCGCCGAGGCCCGCGTGCACCTCGGCCCGGCCATCTGCGGAAAGTGCTACGAGGTCAGCCCCGACGTCTTCCGCGAGCTCACCGGTCGGGATGTGGGCAAGCCGACCACCGTCGATCTTCGCGCGATCATCGCGGGTCAGGCCCGTGCAATGGGAGTCCGGCGAATCACGATCAGCCCGCTCTGTACGCGGTGCAATAACGATCGATTCTATTCGCACCGGGCCGGCGATCATGGGAGGCAGATCGGCGTCATCGTCGCGGCGTCCCGATGAGCCTGGCTGGCCTGAATTGCGCGGCTCCGCAACCGGAATAGCCAGTCGAGACCTGCCTGCGGTTCTACACGCGGATCACGCGGATCACGCGGATGAACGCGGATCGGGGGCGACGCGCGTGGGCTTTACCGCCGAGCCCACACGCGTCGCCCCGAATCCGCGTTCATCCGCGTGATCCGCGTGATCCGTGTGTCCAAAAGCGCAGGCAGGTCTTCGACATCGAGGCTCCGGTTGCGGCGCCGCGCAGGGTCTTGGACAGGCTCGCCGCCCCCGATCGAGGTTGACTCCCTCTCCCCTCGCCGGTACTTTACAAGTTGCTTCGCGGGATTTTCCGTGGGTGAAATGTGGGGGATGCTCCCCACATTTTTTTGTTCCAAAACCTCCCCTCGACGCGGTGTGAAGCAAGAGCTGGAAAGTGTTGTTACGAAAGGGCTTGACGCGGCCGGCTACGATCTCGTCGAGCTCAGGCAGGGCGGCACGAAGTCCCGCATGCTGATCGAGGTCCGGATCGACAGGCGGGACGGATCGGAGGTGACCGTCGACGACTGCGCCAAAGCTTCGCGCGCGGTCGAAGCGCTGCTCGACGGTGGCTCTCTGGTTCCTGAGAACTACGAGTTGCAGGTCTCGTCGCCTGGGGAACGCGCACTGCGGACGCCAGGTGATTGGCGTCGGTTCACGGGTCGCTGGGCCAGCATCCTGTCGCCGGATTTCGGCGGCCGGTTCGAGGCCCGGATCATGGAAGTCGGCGAGGACGACGTGCTGGTCGTGCTCGACGACAGGAAGAAGTCGGAAAAGCGAATTCCGCTGGCCGCGATCAAGGAAGCGCGGCTGGCGTTTCATCTGTAACGAGCGACGTGGGTTCCCGGCGACGGGGTTCCGCGCCGCGAACATCATGAGGTCCCTCGATGGCGAGTGCCGCTGAAATTCTCGCTGCCTTTCGCGAGTTGTCGAACGCCAAGCAGATGGAGAAGGCCGAGCTCTACGGCCTGCTCCAGGATGGCATTCTTGCCGCCCTGGCCAAGAAGTACGGTCCCACCGTCCAGGCCGAAGTCGACATCGACGAAGGCAAGGGCGACATCCGGATCGTCCTCCTGCGCACCGTCGTCGACGTCGTCGAGGATCCCGCCCGCGAGATCACCATCGACGACGCCCGCTCGTTCGACGAGAGCTTCGAGGCCGGCGACGTCCTCGAGGAGCCGATCGACTTCGCCGTCTTCGGCCGCGCGGCCGTCCAGGCGGCCAAGCAGCGGATCATCCAGCGCGTCCGCGAAGGCGAGCGCACCAAGATCCGCGACGAGTTCGCGACCAAGGTCGGCGAGCTCCTCTCCGGCGAGATCCAGCAGATCGAGCGCGGCAAGCTGGTCGTGATGCTCAACAAGTTCCGCGAGGCGGAAGCCATCATCCCGTACCGCGAGCAGAACCACCGGGAGCACTTCCATCAGGGCGAGCCCATTCGCGCCGTCCTCAAGCGGGTCGAGGAGACCCCCAAGGGCCCCCGCCTCATTCTCTCGCGCTCCGATCCGCTCTTCGTGCAGGCGCTCTTCAAGCTCGAGGTCCCCGAGATCCAGCAGGGCATCGTCGAGATCAAGGCCGCCGCGCGCGAGCACGGCAGCCGCACGAAGATCGCCGTCTACTCCCGCGACGACTCGATCGATCCCGTGGGCGCCTGCGTGGGCCTCAAGGGCTCGCGCGTGCAGGCCGTCGTCAACGAGCTGAATGGCGAGCGCATCGACATCGTCCCTTGGTCCCCGGATCCGGAGCGCTTCGCGAAGCTCGCCCTCGCGCCGGCCAAGGTCGCGCGCGTCTTCAGCGACGCCACGTCGAAGACCATCCAGGCCGTCGTGGACGAGGACCAGCTCTCGCTGGCCATCGGCCGCAACGGGCAGAACGTCCGCCTCGCGTCGGAGCTCACCGGCTGGAAGATCGACCTGTACTCGAGCCGCGAGTGGCTCGAGCGCGGGGGCGAAGGCCAGCTCTTCGCGCCGCTCCCCGAGGAGCGCGACGCGGAAGCCGACGTCAGCCTGGCGTCGCTCGAGGGAATGCCGCCGGCGACGGTCGCGATCCTCGAGGCCGCGGGCTACCGGACGCTGAACGACATCATCGATCTCGAGCGCGAGGACTACCTGCGGCTGCCGGGCATCACGCCCGGCGAAGCGGACCGCGTGATCGCGATCGTCGACGAGCTGACCACCGAGGAGGCTGGCGGTGACGGCGACGGCGGGGCGAATGGGCCGAAAGCCGGTTCCTGATGACGGAGTGCCGCTCGAGAAGATCCTCAGGCTGCTCGGACTCGGAATCCGCAGCCGCGGGGCCGTCGTCGGCGTCGAGCGGGTGAGGGAAAACGCGAAGTCGGGGAAGCTCGCCTTCGCGGTGATCGCCTCGGATGCATCGAGGAATTCGCTGGACAAGTTGCTGCCGCTGCTGCGGGCACGTCGCATTAACTTCATCGAAGTGCCGTCTGCCACCGAGCTCGGGGCAGCGGTTGGTCGTGATCAGACCGCAGCCATCGGCGTGCTGGACCGCCAGTTGGCGAACGGGATTCGTGCGTTGACGCGTATGGGCTCTGACCGAGCCTCGGAGGAGGGTGTTTGAGCAAGATTAGCGTGACTGTAATGGCTGCCGAATTCGGGATCACCCCGGACGAAGTCGTCGCAATGCTTCGTTCGATGGAAGTCCCGGTTCGCGGTCCGAATGCCCCACTCACCGACGATCAGGTCGCCCGCGTTCGCGCCCGCTGGGAACGCGAGAAGCGCTCGCGCGCCACGAAGCAGGCCGCGCCCGCCACCGCCACCAAGAAGCGCCGCGCGCCCGCGAAGGCCGCTTCGGCCAAGGCCGCGCCGGTCGAGCCGACTCCGCCGCCGGTCGCCGAGGCGCCCGCGCCCGCCGCCGAGCCGGTACGGCGCCGCCGCAAGGCGGTGGACGTGCAGGCTGCCGCCGCCGAAAAGGCCGCCGCCGACGAAATCGCCGCCGCCGAGGCCGCGCGCCAGGCGCAGGCGCTCGCCGACGCTGCCGAAGCCGCGCGGCTCCAGCAGGAGCGCGACGCGGCCGTCGCCGCCGCCCGCGAAGCCGAAGCCGCCGCGCAGGAAACGCCCGACGAATCGGAGCAGGTCCGCAGCGCCGGCGACTCGCGTCCCGCCGAGCAGTCCGGCGCGGCCTCGGTCTCGTCGCTCAATCCGAATCGCGTCCGTCCCCGCCCGGTCACGCCGGGAGCGCCACGTCCGCGCCCGGGCCAGGGTGGCTCCGGCTACGAGCGTCCGCGCCCCATCGCCTCCGCCGCCCCCGGCGGTGGTCCCGCGCAGGCGCAGCCCCGCCGCGACGACAAGAAGCCCGGTCAGTCTGCCGCCCCCACCAGCGACCGTGGCCGCCGCAAGAAGGGCAAGCGCGGCGCCGTCGACCAGGAAGCGGTGGATGCGAACATCTCGCGCACGATGGCGAGCATGCGCGGCGCCCCGTCGCGCCGCACCGCCAGCGACATGCGTCGCGGCACCCGCGAGGAGCTCGAGGCGGCCCGCGCCGCCGAGGCGGAGCGCGAGCGGAAGCTCGTCCGCGTCAACGAGTTCATCACGGTCAGCGAGCTCGCCCAGATCATCAAGGTGCCGGCGACCGAGATCGTCGCCTTCGCCTTCAAGACGCTCGGCCTGATGGTCACCATCAACCAGCGCCTCGACTTCGACCAGATCGAGCTCATCGCCGGAGAGTTCGGCTTCCAGGCCGTCCGCGAGGACGAGTATCAGGCCGAGGACGCCGCCACCGCCGTCGCCGATACCGAGGAGCAACTCGTCCCGCGGCCGCCGATCGTCACCATCATGGGTCACGTCGACCACGGCAAGACGTCGCTGCTCGACTACATCCGCAAGGCCAACGTCGTCGCCGGCGAGTCCGGCGGCATCACGCAGCACATCGGCGCGTATAACGTCACGGTGCCCGGCGGCCGGAACATCACGTTCCTCGACACCCCGGGCCACGAGGCCTTCACGGCCATGCGTGCCCGCGGCGCGCAGGTCACCGACATCGTCGTCCTCGTCGTCTCGGCCGAAGACTCGATCATGCCGCAGACGAAGGAGGCGATCTCGCACGCCAAGAACGCCGGCGTGCCGATCATCGTCGCCATCAACAAGATCGACCTCCCGAGCGCCAACCCCGGGAAGGTGAAGTCCGAGCTCCTCGCCCATGACGTCATCCTCGAGGAGTTCGGTGGCACCGTGCTCTCGCAGGAGATCTCGGCCAAGAAGGGCACGAACGTCGACGCCCTGCTGGAGCAGATCGGCCTCCAGGCGGACCTGCTCGACCTCAAGGCGAACCCGAACCGCGCCGCGACCGGGGCCGTCGTCGAGGCCCAGCTCGATCCGGGCAAGGGCTCGGTCGCCACGGTGCTCGTCCAGAACGGCACCCTCAAGGTCGGCGACTACTTCATCTGCGGCATGTTCTCCGGTCGCGTCCGCGCCATGCTCGACGAGCGCGGCAAGAACGTGAAGGAAGCCGGACCGGCGATCCCGGTGCAGGTGCTCGGCATGGAAGGCGTGCCGATGGCCGGCGACCAGCTGCTCGTGGTGTCCGACGCGGCCGACGCGCGAGACATCGCCCAGCGCCGCCAGCGTCTCGATCGCGAGGCGAAGAGCCGCCGCGGCAGCCGCGCCGGATCGACGCTCGAGGACTTCATGTCCCAGGCGGCCGCCGGTGGCACGCGCACGCTCCAGCTCATCATCAAGGCCGACCAGGGTGGTCCGGCCGAAGCCCTGGCCGACGCGCTCGTGCAGCTGTCGACGGCCGAGGTCAAGGTCGAGATCGTCCAGCGCGGCGTGGGCGCCATCACCGAAGGCGACATCCTGCTCGCGAAGGCGTCGGGAGCGCTGATCATCGGCTTCCACGTCCGGCCCGACAACAACGCCCGCACCGCTGCCGAGCGCGAGGGCGTCGAGATCAAGCTGTACCGCATCATCTACGAGGCTGTGGCCGACGTCCGCGCGGCAATGGAAGGCATGCTCCGGCCGGAGCAGCGCGAGGTGGTCTTCGGCGAGGCCGAGGTTCGCGAGGTCTTCAAGATCTCCCGCATCGGCACGATCGCCGGCTGCATGGTCCGCAGCGGCATCATGAGCCGCCAGGGACGGGTGCGGGTCATCCGGAACTCGATCGAGGTCTACGACGGCACCATGAGCTCGCTCAAGCGCTTCAAGGACGACGTGAAGGAAGTCCGCGAAGGCTTCGAGTGCGGCATCACGATCGAGAACTACAACGACCTCAAGGTCGGCGACGTCATCGAGTGCTACCGCACCGAGGAGCACGCCCGGACCCTGGGCGCGGCACTCACCTAGAGTGAGCGGGAGTGAGGGTGGGGGATGAGCCCACTCCCACTCCCACTCCCACTCTCACTCGCATGCCAGAGAACCGTCGTCCCGACCGCCTTGCGGAAGCCATTCGTGAGGAAGTCGCGCGCTTCCTCAATGAGAAAGTGAAGGATCCGCGCATCACCGGCATGGTGACCGTCACCGGTGTCGAGGTCACGCGCGACCTCCGGACCGCCAAGGTCTTCGTCAGCGTCCTCGGCGAGGGCGACCGCGCGCGGGTGTTCGAGGGCCTCGACAGCCTCGCCGGTCATCTCCGCGCGCGGCTGGGCAAGTCGCTCGGCCTCCGCTCGGCCCCGGAGATCCTGTTCCGTCACGACGAGAGCGTCGCGCGCGCGGCCCGGATCGACGCGCTGCTCGCGCAGATCAAGGAGGGTCGTCCTGAGGACGGAGAAAGCGGCGGCTGACGGCATCCTGCTGGTCGACAAGCCGGCCGGCTTCACGTCGCACGACGTCGTCGCCATCGCCCGCGGCGCGACCGGCACCAGGCGCATCGGGCACACCGGTACGCTCGACCCGTTCGCCACGGGACTGCTCGTCCTGCTGATCGGGCAGGCGACTCGTCTCGCGCAGTACGTGGACGGCGAGCCGAAGGTCTACGAGGCCACCATTGCCTTCGGATCGGAGACGGCGACCGACGACTTGACCGGAGCCGTCACGCGCACGGCCGCTCTTCCCTATGCGGCGGCGGTGGACGACGCGATCCGTGCCCTGACCGGGGCGCTGGACCAGATGCCGCCGGACTACTCGGCCAAGCAATCGGGCGGCGTGCGCGCGTACGACGCGGCGCGAAAGGGAACGCCGCTCGTCCTCGAGACGTCGCGCGTCACCGTCCATCGCTGGACGGTGCTCGCGCGCGATGCCGCCTCCCTCACCGCCCGCATCGAGTGCAGCGGCGGGACCTACATCCGGTCGCTCGGCCGGGATCTCGGCCGGCTCACCGGCAGCGCCGCGCACCTCGCCAGCCTGCGCCGCGTCGCGAGCGGACGGTTCACGATCGAGGACGCCTGCTCGCTCGATGCGCTGCGCGCCCGCGAGTACCGCCTGCGCGACATGCGCGAGGCGATCGCCTCGATGCCCGTCCAGACGCTGACCCCGGACGAAATCATCCGCGTCGCCCACGGCAACCCGGTTGCCGCCACCGTGGAGGGGGCGCGCGCCGCGCTCGTCGCGCCTGCCGGGCGACACCTCGCGATCGCCGACCGAAATGGCGCCAGCTGGCAACCGGCGACAGTCTTTCCGCATGACTGACCGCGGCTTCCCCCAGCTTCAGGAGGGATCGATCATCACGATCGGGACCTTCGACGGCGTCCATCTCGGCCATCATGAGATCCTTCGCGATCTCGCCGCCCGGGCCGAGGCGCGCGGGATGCCCGCGGTGGTCCTCACCTTCGCGCCGCATCCGCTCGCCGTGGTGAATCCGCCGGCGGCGCCACGCCTGCTGACGCCCGGCGCCGAGCGCTTTGCCGCTCTCGTGTCACATGGGGCGCCGGCACATGCGGTCCTCGTGCCTTTCACGCATTCACTTGCCGCGATGACCGCCGAGCAGTTCGTCGACGTACTGGTCGGTCGATATTGCATGCGCGAGCTGGTCGTCGGCTACGACCATGGGCTGGGCAGGGGCCGGCGGGGCGACGTCTCGGTCCTTCGCGAGCTTGGACGCTCGCGCGGGTTCACCGTGGACGTCGTCGAGGCGAAGATGGACGGGCGGGGCAACGCCGTCTCGTCGACGGCGATCCGGCGGGCGGTTGCCTACGGTGACCTGGAAACCGCCCGCGCGATGCTCGGCCGTCGTTATGACCTGTTCGGCCAGGTGGTTCCCGGAAGCCACCGTGGGCGCGGTATCGGCATACCGACCATCAACCTCGAGGTGCCTCCCGAGAAGCTGCTGCCCCCGGACGGCGTCTATGCCGTCCGTGTGCGCGGATCGCGCGGGACCTACGGCGGAATGATGAACCTCGGCGGGCGGCCGACCTTCAACGAGGCGGCCCGGGTTCCGGAGGTCCACATGTTCGGCGCGAGCGGCGATTGGTACGGCGACCAGGTGGCCGTCGAGTTCGTAGCACGCATTCGGGATACGATCCGCTTTTCGGGCGTCGAGGCCCTCGTCCAGCAGCTTCACCGCGACGCTGAAACGGCGCGACTCGCGTTGACGCAAGCCTAAGCCTGTACTAGCCTTATAGGCTCTGTACTCCCCACCTTTTCCGGCAGTCGCATGTCGAACCTGAAGTATCGCCTCCTGCTGATCGGGGCCATGTGCCTCGTGTCGCTGGCGGCCCTGTTCCCGCGCAACAAGACCATCCAGGTCCGCGACAAGAACGGCCAGCTGCGCCCGCAGCAGGTCCGCGTGGTCCCGCTCAAGAAGGGCCTCGACCTCCAGGGCGGCACCTACTTCGCGCTCGGCATCGATGACGCGAACCAGCGCATCCCGATCACCAACCGCAAGGAAGCGATCGAGCGCGCGGTGAAGACCGTGCGCACGCGCATCGACGGCATGGGCGTGTCGGAGACGGTCGTGCAGACTGTCGGTGACGACCGCATCGTGGTGCAGATTCCCGGCATCGAGGATCCGGCGCGCGCGCGGCAGATGGTGGAGGAGCAGGCGTTCCTCGAGTTCCTCATCGTCGACGAGACCGGCGCGTTCGAGAAGGCGCTTGGCCGTCTCGACGCGGTGATCAGGCAGCGCGGGCTCTCGGCGGCGATCGGCGGCGACACCGCCGTGGGCAAGACGGTCTCCGGCCTCGAAGGCCTGCTCAAGTCGGACACGGGGAAGAAGGTCGCCGCCGGTAAGCCGGACTCGGCGACCGCGGCCGCCGACACGGCGGTCAAGCCGGGAGGCGCGCTCTCGTCCATCGTCCGCGGCGGCCAGATGCCCGGCGAGTATCTCGTCGAGAGCAAGAACTTCGAGGCGGTCCGCTACTATTTCGCCGATTCCGCGGTGAAGGCCGCGCTGCCGCCGGGCAAGCGCGTCGTCCTCGGCCGTGACTCGCTCCCGCTCGGGGGCGCCGTCTATCGCACCTTCTACGTCACGGACGCCAAGCCGCTCATCGACGGCAGCGGACTGACCAAGGCCCAGCCCAACCAGTCGCCGACCGACGGCACCATCGTCGAGTTCGAGCTGAACAACGAAGCCGGCCGCACCTTCCGCCGCGAGACGGGCAAGCACATCGACGACTACATGGCGATCGTGCTCGACGGACTCGTCATGGGCCAGCCCCCGGTCATTCGCGGCGCCATTGGCACCCGCGGCCAGATCACGATGGGCGGCAAGGACCTCACGGCCGCGCAGGACCTCGCGCTGGTGCTCCAGGCGGGCGCGCTGCCGGTGAAGCTCCGCATCGAGGAGCAGCGGCAGATCGGCCCGAGCCTCGGTGAGGATTCGATCAGCAAGGGCATGACGGCCGGCGTCATCGGCATCGCGCTCGTCGTGCTGATCATGGCCGTGTATTACCGCTTCTCCGGGCTGCTCGCCGTCGGCGGCCTCGTGCTCTACGTGCTGTTCACCGCCGCGATCCTCGCCTCGTTCGGCGCCGCGCTCACGCTGCCCGGTCTCGCCGGCTTCGTGCTCTCCATCGGCATCGCGGTCGACGCCAACGTGCTGATCTTCGAGCGCATCCGCGAGGAGCTCGCCCACGGCAAGACCGTGCGCACCGCGATCGACGAAGGCTTCCGCCACGCGATGCCGGCGATCATCGACTCCAACGTGTCGACGATCCTCACCGCCGCGGTTCTCTATCAGTTCGGTACCGGTCCCGTGCGCGGCTTCGCCGTGACGCTCATCGCCGGTATCGTCGCCTCCCTGGTCACGTCGATCTTCGTCGTGCGGACCTTCTACCTCCTGTGGTTGAACCGCCAGCGCGGTACGGCCCAGACGCTGAGCATCTGATGCTGCGCATCCTCCACGATACCCGGTTCGACTTCATCAAGCACTGGAAGACCGCGGTCGGCGCGACGGTCGTGTTCATCGCCCTCGGCATGGCGCTCCTGGTCGTCCACAAGAAGAACCACGGCACGGCGGTGAACTGGAACGTCGAGTTCACCGGCGGCACCATCATGCAGCTCCAGTTCGCGAAGGCCCCCGGGGCCGCGGCGGTGCGTGAAGCCGTTTCCTCCGCCGGCTACGAGGCGGAAGTCGCCGAATTCGGCAGCCCGACGGAGTACACCATCCGCGCCGGCGCGGCCGGTGAGCAGGCCACGATGGCCAGCGCCGATTCGACCGCCGACCGCATCGCCCGCTCGCTGGCGGCGAAGTTCGGTGACAGCACCCACGTCAAGGTCGTGCGCTCGGAGTTCGTCGGCCCGCGGGTCGGCGCCGAGCTGACGCGCAATGCGTCCATCGCGATCCTGGTCTCGTTCATCGTCACCCTGATCTACCTGGCCATCCGGTTCGAGTGGCGCTTCGGCCTCGCCGCGGTCATCGCCACCGCCCACGATCTCGTCGCGACCCTGGCGTTCATCGCCATCATGCGCCTCGAGGTTTCGCTGACGGTGGTCGCCGCGATCCTGACGGTGATCGGGTATTCGCTCAACGACACGATCATCATCTTCGACCGCGTCCGCGAGAACCTCAAGAAGCACCGCAAGGAGCCGCTGTACGACATCGTGAATCGCTCGATCAACGAGACGCTCCCGCGCTCCGTGCTCACCCACCTCACGACCCTGGCGGCCACCCTGGCGCTGCTGTTCTTCGCGGGCGAGATCATCCGTCCGTTCTCGTGGGTCATGGCGTTCGGCATCTTCACCGGCACGTTCAGCTCGATCT
>CAMLHT010000115.1 GCA_946479895.1 uncultured Gemmatimonadota bacterium | reverse complement strand
AACGTGGGAGTGACGACACAACTGCTCAATTGAGCATGAGCCGATAAGAGGCGAGTGCAGGACCGGGGGCTGCCGGCCGCGACTGATGCGCGGGCGGCAGCCCTCTTCGCATGCTTGACCTTCGTTGTTTGCCCGGACTGATGCGCCGCGAGACTGCTCCGGCTGCGCGGCGCAGTCAGCCTCTACGGGGTGACGGGCGGCAGGATCTTGCCGGTCGCATCGATGCGGACGCGGACGTACACGCTCCGCGGCGGATCCAGCTCGTCCGCCTCGATGTGAACGCGGTCCTGGGCGATGCGCGCGACGGTCACGCGCGAGCCGAGGTGAAATCCCTTCAGGCCGAACCGGGGGAGCTTGAGGGTGTCCTCGAGGGAGCCGCTGAACTGCACCCCCAGCGAGAATTCCTCCGTCGCCCGGTCGTTGATCTTCACCCCGAGCTGCGCCGCCACGGTGCCGATGGTCGGGTTGAGTGACCGGAGCCGGCTCTCCCTCGGTCGAGCCGACGGCGCGATGAGCACCGTGCCGGCGACACCGAGGACTGCGAACAGAATCAACCTGCGTGCGAAACCCTGGGCTTTGCGCATGGCTGTCCTCCTGCGCGGGATACCTTGAAACTGCCCGGGCCGTGCGCGCTGTCAGTCAGGGAAAGGGCTACAGCGCGCCGGGAGAAACGAGATGACACGGCGCCACGTCCACCCCTTCACATCCGTTCGGAATTCGGCGGCGACCAGACAGCAGCGCGGCATGGGCGAGGCAATTGCCCCACCCATGCCGCGATGCCGTGATCCCGTGCTACTTCTTCTGGTCGTGCACGACCTGCACCTGGGCGGTACGCGTCGTGGCGTTGCCGGCGGCATCCGTCGCCGTGAAAGTGATGGTGTAGACGCGTCCCGTTCCATCGCCCTTGCGTTCGGCGCGCAATTCCAGGCGGTCGCCGGCTGCCGGGTTGAATGGAACGATCGGTGAAGCGTTCGAGCTCAGGAGCACGGCGCCGCTGGCCCGGGTGACCCTGATGTCCCCCGTGAAGTTGCCGTCGCCGGTCGCATCCTCGTCAGGCTCGTTGCTCTTCACCGAGCCCGCGATGGCCACCGATGCGTCGCACGCGTCACTCACCGTGGCATTGACCGCGACGAGCGCGTACTTGTGGTTCGGAGACCACAGGATCGACTCCGTCGCACTCAACGTGACCGCGGGAGGGGTGCCGTCCGCAATCGTGATGGTCACGAAGTCCTCGTAGGTGGCTCCCGTATCGTCCGTAACCACGAGCTTGATCACGTGCGGGCCTGCGCCGGACAGCGATACCGTTGGAGACACGCCGGATGCGATCTTCACCGAGCCCTCGTACCAGTCGAACGAAACGATGCTCGCCCCCGAGACACTCGAGCGTGACCCGTCCAGCGTTGCGCTCGAGCCGCACTCCAGTGTCTGGTCGGGTCCTGCGTTCGCGTTGCCGACGATCGGCGTGCCGCCGATGCCGCCGAACGCGAAGATGAACGTGTTCGGAGTGCCCAGCTCGGGCCCGCCCGGGACGTTCGGCTGCCCGAACGAATAGGCTTCCGCCCCGACGGCGCCGAGGGCGCCGAGAGCGCCCGCCTCGGACGCGGCCGCGCCGTAGTACGTCTTGAACGACTTCTTCTCGCCTGGGGCGAGATCGGCGAACTGGAAATCGAACAGCGCGCCGTGGTCATTCGGACCGGCGTCCGTGAAGTTCACGTCCTGGAGCCCATAGGAGGTGAAGGTGAATGGATTCCCCTCGTTGAACCCGTTGTTGTCGGTTCGGTAGATGTCGGTCGCCGTACCGCGCTGAATGGTGACGTATTCATTGAACGGAGTCGGGTAGATGTCCCAATCCATTACACGGCGGTACCGCGGCCGCACCGTGGCCGAGGAGATGTTCTCGATCGTGACGTTCACTTCATACAGGAGGTTGGTCAGGGCCGACGGCTTGTATTCGTGCGTGACCTTGAAGACCCCTGCAGCGATCACGACGGATGTCGCCGAGGTGGCGTCGCTGGTGAAGCTCACGACTTCCAGATTCTGGACGCTCGGGCTTTGGCTCGACACGTTGGCCGAGCCCTGGACTCCGGTGAAGACATCACCGATTCCCCACCCTTCGCACTGGCATCCGGGTTCCGTCGATGCCGCGCCGGTCGGAACGAACCGCAGACCCATGTATCCGATCCCCAGCGGGTCCGGGTAGTACGGAACGTTGAGATGGGCTTCGGGATACACGCCCATCTGAATCGTCCCGTTGCTGATCACTGCGCCTGTGCCCGACATCAGGGCCGATGACCTCAGCGCCCGAACGGTCATGTTCCGCCGGTTCGGTGTCGGACTGCCCCTGGTCTCCGGAATTGGCCGCGTGGCCTGCTCGGCGCATGCAGCAATCGCGACCACGGCGATGACCAGCATTGACGTCCGACCGATCGTTTGAGAGGAGTGATCCCGCATACAACCTCACAGTGATAGGGGTCACCAACATGTGGGCCAGACGGATTCGGCACCACTTGTTGATTCCCCTACAATGCGATTGGCCCCTGCCGGCTCCATTAAAGGGACAATATTGGTCCCCTTGGGCGCCGCATCGAAACATGGGCGCAAAACCTCTGGCGTTGGAGCACCGTGACGCCGCACGGTGGGGCGCCCACTCAATCCTCGTGACTCGCCTCGTACTGCCGCTGCGTGTATTCCCTCTCGGCAGCTGTCTTCATCTCCTGCTTCTTCGCCTGCGCCATCGTCTTCTCATGCGTCCCCGCCGAGCGAACGACGGGCAGCGACAGCAGCCGCTCGAGATCCTCGCTCTCGCACTTCGGACACTTTGGCGTCCGCTTCAGCACCAGCGCCTCGAACTTGTGGGCGCATGACCGGCACGAGAAATCGTAGATCGGCATGAGTCTCGGAAAGAGAGGAATGACCCCAAGCTAGCGCCGGGCAGCGGCCGCCGTCACTCGCACCCGCGGGCGTCGATCCCCTTCCAGATCCGCGCCCACGAGCTCTTCGGCGCGATGCGCGAGAGCGACTCCTTCCAGCCCTTCTCCAGCGCCGGGGCCTCCACGCCGAGCGCGCCCTCGGGCCGTCCGGACGACCACAGCGCGCGGAGCTTCTTCCGGCCGTACTTCCGGTCGACGTGCTGCACCAGCGAGGCCGCTTCCACGTAGTGCACCACTCCGATCTCCCGCTCGTTCACGAAGGCCGAGCGGAGGGTGTCCAGCGGCGCGAAGAGGCCCGCCATCTTCGCCGCGACGACGAGCTGGGCCACCGAGTGCCCCTGGCAGGGACCGACCGCGAGCGTCGCGAGTCCCTCGGAAAGCCACGGTGCCGCCGGCGGGCCCCAGTGCCGCCACGAGAGGAGGTGCATCGTCTCGTGTTTGAGCGCCGGACGCACCGAATCGTTGGCGACGAGGAAGGCCGTCCCCTCCGCCGTGACCGACAAGCCGCCGTACGCATGACCTCCGGCGAACCGGCGCATCTGCTCGCGGGAGCCGACGAGGAAGATGCGCAGCCGCGGGCCCGGGGACCGGATGCCGAGGAAGCCGAGATTCGCCACGATCGCGCGCTCCGCGCGCTGGGCGTCGGCGGCGAGGCGCTTCTCGGCGGCCGATCCCGCCAGCGCGTAGACCACGGCATGGGGCGTCCGCCGCGATTTCCAGGAGATGTCGGTGGCCTCGAGCGCCGCCCTGGCCGCGGGCGGCAGCGTGTCGACGGCGGCCGACTGGGAGCGGGCCGATGCGGCACAGACCACCAGCAGGGGAACCAGGAACCGGATTCGGTGACTCAGTCTTGTCATCACGTAGTTTATTGTGGATAGCCGCGCCGGGCGGCCGGGCCCACCTTCTCATCTGATACCAATGAAACCCCGATTCGTGCGACTTCTCGTCCTCCTGCCCGCGGCGGCCGTCGTTGCGAGCTGCAACGACATCACGGGCCCGGAGAACCGGTCGCGGTCGCTGCCCGTGCCCGTCACCGGCTCCACGGTCTTCGCCAGCCTCTCGCTCGGCGACTACCACAGCTGCGGACTTCAGGCCAACGGAGAAGCGCTGTGCTGGGGCGCCAACGACAAGGGACAGTCGGGCAACGGCCTCACCGGCTCCCAGGGCGCGGGCTCGCCTCTGGCGGTGCTCGGCGGATTCGTCTTCTCCAGCATCACCGCCGGCGGCGCGCACACCTGCGGCCTCAGCCCCGAGGGCGCGGCGCTCTGCTGGGGCAACAACATCGAGGGCCAGCTCGGCACGGCGGCGAACCAGGATCGGTTCGAGCCGGTCCCGGTCGCCGGCGGCCACGTGTTCACCAGCATTTCGGCGAGCACCGTGACGCACACCTGCGCGCTCGACACGAATGGCGCCGCCTGGTGCTGGGGGACGAACGAGTTCGGCCGCCTCGGCGACGGCACCCAGACAAACCGCAACGCCCCGGTGGCCGTGTCCGGCGGCCTCACCTTCGCGAGCCTCACGTCGGGCGGCGGACATTCCTGCGGCCTGACCCCGGACGGAACGGCGTACTGCTGGGGACTCAACTCCCGCGGCCAGATTGGTGACGGCACGGAGACCAACCGGCTCGTTCCCGTCACCGTCGCCACGGCCCTCAAGTTCCGGATGATCGTCGCCGGCCTCGCGCACACCTGCGCGCTCACCATGGACGGCGCACCGTACTGCTGGGGCGACAACGTCGCCGGCGCGCTGGGCGACGGCACGATGGAGTCGAAGAACACGCCCGTGATGGTCCAGGGCGGCGCCACGTTCACGACCATCGCCGTCGGAGAGCGCCATGCCTGCGGCCTCACTCCCGAAGGCATTCCGCTGTGCTGGGGCTACAACGGCTTCGGCGCCCTTGGCGACGGCACGTTCCTCACCCGCACGCAACCCGTGGCGCTCGCCACCCCGATCCTCCTCAAGGCGATCGCCGCCGGCGGCTATCACTCCTGCGGCATCAGCGTGTCGAACGTGACCTACTGCTGGGGAAACAACGACGGCCGGCAGCTCGGCGCGCCCTGAGTTGACGAGCTGACGAGCCGACGACCCATTCGATCGGCGCGCTGAGAGCTCGGGCTCGGGCTCCAGGCGCGCAGCTCAAAAAGCCCGGCGGCTCGCCAGCTCGCAGCTCAGCATCGCTGCTTCCACTCGCATGATCTCGCGGTTGGCCAGCCGACGCGAGGCAGCGGCCGCCAGCCCGCGAAAAATGATCGCCGCGGCGGTGTCGGGGCCGCGCCAGGCGGGGAGTCCGACCCGCCGCGCGCAGCGGCGGAAGTACTGCTCGGTGAAGAGCAGCATGGCCACCGCCGACGCGCGCGCGAGACTGATTCGCGGCAGGGCCATGTCGTCGATGACGTGCCGGTAGCTCTCGGCGCGCAAAAGCGCTGACCGGAGGAGTCTCGCCCGCACGAGCCGCACGCGCTCCATCGCGACGGGATCGCCTTTCACGTCGCGTCCGAGGTCTCGGCGCAGCGAGGCGTCGTAGGAGATGCCGCGCCGCAGGTCCTTCTCGACGTCGCGCGTGACATTGGCCAGCTGCGCCATCTCGCCGATGATCATCGCCCGCTCGCGCTCGTCCGCCGCGAGCGCCGGTGAATTTCCGCTGTTGAGGCGCAGCAGGCGGATCATGAACACCACCGGGTTGCCGAGCACGTGCCGGCAGTACGTCGCGAGCTGGGCTTCCCCGTCGAGGACTCCGCCCTGCGCCGCGAACGTCGCCGACGACCAGCGCATGCCCTCCGCCATGTCCCGCACCAGGTCGGCGATGACTTCCCGCGTGCCGGCGTCGAACCCGAGGAACACGCGATCGACGAGCGCCACGCGCTCGACCAGCAGCAGGTGGGCGCGGTCGCGCAGGTCGCGATCGGCGGCCACCTGGATCGGCGGCACCGGGGCGAGCCCCGCGGACGTCGGCGACGGAAAGCGGGATCCGAACGCGGCGAGGCAGGCCTCGCGCTCGACGCGATCGGGCACCAGGTCCTCGTACGTGTCGAGCATCCGGCAATAGAGGTACGCGACCGCCGCCGGCAGCGCCGAGCGCGCGGGCAGCAGCGCGATGCCCACCGAGAAGGTGCGCGCCGCGTGCGGCAGGATCGCCCAGACGAAGCGCTCGGGATCCTCGATGCGCGCGAGCGCGTCGAGGTCGGGGCGCTCGCGGTTCGCGAGCAGGTTCCGCGCGAGCAGCAGCGGGCGATGGAGGATCACGGCAGCCTGGTGGGAGTGCGCGAAATCTCGCCCCCGGCGGGCGCCGGCGCGAGCGTCAGGTCGCCCGCGGCATCGTCAGCTCGAAGCGGCTGCCCTTCCCGAGGATGCTCTGCACGGTGAGGTCGCCGCCCATGCCCCGCGCGAGATCGCGGCTGATCGCCAGGCCGAGGCCGACGCCGTCCTGCGTGCGGGTGAGCCGCGAATCCACCTGGATGAACGGCTCGAAGATCCGCTGGAGCTTGTTCGCGGGAATGCCGCTGCCGGTGTCGCTGACGCGGATCCACACCGTCCGGGCGCTCGCGCCGCAATCGACCTCGATGCGGCCGCCCTTCGGCGTGAACTTGATCGCGTTCGAGAGCAGGTTCAGCACGATCTGGCTGACCTTCTCGCGGTCGCCCCGCAGCTTCACGTTGCCTTCGCAGATCCCGAAGCGCAGGGTCAGGTCGCGCGCGAGCACCTGCGGCGCGACGAGCGTCTCCGCTCCCTGCACCAGCTCGTCGAGCGGGATGTCGGCGATGTCGTAGTGCACGTTGCCCGTCTCGACGCGCGCGTAATTCAGGACGCCGTTGATGAGGCCGAGGAGATGCCGCTCGCTCTGCTTGATGCGGCGGAGCGCCTCGCGCTGCTCGCCGGTGACGTCGCCATGCACGCCGAGCTCGATCAGCTCCGCGTATCCGCCGATGGCGTTGAGCGGCGTGCGGAGCTCGTGGCTCATGACGGCGAGGAATTCGCTCTTGGCGCGGTTGGCCTGCTCGGCTTCCTCGCGCGCGCGGCGCTCGGAGGCGAGGAGCGTTTCGCGCTCGGTGAGGTGGTCGCGGATCTCGTACTGCCGGAACCTGGCTCGCAGGGCCGAGCGCACCGCGGTCACCAGCGTCGCGACGCGGACGGGCCGCTCGAGGAGCATGACGTTGCCGCTGTCGGCGACGGCCTCGATGCCGCGGGTGATCTTCCGCGACAGCTCGCCCTCGGCGGTGAGGATGATGATCGGGATGTCCGACCACGAGGGCTGGCGGGCGAGCGAGTCGACGAGCGCGTCGCGCGACGGCCCGGCGAGGGCCTCCTCGGCGATGAGCAGCACCGCGACGCCGGCCGCGATCGCCTCGCACATCGCGGTCATGTCGGGACACTCGAGCGCGTGGATCCCCCACCGCTCGAGAAGGGAGACCGCCAGCGGCGCGTCGCGCCCGGTGGGCGCGTGGATCGCGACGTGCTGCGCCAGTGCCCGGGCGGTCGGCAGTCTCTCCTCCCTGGCGGTCACGTCGGCACCGCGAGACCGGGAGGGCATCTACGTATTCCGGCGTTTCACGCGCGGGGGCTGCATGCCCGAATGGGCCATCGTCTGCATCAGCGGCTCCTCGCGTCCCCCGTACTCGGGGACGCCAGTCAGGACGCCGCGGAACTCGGCGAGCGGCTTGCCGACGATGATTCCACCCCGGTCCACGCGTGACTCGCGAATGGTGTGCTCGTGGGCCCCGCTCCGCTTCTTCACCACGGAGACCGCCTGGCGCACGGCGCCGGCATGCTCGAAGTACCGCAGCAGCACCACCGTGTCCGCCAGGTAGCTCACTTCGGCCGCTTCGTCCACGGGACCGCCGAACACGCCGTGCTGCACCAGGGTGAGCAGCGACGTCACGCGGTTGTTGGCGAGGTAGCTCAGCACCTCGTGCACCTGGACGCCGAGGAGGCGCTCCGACGGCATGGCCTGCATGTAGCCGTTGATCGAGTCGATCACGATCATGTTGATGCGGTCGCGCTCGACGGCGTTCTGGATCTCGTGCGCGAACTCGCCCGGAGACATCTGGGTCGGCTCGATCTGCCGCACGAGGAGATTGCCCGATTTCTCGGCCTGCTTGAGCGGCATCCCCAGGCCGACGGCCCGGGCGCGGAAGGTCGCCGCGCGCTCGTCGAAGAGATAGAAGTGGACGCGCTCGCCCCGCTGGGCGGCCGCCAGGGCGTACTGGAGGCACAGGACCGACTTGCCCGTCCCCGCGGCGCCGGTGATCAGGGTGCTCGTCCCGACGCTCAGTCCTCCGCCGAGGAGCGAATCGAGCTCGATCGAGCCGCTGATGACGGGCTTCTCGCGCGGCAGCGCGCCGGTCTCGCCGGTGAGGAGCCGGGGATACACGACCAGGCCGCCGGTGCTGATGCGGAAGTCGTGATAGCCGCCGCGGAACTGCGCGCCGCGCAGCTTCTTCACCTGGAGCCGGCGGCGCTCGGAACCGTAGTCGACGGCGAGGTGATCGAGGAGCAGCACGCCGTGCGCGAGGCTGTGCAGCTGCATGTCGCCGTCGGGCGCGGTGCGGTCGTCGAGGAACAGCACCGTGCACTCCTTGCCGACGAAGAACTGCTTGAGGGCGAGGATCTGCCGGCGAAAGCGCAGCGGATCGCGGGCGAGCAGGCGCATCTCCGAGAGCGAATCGATCACCACGCGAGTCGGCTCGGTCTTCCGGATCGCCTCGAGCACCGTCTCGACGGTCTCCTGGAGCTCGATCTCCGACGGATGGAACAGCGTGTAGGCGTCCTCGGCCGGCGTCGGCCCGGCCGCGCTCAGCTCGAAGATGTCGACGCCCTCGAGCGACCATCCATGGGAGGCCGCGGTGCCGCTGAGCTCATCGGCCGTCTCCGACAGCGTCACGTACATGACGCGCTCGCCGAGGTCCCGGCCGGAGATCAGGAAGTGAAGTCCGATGGTCGTCTTGCCGGTGCCGGGGTCGCCGTCCACGAGATAGACGTGGTTCGGCGGCAGGCCTCCACCGAGCACCTGGTCGAGACCGACGACTCCAGTCGCGACGCGCGGCACCTCGCGCGCGACGACGGGTTTGGCTTTCGCCGCTTGCTTCCTGGCCACGGGGCTCCGGAATGAAGAAATACGCGGTACCCACCAGGGCACCGCATCCGTTCGGGACGGAATATCCGGAAGCCCCCATGCAAATCCCGGGCTACCGGTACCCGGCAGCCTGCATCTCGAACAGCTCGGCGTAGAGACCCTTTCGGCCCACCAACTCGGCGTGCGTGCCGCTCTCGACCACCCTGCCGTGCTCGAGCACGACGATGCGGTCGGCCATCCGGACCGTCGAGAACCGATGCGAGATCACGACCGCCATCCGCCCGGCCATGAGCTCGTTGAAGCGGAGGAAGACGTCGTACTCGGCCCGCGCGTCGAGCGCGGCGGTAGGCTCGTCGAGGATGAGCACCTGGGCATCGCGCATGTACGCCCGCGCGAGGGCGACCTTCTGCCATTCACCGCCGGACAGGTTCACCCCGCTCTCGAACCGCCGGCCGAGCATCTGGCGATAGCCGGCCGGCATGCGTGGCAGGAGCGACGAGGCGAGCGATTTCTCCGCCGCAGTGACGATCGGCTCGGGCGTCGGCAGGGCGATCGGCGCCTTCGCGGGATCCTCGCTGCCCCAGTTCCGGTCGAAGTCGGCGCGCACCGCCTCGATCTCGCCGACGCCGATGTTCTCGTCCATGCGGAGATCGTAGCGCACGAAGTCCTGGAAGATGACGCCGATCGCGCGCCGCACGTCGGCCAGGTCGTAGTCGCGCAGGTCGACCCCGTCGAGGAGGATCCGTCCCTCCGTCGGATCGTAGAGCCGCGCGAGGAGCTTGGTGATCGTCGTTTTCCCGGCGCCGTTCTCGCCCACCAGCGCGATGCGCTCGCCGGGGCGCAGCACGAGGCTGACGCTGGTCAGCGCCGGACGGTCGGAGCCCGGATACCGGAAGCCCACGTTCTCGAAGACGAACCCCGCCTGGATGGGGCGCGGGACGTGGATCGCGTCGGGCTTCGACCGGATCGACGGCTCGGTCGCCAGGAACTCGAAGTAGTCGTTGAGATACAGCGTCTGCTCGTAGATCTGCCCGATGCCGCCGAGGAGTCCCTGCATCGCCCCGCGGCACCGCTGGAACGCGGCCATGAGGAAGGTCAGCGTCCCGATGCTGATCGCCCCGCCGATCGCGCGCACGATGACGATGACCACCGCGACGTAGTACGCGACCGACGCGATGAGCGACAACCCCAGCGTCACCGCCTGCCGCTGGATGGCGAGGCGACGCGACACCTGGATGAACAGGTCGGACAGCACCTTGAAGCGCTCGATGAGCCACGGCGCGAGGCCGAAGAGCTGGACCTCCTTCGCCGTCTCGTTGCTGGCCGCGACGTAGCGCAGGTAATCGAGCTCGCGGCGATGCGCCGTCCAGCGGTTCATCACCGCGTAGTTCAGCGACGCGAAGTGGGTCTCGCCGAGGAAGCCCGGCACGACGGCGATCGCCAGCAGCACGAACAGCCACGGCGACTGGGCGATCAGCGCCGCGGAAAGCGACACGAGGGTGATCACGCCCTCCATCATCCCGAGCGTCTGGAGGTACATCATCACCCGGTTCGAGGTGCCGCGCCGCGCCCGCTCCATCTTGTCGTAGAACGCAGGATCCTCGAACTGCTGGAGGTCGAGCCGGGCCGCGTGCTCCATGAGCTGCACGCTCATCCGGTTGGAGAACAGCTCGCCGAGGAGATTCTCGATCACGCTCGCCCGGCTGAGCGCCTCGCCGACGGCCACGATCCCGAACTCCAGCGCCACCAGCTCGAACACGTGCCGCGCCGGCGTCTTCCCCTGCGAGGCGGCGATCACCGCGTCGATGATCAGCTTGCCGACCCACAGCGTCGCGACGGGGACGAACGCCCGGGCGATCCGGAGCGCGAAGATGGCGGTCGAGTACCCCCGATGCGTGCGCCACACCATCGTCAGCAGCGGCGGCACGTACTTGAGGGCGGCGATGCGCTGCCGGAACGGCGGCAGCTCGGTGAGCTTCCCCCGCCCGCCCATCCGCGCGAAGGACGCGTGTGTCATCGGGGCGCCGTCGGTGTGGTCGTGCCGTGTGAGCGTTGCCGGTGCATGCCGGGGGGTTATATTGGAATCCGGATCGTCGCGCTCCGCGTGACGGACCTGGAGGGGTGGCCGAGAGGCTGAAGGCGGCGGTTTGCTAAACCGTTATACGGGGCT
>CAMLHT010000114.1 GCA_946479895.1 uncultured Gemmatimonadota bacterium | reverse complement strand
TGACGAGATCGTGGTGACGGGCATGGAGCACCACGCCAACTTCGTCCCGTGGCAGCAGGTCGCCCTCGAGAAGAAGGCCGTGCTCCGCATCGCGCGCGTCACGGCCGACGGCTCCATCGACCTCGACGACCTGCGGTCGCTCATCTCGGCGAAGACGAAGCTCGTGGCCTTCAACCACGTCTCCAACGCCCTCGGCACCATCAACCCCGTCGGGGAGATCGTCGCGCTGGCGAAGACGGTCGGCGCCGTCACCGTCTGCGACGGCGCCCAGGCGTCCCCGCACCTGCCCCTGAACATCGACGCGCTCGGCGTGGACTTCTACGCCTTCAGCGGCCACAAGATGCTCGGGCCCATGGGGTCGGGCGTGCTCGTCGGCCGCCGGGCGCTCCTGGAGAAAATGCCGCCGTACCAGACCGGCGGCGACATGATCGCCGTGGTCAACGACGACCGGTCGACCTGGAACGTGCTGCCGCACAAGTTCGAGGCGGGCACGCCGAACGTCGCCGACGCCGTCGGCCTCGCGGCCGCGTGCGACTACCTCGACGCGGTCGGCATGGACCGCGTGCGGGCGCACGAGGTGGAGCTGCTGGAGTACGCCGTCGGCCGGATGCAGGAGGTCGCGGGCGTGACGCTGTTCGGCCCCTCCGACCTGCGGCGCCGCAGCGGCGTGGTGAGCTTCACGCTCGAGGGCGTGCACCCGCACGACATCGCGACGATCCTCGACCAGAACGGCGTCTGCGTGCGGGCGGGACACCACTGCGCGCAGCCGCTGATGCGGCGGATGAACGTCCCGGCCACGGCCCGCGCCAGCGTCTACCTCTACTCCACCCGGGAGGACGTCGACGCGCTCGTGAAGGGCGTCCTCCGGGTCAACGAGATCTTTGGCTGACACCGACGAGAAGGTCGGCCTGAAGACCGTCGACGCGCGCATGAAGCGCGCGCGGGCGTTCGCGAAGATGCTCGACAGCGCGGCCACCGTGCCCGGGACGAGCATCCGCTTCGGCCTGGACTCGGTGCTCGGCCTGGTCCCCGGGCTCGGCGACACGGCCGGCGCGATCTTCTCGGGCTACCTGATCCTCCTCGCGACGCGCATGGGCGTCCCGCGCGCGACGGTGACGCGCATGGTCGCCAACGTGGCCATCGACACGATCGTCGGTGGCATCCCCGTGCTCGGCGACCTGTTCGACATCGCGTGGAAGTCGAACATGCGGAACCTCAAGCTGCTCGAGGAGTCGGTCGACCCGGTCTACGAGAAGCAGCCGATGAACTGGGCGCTCGTCGCCGGCGCGCTGCTCGTGCTCCTCCTGCTCGTCGGCGGCGGGATCTGGCTGGCGATCGTCGCCGTGAAGGCCCTCGTCGGCGCCTTCTGACCGGGCGGCTAGGGCCAGCGACTCCGGATCCGGACCGTCCGGTCGAGATCGTCGACGGTCTGGAGCACCTTCTGCCGCAGGTCCAGCGGTAGCGACGGATTGTCGGCGAGATACCGGTTCACGATGGCCAGCGCCTCGGGCGACCGCTGGCCGCCGATGAATGCCCCGAGCCAGCTGCCGAGGAAGAAGATGCGGCGGTTGGCCTGGATCCACGGGAGCGAATCGAGCGCCGGGCGGAGGTACTGGATCGTCAGCGCGGCGTGCTCGGGCGAGTTGAACGCCCCGAGCGAGCCACTCGCCCAATCCTCGTTGAGTCCCTTGTCGGCGAAGTAGCGCGTGAAGTACTCCCGCTTCGCTTCGGCATTGCCGCGCGCGGCCCCGGCCGTGAATGCGCGACGGCGGCCATCGGGAGTCGTATCGCGCGCCGCCTGGTCGCGCAGCGCAGACTCGGCGTTCGACGCCCCGACCTCGAGCAGGCGGTTCACGATCTCCCATCGGGTGGGATCGCGCACCGGCTCGCCGGCCACCGAGTCCGCGGCCAGGAGCGACGAGATCTTCGCCAGCGCGTCGGGAGTCTTCGCGATCCCGATGAATCCATCGATGCTCGCCTTGCGGATGCTGTACGGCCGCGTGGCGTCGCCGGCCGCGTTCCAGAGGAGCGCCTCGACCTCGGGCTGAATGGCGGCGCGCTTCGCCTCGGGCAGGTACGTGCTCACCGCCCGCGAGAGCCTCCCGACGAGGCTCGGGTAGAGCTGCTCGTCCTTCTCCCGCGGGAGCTCGCGCAGCGCGAGCCGGGCGAAGCGCATCGGGTCGACCTGCGCGTCGCGCACCTGGTCCCACAGCGCGCCCCACAGCATGGTCCGCAGGAAGGGATCGCTCACCTGCCCCAGCGCACCCTCCTCGAGCGAGCGCACGCTGGCCGTGTCGAGCATCGTCAGGAAGTACCCGTAATCCTCGTAGTTGGCGAAGATGAATTTCGGCGCGCGCATGCCGCGCGCGGGCGCGATCTCCGTCGTGGCGCTGCGCAGCTCGACCGGAATGCGGACGAGCGACGTGTCGTCGTAGTAGAGGAGGAGCTGCGTGCGCATCGGCCAGGGCTGGCTTCCGCTCATCGCCTGGGCCGGATGCTGCACGAGGCGGAGGCTCACGATCCGTCCGTCGCGGATGTGGGCGCGCTGCTCGACGATCGGCATGCCGGGGCGCAGCATGAAGTTCTTCCCGAAGTCATCCAGCGATCGCCGCCCGGCGGCAGCGATCGATCCCAGCAGGTCCTGCCACGTCGCGTTCGCGTAGGCGTGCCTGCCGAGGAAGTCGCGAACGCCCTGCTGGAACGCGGCCTCGCCGACGAGGTAGTTGAGCTGCTTCAGGACGCTCGGCGCCTTGTTGTAGACGATCGCGCCGTAGTTGCTCTTCGCCTGGTCGAGGTTGCCGAGCTTCTGCCAGAGCGAGTTGGTGCCGGCCGTCTGGTCGACGCCGTACGCCGCCGGCTTGTTGCCCTGGTAGAAGGTCTTCCACGCGCCGCTCGAGCTGTCGAGCGCGAACTGGGCCTTAGCCGCCATGTAGGTCGCGAAGCCTTCCTTGAGCCAGAGGTCGTCGAACCAGCGCATCGTCACCAGGTCGCCGAACCACTGGTGCGCGACTTCGTGCAGGATGGTCGAGAAGCGGCCGATGCGCCGCGCCGTCGTCGGGCGCTCGCGGAAGATGAAGGAGTTCTCGTTGTAGAAGATCGCCCCCGGGTGCTCCATGCCGCCGAACGGGAATGCCGGCGCGAGCACGAAGTCGAACTTCTCGAAGGGATAGGGGCGCGCGAAGTACGACTCCATCCATCGGATCGCGCGATGGTTGAGGGCGAGCAGGGTGTCGAGGTCCGCTTCCTTCGCGCGCGACTTCCGGACGTAGACGCTGACCGTGCGTCCGTTCTCCGTGGAGCTGGCTCGCGTCCAGGGCCCCGCGGCAAACGCGATGAGATAGGTGCTGAGCGGCTTCGTCTCGGTGAAACGGTGGGTCACGCCAGCCGGCGACGAGTCGGCCGACGCCTCCGAGCCGTTGGCGACGACGCGCCAGGCCGACGGGGCGGTGACCGAGAGCGAAACCCTGGCCTTCAGGTCCGGCTGGTCGAAGCAGGGGAAGAGCTGATTGGCGTCTGCCGGAACGAGCAGCGTGTAGAGGTAGTCGCTGCCGTCGGGATCGTGGGAGCGGATGATGCTCGCGCCTGAGGGCGCGATGTCGGTGACGAACTCGAGCCGGGCGACGTTCTCCCCGGCCACGAGCCCCGCCGCCGGCAGGATGACGTGACTGCCGTTGAACGCGCCGAGCGGCACCGCGGCGCCGTTCAGCGTGATCGAGCCGAGCCAGCGGCCGCGGAAGTCGACGATCGCATCGCCGCCGCCCGATTGGCGCCAGCGGATGGTGACCACGCCCTTCGCGCTGTCGAGCGGCGTGACGTCGAGGCTCAGCTCGTAGCGGACGTCGTGTATCGTCCGCGCGCGATGTTGCGCGAGCTCGAGCGACACGCCCGGGCCGGTGAGCGCGGCGGTCTGCGCGGGAGCGAGGGCGGGGGCGGCCGCGGCGAAGCCGAGCGCGACACAGGTGGTGAGGGCGAAAAGTCGCATTCGTCAATTTACGACGAGGCGGCGGACCTGCGAGATTACGCGGACCATGTCGCGCATCGCCGCATATGACACGATCGTCGTCGGACTCGGCGCGATGGGCAGCGCGACCCTGTATCACCTGGCCGAGCGCGGGCAGCGGGTGCTGGGGCTCGAGCAGTTCGCGCAGAACCACCGGATGGGATCGTCGCACGGCGACAGCCGCATCATCCGCGAGCAGTACTTCGAGCATCCGCTGTACGTGCCGCTCGTCCAGCGGGCCTACGTCCTCTGGCGGGAGCTGGAGCAGCGGTCCGGCGTTCCGCTGATGCGCGTCAACGGCGGGCTGATGATCGGCCCCGCCGACGGGATGGTGGTCACGGGGACGATCCGCAGCGCGACGGAGCATGGCCTTCCCCACGAGCTGCTCTCGCCTCCGGAGGTCCGGAAGCGGTTTCCGGCATTCGAGATCGCGTCGGAGCTCGTCGCGGTCTTCGATCCGCGCGCCGGGTTCCTCGATCCGGACGCCTGCAATCGCGCGCACGTCCAGGGGGCGAGGATCGCGGGGGCCGAGGTGCGGCACGAGGAGGTGGTGCTCGACTGGCGCCCCGAGGGAGACGGCGTCGAGGTCCGGACGCCGGCCGGCCGGTATCGCGCCGACAATCTCGTCCTCACCCTGGGATCGTGGACCGCCGACCTCCTGGGCGATCTCGGGCTTCCGCTGACCGTCGAGCGCCAGGTGCTGTTCTGGTTCGACGTCGATCGCGGCGACTCGCGCTACGACTTCGCGCATTTCCCGATCTACGCCTACGAGTTCATCCCCGGCTCGATCTGCTACGGATTCCCGCGCCTGCTCCGCGGCGCCAAGGCGTCGGTGATGCATCACGGGGAGATCGCCCCGCATCCGTGGGAGGTGCGGCGCGACGTCGATCCCGCCGAGGTCGACGCCCTTCGCGCGGCGCTCCGGCCGGTGCTCCCCGATCTCTCACGCGCGCCGGTGAAGGAGTCGGGCGTCTGCCTGTTCGCGAATACGCCGGATCATGACTTCCTGATCGACCGCCACCCGGTCCATCCGCAGGTCGTGGTCTCGTCACCCTGCTCGGGCCACGGCTTCAAGTTCGCGAGCGCCATCGGCGAGGCGCAGGCGCAGATCGTCATGGACGGCGAGAGCCGCCTCGATCTCTCCCCGTTTGGCATCGCGCGCTTCGGCCAGCGAGGTTGATCCCATGAAATCGAGATTCGCGGCCATGCTTGGCCTGGTGGCGGCGCTGGCGTGCGGCGGGAGCGAGAAGCCGCCGCGCGAGGTGCCAGCCGGACCGATGCCCGACACCTTTCGCGTCGCCTTCGAGACGACGAAGGGTCGCTTCGTGGTCGAGGCCTATCGGGACTGGTCGCCCCTGGGCGTGAAGCGGTTCTACGAGCTCGCGAGCACCGGCGCGTTCGACGACAACGCGTTCTACCGGGTGATCCCGAACTTCGTGGCGCAGTTCGGGACGCCCGGCGATCCGAAGCTCACCGCGAAGCTCGATTCGGTCACGATCCCCGACGAGCCGCTCGTGAAGAAGAACGAGCGCGGCACGGTCTCGTTCGCGCACAACGGCCCCGGCACCCGGTCCCACACGATCTTCATCAACCGCCGGCACGCCGAGCATCTCGACACGACGGGGTTCGTGCCGTTCGGCCGGGTCGTGGAGGGGATGGCGGTGGTCGATTCACTCCAGTGGCCGTACCGGGAGCGGCCGGATCATCACCTGATCGCGACACTCGGGAAGCGGTATCTGGAGGTCAATTTTCCGAAGGCGGATTACGTCCGGTCGGCGTCGGTCATCCGGAGGTAGGCTGCTGATTTCACCACAGGGAACACAGGGAACACGGAGAAAAGCGTGAGGGGCGAACGGTCTGTTCGCCCCTCACGCTTTACTCCGTATTCCCTGTGTTCTCTGTGGTGAATCCGCCTCCTAGCGACCACCAACCCGCTTCCCGACGTCGATCGCCTTGAAGCCCGTCTCTCCCCAGCCGGTGATGAACACCGTGAAGCCTTCCTTCATCCGCTGCTGCATCATCGTGCTGTCGTTCGCCGGATAGCCGCAGGGAACGTTGAACTCCTTGCAGGCCGAGAGCACCTGCTGGATCGAGTTCTCCCAGGCGACGTTGTCGCGGACCCGGCGGCCCGTCGAATCGGTCGTCGTGAAGACGCCGCCGAGGGTGCCGGCGCCGGGGAACAGGACGCCGATGCCGGGAACGGCGGCGATCTCGCGCACGTGGGCGAGGCCTTCCTTGCTCTCGACGATCGTGAAGTTGACCAGTTCACCCTTGGGGTTGAGCGGCCAGACGTCGGCCTTCTCGCGGTACTCCTTCTCGCTCACGCCCCACAGCGCGGCGGCGTTGCCGATGTCGTCCGGCCGCGTGCCCCCGTTCGACTTGAAGCGCATCATGGCCAGTCCCTGCTTCACTTCGTCCGCGCTTTCCACTCCGACGAACACGATGCCCATGGCGCCCGCATTGAGCTGCTTCGCGATCCGATCGGCGGCGGCCTTGGGGTCGGCGGCGATCTCCGGGGTCTTCACGTACAGCGGATGCCGGATCCGGCGCGACGAAGCGGTCGCGACCGAGCCGGCGTCGGTCATCCCCTTCGAGAACGACTGGAAGAGCGCGTAGGCCGTGTCGAAGCGGGCCGGCGCCTCCATGGAGCCGTCGAAGATGTAGTCGGCGTTCGACATGGTGACCGCGTCCCGGGCCAGCTCGGCCTGCGACTTCTGCGGCGGCGCAGCGGCCGGGGGCGTGACGGGAGTGCTCGGGACCCCTCCGACGGCCGCGCCCGCCTGGCCGGCCCCGCCCCGGCCGCCACGGCCTCCAACGCGCGGGTTGGCTGGGGCGTAAAGTCCGAAAGCAGGCTTTTTACTGGCCAGGAGCTCGATGACGGGGTTCAGGCGCTGCTGCTGCATTGCCACACCACCAACGATCGATCCGGCAGCGACCGTAACCAACCACGCTGTACGCAATTAATGCCTCTTGTCGGGGACCGGCGATTCTACGCCGAGTCTTTCGGTGTTCGCAAGATGGCAGCACTATATAGGTCGTAGACCGTAGGCCGTAGGCCGTAGACAAAAAGCAGATCCCTCGGCTGCGCCGAGGGATGACAGGAATCAAAGAGCAGATCCCTCGGCTTCGCCGAGGGATGACATAGGCAAGCCCGCACTTCCCCCCACAAAGCACCGGGCATGAGACCATTCGTTGTCGCCGCGACATCCGCGGCTGTCGTCGCGATCGCCGCAACGACCGGCTACAACGGCGCGAAGCGCCTCGAAGCCGCGCGCGCTCCCCTCTCCCGCCGCGCATCCGCAGCTGCTCCCACCGTCGCCGCGAACCGGCCCATCGTCTCGCCGCGGCGCTCCGAGCTCTCCAACGAGGAGCTCGACCGGGTCATTCAGCGCACCTGTGCCGGATGTCATAACGACGGTCTCATGATCGGCGAGATGTCGCTGGACAGCTTCACCGTCGCCAACGCGACGAAGCGTCCGGACCTGGCCGAGAAGATGATCGGCAAGCTGCGGGCGGGCATGATGCCGCCGCCGGGCGAGGACCGCCCGAAGGGCGACACGCTCGAGGTCCTCGTCGCGACGCTCGAGAACATCCTCGACAGGGCGGCGGCGGCGAACCCGAATCCGGGCGTCCGCACCTTCCAGCGCCTCAACCGCGCCGAGTACGAGCGGTCGATCCGCGACCTGCTCGGCCTCGAGGTCGACGCGGGCAAGTGGCTGCCCCTCGACACCAAGAGCGCGAACTTCGACAACATCGCCGACGTGCAGGTCCCGAGCGCGACGCTGCTCGACTCCTACCTCGACGCCGCCAGCGAGATCGCCCGCCTCGCGGTCGGCGACGCCTCGGCCGCGGTCACCTCGACGACGTACAAGCTGCCGCGCCTGGCCTCGCAGTACGACCAGGCGAAGGGCACGCCCGTCGGCACCCGCGGGGGACTCTCGGCGACGCACATCTTCCCCGCCGACGGCGAGTACGTCTTCGCCGTCTCGCTCCACGCGATCCCGACGGGCCAGCTCTTCGGCTCGACGGCGCCGTTCGACGAGCAGATCGAGATCGCCGTCGACGGTGAGCGGGTCGCGACGATCGACGTCGACCGCGGCATGTCGCAGTCGGACCCGAACGGAATGGAGCTCCGGGCGAAGCCGGTGAAGGTCAAGGCCGGCCCGCATCGCATCAGCGCGGCGTTCATCCGGACCTACGAGGGGCCGGTGAACGACAACATCGCGCCGATCGGCCACAGCATCGCCGACACCCAGATCGGGGCGCAGTCGGGCATCACCGTCGGCGCGCACATCTCCGACTTCGTGGTTCGCGGCCCGATGAAGTCGCTCGGCGTTTCCGAGACGCCCACCCGCCGGCGGATCTTCACCTGCCGCCCGAAGACGAAGGCCGAGGAGAAGCCCTGCGCCGACCGCATCATCGCGAACATCGGCGGGGCCGCCTATCGCCGGCCGATCAACGCCGACGAGGTGAAGAAGCTCGGCGCCTTCTACGACCTCGGCGCGAAGGACGGCGGATTCGAGGTCGGCGTGCGTACCGCCCTCGAGGCGATCCTCGCCAGCCCGCATTTCGTCTTCCGCTTCGAGGAGCTTCCGGAGAACGCGAAGCCTGGCGAGCGGTATCCGATCGCCGACATGGACCTGGCCTCGCGCCTGTCGTTCTTCCTCTGGGGCGCGCCGCCGGACACGACGCTGATCTCGCTGGCGAAGCGCGGCAAGCTCTCGGATCCGGCCGTGCTCAAGGCACAGACGAAGCGCATGCTCGCCGATCCGCGCGCCGACGCGCTGGCCACCCGCTTCGCCTCGCAGTGGCTGCGGCTGCCGGACATCGAGAAGGTGCATCCGGACGCGCTCCAGTACCCGGACTTCCACGAGCAGCTCGCCGACGACATGCGCGAGGAGACGCAGCAGTTCTTCATGCACATCGTGCGTGAGAACCGCAGCGCGCTCGACCTGTACACGGCCGACTACACCTACATCAACGAGACGCTGGCGAACCACTACGGCATTCCCGGCGTGATCGGCAGCGACTTCCGCCGCGTCCAGTATCCCGACGACCGCCGCGCCGGCCTCCTCGGCCAGGCCAGCATCCTGACCCTCACGTCGCACGCGAACCGGACGTCCGCGGTGCTGCGCGGCAAGTGGGTCATGGAAGTGTTCCTCGGCATCAGCCCGCCGCCGCCGCCGCCGAACGTCCCCGACATCGACAAGGTGGCCGAGCACAAGGAAGGGCGCGTGCTGACGACGCGCGAGCGGATGGAGGAGCACCGCTCGAACCCGGCGTGCACGTCGTGCCATCTCTACATGGACCCGATCGGCCTCTCGCTCGACAACTTCGACGTGACCGGCCGCTGGCGCATCAAGGAGAACGGCAACCCGATCGACACGCGGGGCCAGCTCTACGACGGGACGCCCGTCTCGAACCTGCCCGAGCTGAAGAAGGGACTGCTGACCAAGCGCGTGTCGATGGTGCGCGCGTTCACGCAGAACCTGCTGGCGTACGGCATCGGCCGCCGGGTCGAGTACTACGACATGCCGGCGGTGCGGAAGATCGTGAGCGACGCGGAGCCGGGCGGCTTCCGCATGCAGGACTTCATCACCGGCGTCGTGCTCAGCGACGCCTTCCGGATGAAGCGCGTACCGATGAACTAACCATGTCATTCCGAGCGCAGCGAGGAACCTGCTTGTGAAGAAAAAGCAGATCCCTCGCTTCGCTCAGGATGACGGCGCAATCAACCAGGAGCCCGCGACATGCATTTCCTGACCGGCAAGCCCCTTCCCCGCCGCACCTTCGTCCGCGGCATGGGAGCCACGTTTGCCCTGCCGTATCTCGACGCGATGGTGCCGGTGGGCATCCTCGGCAACAAGGCCAATGGCGACCGGACGCGTCTCGTCGCCATCGAGATGGTGCACGGGGCCGCGGGCTGCAACGAGCTCGGGTCGAAGCTGAACCTCTGGTCGCCCGCCGAAGCCGGGAAGTCGTTCGACCTCGGGCCGACCGCGCTCAAGTCCCTCGAGGCCTATCGCGACTACCTGACGATCATCAGCAACACCGACGTCCGGCAGGCGGAAGCCGTGAACCCGCACGAGATCGGCGGCGACCACTTCCGGTCGAGCGCGGTGTTCCTCACGCACGCGCACCCGAAGCAGACCGAGGGCTCGGACATCAAGGTCGGCACGTCGCTCGACCAGATGTACGCGAAGCAGTTCGGCCAGGACACGCCGATACCCTCGCTCCAGCTCTGCATCGAGAACGTCGACCAGGCCGGTGGCTGCGCCTACGGCTATGCCTGCGTCTACACCGACTCCATCAGCTGGGCCTCGCCGAACGAGCCGCTGCCGGTCATCCGCGACCCGCGGGTCGTGTTCGAGAAGCTGTTCGGCGTCGGCGGGTCGGCCGAGGAGCGCGCGTCGCGCCGCATGACGCGCAGGTCGATTCTCGACTTTGTCGCGGGAGAGATGACGTCGCTCAAGCGCACGCTGGGCCCCGAGGACCGCACGCGCATGGACCGCTACCTCGAGGACATCCGCGAGGTCGAGCGCCGCATCCAGCGCATCGAGGCGCGCAACCTGACGTCCGGCGGCAGTGAGCAGCGCGAGCTGGCCGGCGCCCCGGCCGGCGTCCCCGATTCGTTCGAGGAGCACGTGAAGGTCATGTTCGACCTCCAGGCGCTCGCCTTCGCGGCCGACATCACGCGCGTCTTCTCGTTCAAGATGGGTCGCGACGGCTCCAGCCGCGTCTACCCGGATTCGGGATCGAGCCGCCCCTTCCATCCCGCCTCGCACCATGGCGGCACGGAGACCGGCGTGAAGGAGTTCTTCAAGATCAACAAGTACCACGTCGGCATGCTCCCGTACTTCCTCGACAAGCTGAAGAGCATCCAGGAAGGCGAGTCGAACATGCTCGACAAGACGATGATCATCTACGGCTCGCCGATGGGCGACTCGAACCTGCACAACCATCGCCGCTGCCCGCTGATCGTGCTCGGCAAGGCGAACGGCCAGCTCGCCGGCAACGTGCACCTCAAGGCGCCGGACGGCACTCCGATGGCCAACGCGATGCTGAGCATGATGCACACCCTCGGCATGAACAACGTCGAGTCGTTCGGCGACAGCACCGGGACGTTCAACCTTCGCGCGTAACCATGTCATCCTGAGTCGCGAAGCGACGAGGGATCTGCTTCTTCCCTGGCGAAAGCAGATCCCTCGCCGCTGCGCGGCTCAGGATGACAAATGGGACAAACCATGAGACTCTCC
>CAMLHT010000113.1 GCA_946479895.1 uncultured Gemmatimonadota bacterium | reverse complement strand
CGGCCCCTCGCGCATTGCACCCGATCCGCGGTCATCGGCGTTCATCGGCGTGATCCGCGTACTCCCCTTCTGCCACCCAATGACGCGATTTGAAACCCGCACACCCGGAATCCCTATCGGAAACTGAACATCACCCGCAACGTCCGCCCCGGCTGCGGCAGCCCGCACGAATCGTAGACCGCCGTGTTGGCGACGTTGTCCAGCGACACCAGGGCCCGGACCGAACGAACCAATCCGCGGCCAGCAACCGCGAAGCTCCGCTCGAGCGCAGCGTCCATCTCGGCCTGGCCGGCGAGCCGATCCTCATTGCCCGTGTCGGCGTTGAGGCAGTACTGCGTCCCCGTGTAGCGCGCGTTGCCGAAGGCCCGGAGCTTCAGCGGCAGCGGCACGCCCACCTCGAGCATCCCGCGCAGCTCCGGATTGTTCTCCGCATGACGCTCTTCGCCGCCGGCCGAGTCGTTCATGACCTCGATCTTCTGGAGCGTCGCGTCACCCGTGATCGAGAAGGACCGCGCGGGATCCGTTCCGAAGACGAAGCCGGCGAGCATCTCCGCTCCCATGCTCTCGATCCGGTCGCGGTTGACGCGCATGAAGCGCGTCGGGTTCGACAGCGTGATCCGCACGACCGCGTCGTCGAGCTTGTGGCGGAATACCGTCGCCTGGAACGTGGCGTCCGGGATCGGCCCGAACGACCGGTCGAGCGTCATGCCCGCCTCGACGCCCATCAACGTCTCCGGCGCGAGATCGGGGTTCGGACGGAACCGGTTCAGGGCACCTGAATAGAGCTCGCGAAGCGCGGGAAACCGCGAGCGCTGGCTGGCGCTCGCATGAAGGCGAAGCTCGCTGGTCGCCTCGTGAGACACGCCGGCGCGCCAGCCGAGTGCGTCGAAGGGCTCCTGCCCGGGGGTACGCCCGCCGGTCTCCGGTGTCGTCGTCCGATCGTACACCAGACCGCCCGACACCAGCGTAGCGGGACCGACCGGCGCTTCGATCTCGCCGCCGGCGCTCATCATCTTCTGGCGATAGCGGACGCCCGCCGCGGGCGACGCGGTCTCGACGTACCTGATGTCGGCGCTCGTGACCGCCAGCCGCAGCAGCGCGCCGAGTGGCAGCGAGTGGGTGGCAAGGGCCCGCCCGCTGAAGGTGCGCTCGTCGCCGAGCTCCTCGCCGTCACGCGTCGTGTAGGTGCGATCGGTGAACGACTCGATCTTCATGCGCCCGGAGTTGTAGCCGGCCCCGGCCTCCAGGGTCCCGAACCCGAACGGCGTGTCGATCGCGCCCGACTTTGCCGAAAGCGCAGCGATGGCGCGCGTGTGGTACGGGTAGCGCCACAACCGCGGCGACGCGATGTGCTCCTCCGGGGGGACGCCGCGCTCGGCGTTGAAAGCCGACAGCGTGAGGCCGACGCCGCGCCCGCGATCGTCGTCCCAGCGCAGCGACGTGAACCCGTCCACTTCCTTCAGGTCACTGTTCGTGCGCAGTCCGTCGGAGGCCGTCGGATCCGCGGCGCCCTCGGGAAGCGTGTATCCCTCGCGCTGCCGCTGCGCGACCGATCCGCGCAGCGACAACCAGCCACTCCCCATCCGCGCGACGTCGCCCCCGGCGCCGATCGTCGCCACGGTGGCGGCGTTCTCGTCGATCCCAGCCCCTCCCCAGAGCCGGGCCTCACCCAGCCTGTTGAAGGAGTTGTCGTGATTGATCTCGATGCTGCCACCGAGCACGTTGGGACCGTTCAGGACGGAGCCGAGTCCGCGGATGATCGTGATGCTCTCGGACCCGGTGATCGGGATCAGCGAGGGGTCGGTTCGATGATCCCAGCCCAGCGTGAGCGGCACGCCGTCCATGAAGACGGCGGCCTGACGGGAGTCGGAGCCGCGAACGGACAGCTCCATTTCGCCGCGCGAATTCTGGCGGACGTGGATGAACGGTGATTCGCGAAGCGCCTGCTCGAGGGTCGGCGCCGGCGACGAACGCATCGCCTCGGGCTTCATGAGGACGGCGCTGGCGCCGCCGACGACCGCGGCCGCGCGGGCCTCGGTGATCGTGACCGGCTTGAGCATTCGCGCCGAGTCGGCGCGCGCGGAATCGGCGCTCGTCTGAGCGGCCAATGGACCGGCGCCGAGGAGCAGCGCCGGAAGGAATCGCAATCGCATTGTCGTGTTCGGCAGGGGTGGATGCCTTGCTGAAACTACGGCCCGCCTCACCCGAGTGCTGACTCAGTCCGCTCCTCGGCCTCCGCCCTCCGTTCACCGTCCTCTGTCCGCCTTTCTCCGTTCTCCGATCTCCGATCTCCGGTCGCGTTCGGATCCCGGCGCGGGAGAGAAAGAAGGAACGCGGCCCCGCCTTCCTTGTCCTCGGCGACGAGGTCTCCACCCATGGCGCGCGCCAGGTCGCGGCTGATGGACAGGCCGAGGCCGGTTCCCATCGCCTTGCCGATGGAGCTCCGCTGAAGCTGCACGAACGGCTCGAAGACCGACTCGAGCTTGTCCGGAGGGATGCCCGGTCCGGAGTCCTCGACGCGCACGGTCATGAAATCGCGCGATGCGTCGCATTCGACGAGGATGGATCCCCGGGACGGCGTGAACTTCACCGAGTTGGAGAGCAGGTTCAGCAGGATCTGCTGGAGACGCTCCGGGTCGACGAACGCGGTGAAGCGCTCGTCGCAGCACCGGTATTCGTACGTCAGCTTCTTCTCCAGGAGCTGTGGGGCGATCAGCTCCTCGAGCGCGCCGAGCGCCTTGTTCATCGAGACGTCCTCGCAGTCGAAGCTCACTCGCCCCGACTCGATCTTCGCGAAGTTCAGGATGTCGTTGATGAGCGACAGCAGGTGGAGCTGGCTGCGCTTGATGCGGGCCACGTCGGCGAGCTGGGCGTCGTTCATCGGCCCGCGGATGCCGCCGGCGAGCAGGTCCGAGTACCCGCCGATGGCATTGAGCGGCGTGCGCAGCTCGTGCGACATGCTGGCGAGAAAATCCGACTTCGCCTTGTTGGCGGTCTCGGCGCGAAGCCTGGCGTCGTCTGCTTCAGCCCGCGCCCGGCGCTCGGCCTCGTGCAGCCGCGCATTCTCCATCGCCACCGCCGCCCACGGGGCGATGGCCGCCACCAGCCTGGAGTGATAGTCGGTGAAGACCCCCGGATCCTCGTGGCCGAAGAAGAGGCCGCCGAACACTTCGCCCTGCCGCGAGAGCACCGGGACCGCGAGGTAGCTGCGCACGGGGAGATGGCGCGGCGGCATGCCGTGGTGCGGCGCCCACTTTCCGTATCGCGGATCCTTCGTGATGTCGTCGCTCCGGACGATGCCCTTCCCCTCGAAGGTCGGCGCGAAGACCGGCGTCGCCCGGGGATGGCCGAACTCCTCGAAGGCGGCGCGCGGCGCTCCGGAGAGCGTGAACAGCGAGAAGCGCCGGCCCGCGGCGTCGTTCACGTTGTAGAAGAAGGCGCCGAACTGCGCCCCGGTCGCTTCCGTCGCCGCGTCGGTGACCACCTGGGTGATGCTCTCGACGTCGACCCTCGACGTGAGCGATCCGGCGATCCGGTTCAGCGTCTCGACAATACTCTGCTCTTCGGGGGCGCTCGCCGTCATTGTGAGGGCGAGAAGGGCAAGATGCAGACCCCCGGCGGAGGGCGGAGGACGGAGGATGGAGGGCGGAGGGTTGCCGCTCAACCTCCGTCCTCCGTCCTCCGCCCTCCTTCCTATCTCCTTCGGGGGAGCGTCAGCGTGAAGGTCGAGCCCGCGCCGAGCTTGCTCGTGACGCGCAGGTCGCCACGCATCGCGCGCGCGAACTGGCGACTGATGGCGAGCCCGAGCCCCACGCCCTGGTCGCGCGAATCGAGCGCCTTCCCCGCCTGCGTGAACGGCTCGAACACGCGGCCCTGATCCTCCTCCGAGATGCCGATGCCGGTATCACTGACGCTGATCGCCACCTCGTAATCCGTCGGCTTCACGTCCAGGGAGATGACGCCGCCCGCCGGGGTGAACTTGAGCGCGTTACCGAAGAGGTTGATCAGGATCTGTCGGACCTTGTCGGAGTCGGCATGGACCGTCAGGTGACGCGGCGTGGTGAACGGCGCGATGCGCAGGTCCTTCGACGCGATCTGCGGCGCCACCATCTCGAGCACGGCCTGGATGACGCCCTGCACGTCGACGTCCGACAGGTTGTACTCCATCCTGCCGGACCCGAGCTTGGCGAAGTTGAGCACGTCGCTCACGAGCGCGTCGAGGTGGTTCTTGCTGCGCTGGATCTTCAGCAGGTCGATGCGTTGCTCTTCCGTGATCGGGCCGCGGACGCCCATCTCCATGAGCTGCGCGTACCCGCCGATGGCATTGAGCGGGGTGCGCAGCTCGTGGCTCATCGCGGCGAGGAAGGCCGCCTTCGCGCGATCGGCCTCGGTCGCCTCGGCGGTCAGCCGCTGGAGCTCGGCTTCGGCTCGCTTGCGCTCCTCGATCTCGGTGTTCGTCCCGAACCACCGGATGACCCGTCCTTCCTCGTCGCGCTGCGCGGTCGCGCGGCCGAGGTGCCAGCGATAGTCCTGGTGCTCCGCGCTCCAGAGCCGGAACTCGATCTCGTAGGGCTGACCGGTCTCGAGCGACTGGCGCCAGCGGGTCATGGTGCGCTCGATGTCGTCCGGATGCAGCACGGACAGCCACTGCTCACCGATGATCTCCGCGGCGGGCTTCCCGAAATACTTCGCGGCGGGGTCGCTGATGTAGTCGAGCGCGCCATCGGGCGTAGCCGTCCAGATCTGTACTGGAATGGCGTTCGCCATGAAGCGATAGCGGGCTTCGCTTTCCTGCGCCGACTTCCGGGCGGTCTCGCTCTCCAGCCAGAGCCGCTCGATCTCGCGGCGCGCGAGGACGCTCTCGGTCACGTCCGACCCATGCGCGACGATGCCGATCCGCTCGCCATTTGCCTCGGCGATGGGCTGGTACACGAAGTTCACGTAGACCTGGACGAGGTCGCCGCCCTTCTCGCGCTGGAGCATCACCGGCAGCTCGCGGCCCACGAACGGCACGCCGGTCTCCAGCACCTCGTCGAGAAGCGTGATGAAGCCCTGGTTGCTGACCTCTGGCAGCGCCTCGATCACCGGCTTGCCGACCAGCTCGCGATGCCCCACCAGCTGCATGTACGCATCGTTCACGAACTCGAACACGTGGTCGCGCCCGCGCAGCACCGCGAGGAACGCCGGCGCCTGCGCGAAGATGTCCCGCAGGCGATGCTCGGCGCGCTCGGCGGCGGCGAGCGCCTGCTCGACCTGCGACCGCGCCTCGACCGCCGCCGTCGTTTCCGAGGCGACGTTGAGGAACGCGACGATGCGCCCGTCGTCGTCGCGAACGGCGCTCAGCGAGAAGGTGAACCAGGCCCGCTCCGGCGGTCCCTCGTGGCGCTCCATCAGGAAGAGCGCGTCCTCCGCGTAGACCGGATCACCGCTCCGGACCGACTCGAACATCGACTCGATCTCGGGCCAGATCTCCGCCCACACCTCGCGACCCGGCCGGCCGAGCGCGCGTGGGTGCTTGGCGCCGAGCGCGCGCGTGTACCCATCGTTGTAGATGAGCAGCATGTCGTCGCCACACCACAGGTTGATCGGGAACGGCGATTCGAGAATCGTCCGCACGATGGCGCGCAGCGCATCGGGCCACCGGGCGACCGGACCGAGGGACGTGCTGCTCCAGTCGATGGCCCGGCATCGCCGAGCCATCTCGCTGTCGCCGACGAAGACGTCGTCGGCGTCCTTCCTCTCCGCCACGACGTCGGTCATCGCAGCGGCGGTGTGGGTGGCGCCGGGGGAGCCGCTGGAACGGCCGGAATCGCCCGCGCCGCCGCCCCCGGCGTGGGCACTTCCCTGCGAAACACCAGCAGCGTCGCGCCGACCAGCAGCCCAATGAAGAGCGCCATGGCCACCTTCCGCCACGGCTGGCGGCGCTGGAAGTCGAAGTACGCCTCGTCGCGCGGCAACTCTTCATGGCGCACTTCGGCCAGTGCGCGCTGGAACGCCTCGTCCGAGATGCCCGCCTGGCGGGCGGCGTCGCGCAGGTCGGCGATGGTGGACTCGCTCGCGAGCTTCGCGTCGAGCTCGGTGGCGCGCTCGATGAGCCTCCGGGCGGCGCTTTCGTCCAGCCGCACCGAATCGAGTCCATCTCGCTTTTCCGCCATGGGGGAAAGCTTCATCGGCTCTCCCGTCGAAAGCAAGCCGACTATTCGCGCGAACCGAGCAGTTGTCTCACGCGGCGGATGATCTCCGCCGGGCTCACCGGCTTCTCGACGAAAACCGCGTGCTCCGGGACGCGCCAGAGCTCCGACGCCGATTCTCCGGAATACCCCGACAGGATGATGGCCGGCAGCCGCGGCCTCAGCGCGCGCACTTCGCCGAGCAGCGTCACGCCGGGCTTTCCGGGCATCACCATGTCGGTGATCAGGAGCTCGATCGTCGGATCACGGGCGATGACCTGGAGGGCGGCGTCGGCGTCCGTTGCCTCGGCCACGGTGAAGCCGGCGCCCCGGAGCGCGCGCGAAACGGCCGCCCTCACCCCGGCGTCGTCCTCGACCACCAGGAGGCTGCCGACGGCCTCCGGCATGGCGCCAGCCTCGGTGACGGCCGGACGCTTCGCCGGCTCGCCGTTCGAGTACGGCGGAAACAGCACCTTGAACGCCGTCCCCATGCCTGGCTCGCTGTAGACCCAGATGTGCCCCTGCGACTGACGGACGATGCCGTACACCGTCGAGAGGCCGAGGCCCGTGCCGTGACCCGGCTGCTTGGTGGTGAAGAACGGCTCGAACACGCGCGAGCGGATCTCTTCCGTCATGCCGATGCCCGTGTCCTGGACGGCGAGCATGACGTAGTCACCGGGCGGGATCGCGCCGGCGGAGGCGCCCATGTAGCCGTCGCCGACCGAGATGTTGGCCGTCTCGAAGCGCAGCACACCACCGTTGGGCATCGCGTCCCGCGCGTTCACGGCGAGGTTCAGGAGGATCTGCTGGATCTGGCCCGGGTCGGCCCAGATTTCCGCGAGGTCGGTGCCCGCGGTAACGACGACCTCGATGTTGTCGCCGATCAGGCGGCGCACCATGCCGAGCATGCCGGCTATGGCGTCGTTGAGATCGATCGCCGTCGGGGAGAGGGTCTGCTTCCGGCTGAAGGTCAGGAGCTGGCGCGTGAGTCTTGCCGCGCTCTCCGCGGTCCGCCGGATTTCCTCCATGTCGGCGCGGCGCTCCTCCTCCGAATCGCCGGCCAGCGCGAACTCGGCATGCGCCTGGATGACCGTGAGCAGGTTGTTGAAGTCGTGCGCGACGCCGCCGGCCAGCCGGCCGACCGCGTCCATCTTCTGCGACTGGCGGAACTGCTCCTCGAGGAGCCGTCGCTCGCTCACGTCGTGCAGGATCGTCTGCACGGCGACCTGGCCGCCGATGCGCAGCGGCATGCTCGTGGCCTCGACCGTCGCCACCTTCCGGTCCAGCCGCTGGAGGCGCACCTCGGTCGCCGGCACCGGCTGGTTCTCCCCGACGATCCGGCCGATGCGATCCTGGACGATGTGGCGGTCCGGTGGCAGCACGAAGTCGAGGACCGGCCGGTTGGTGATCTCGGATTCGCTCGCCGCCCCCAGCATCCTGACCGCCGACGGGTTCGCGAAGAGGACCTGCTGATCGCGGTGCACCAGGATGCCGTCCGGCAGGTGCTCGAAGAGCGTCCGATACTTCAACTCGCTCTCGTTGATCTCCTTGTTGGCGCGCTCGAGCTGGCTCGCCCGCCATCCGAGATCGTGAGCCGACTGCGCGACGCGCGCGATCATGTGGTTGAACGCTCCGGCGAGCGTCGCCACCTCGTCGTTCCCCTTGACGATCACCCGCCGCGAGAGATCGCCGTCGGAGATGTCGCGCGCCGCGGCGGTGACCTCGTCGAGCGGCTGCATCGTGTGCCGGATCGCCATCCACGACAGCAGGGCCCCGACCACGATGAAGACGCCGCCGAACAGCGCGCTGTCGAACGTGAACTGGCTGGCCGCGCGCAGCACGGTCGCGCGCGGCGCCTCGACGACGACCTTCCACGGCGTCTCGGGTACTGCCGCCACTGCGCCGAGGAATTCGACGTCTGCCCGGTCTCGATATCGTCCGGCGCGCCCGACCGGCGGAAGCCCATCGCGGTCCGGGACGGGGCGGCTGAGATCGCTGAGGAAATCCCCCTCGGCGTTGCCGAGCAGGAGCTGCGCGTCGCGACCGACGAGACCGGTGAGCAGCGCCGACGACTCCCGTCCTTCCGTCAGCTGCCGCGTGATGGTGACGTAGCCCGCCGTCCTGCCCGCGAGGTCGACGATCGGCGCGGTGAGCGTATAAATGACCGTATCGCCGACGGACTCCAGCGGGCCGACCGACTGTGCCGCCATCGTCTCGGGGAAAGGCGGCGCGCCGGGCGCCAATGCCGAGCCCCTGACGTCGGCGCCGCTCGAGGCGAGGACGCGACCCGACGTGTTCCAGACGGCGATGGTCCGGATCAGCGGCGACCGCTTTCTTTCGGCATCGAAGACCAGGCCCAGTCCGCTCCGCCGCGCGGCGGGGGAGGACGGGATGGCAGCCACGTCGGGAAGGGCCGCAATCCTCGAAGCATCCTGGACGAGGCGGCGTGCCTGTGTCGAGAGAGTACTCGCGAGCTGGTTGGCCGATGCCTGCAGGCGCGCGAGCTCCGAGTCACCGACCGCGGCGACCACGCGCGTATGCGCGAGCCACAGCATGCTGCCCATTATGCCGACGAGCACGAGCGATATCAGGACCGTAATGCGCCTGGCGAGGGGCTCCAGCACCGCCGGCCAGCCGAGCCGCCAGGATACGAGTCCCCTTCCGGACTTCCGCTCACGCATGGCCCCGGCCTCCCGCGCGAAAACGAAACCCCCCGAGACGCCTGGGCGATCGGGGGGAATTATCGGGATTCCTTAATACAGTAGCACGGGCCTTCGGCCACTGGTGGCACCGGATCTCCAACCGGCTCATGGCCGGCAAATGCAGCCGCGCGAGCAAGGGCGCATGTGCGTTCCGCCGAAAGTGACGCGCGCGGCGTCGCGCGCAGTCAGAGTACACACGCATCGGACGCGCCGCCAGACCCCAATTGGGAATCATGTGCGGTATGTCACAAGGCGGAAGAATAATTCCTGCATTGTGCCGGCGTCGCGCTCCGGCGCACGCACCATCCACCGTATCCGGCTATCCGCCATGGAGTATCCCGTTATGCGCAAGATCCTGTTCGCCGCGATGGCCGCGGCCACGCTCGCTGCCTGCTCGGATTCGGGCGACGGCACCGGCAAGCTCACCGTTCAGATGACGGATGCGCCATTTCCGTTCGCTGACGTGTCCGCCGTGAACATCTTCGTGGTCCGCATCGACGCCCGCACGGCGACGCCGACCGACGCCGAAGCGACCGCCGCCACCAACACCTCCGGATGGACGACCATCGCCACGCCGAACCGGGTGATCAACCTCCTGTCGCTCCAGGGTGGCGTGACGACCAACCTCGGGACCTCGACGCTGAGCACGGGCACGTACAACGGATTCCGCCTGGTGATCGATCCGGCGCAGTCGAACGTCGTGCTGAAGACGGGCGCCGTCGTGGCGACGGACTTCCCGAGCGCCGCGCAGAGCGGCATCAAGATCAACCTCGACCAGCCGATCACGGTGACCGAGGACAGCTCGGTGATGATCCTCGACTTCGACGTCGGCCGCAGTTTCGTGATGAAGGGGAACTCGATCAGCCAGAACGGCCTCGGGTTCAAGCCGGTCATTCGCGCGGTGGCCTCGGAGCTGACGGGCGTCGTCGCGGGCAGCGTCCGCGCGGACACGCCGACGGGCACGGCGATGGCGGACGTGACGGTCGAGGTCCTCAAGGCCGGCACGCCGATCACGAGCACGGACACGGCGAACGTGGTCGCGACGACGAAGACGGACGCGAACGGAAACTACACGATCAAGTGGCTGATGCCGGGGACCTACGTGGTCCGCGCGACGCCCGCGGCGGCGACGACCTACAAGCCGGCGCTGCTCACCGGCGGCCTCGTGATCACGACCGGCGCGACGGTGTCGAACCAGGTCATTGTGGTGACGAAGTAGGCTCTCCTGCCCGGGACCTGCTGTGGGGTGCTCGCGGAAAGCGGGTACCCCACGGCAGGTCCCGGCCGTCAGGGAGCTACTTCGTGCAGCACCAGCGCCTTCTCCCGCTCGGCGGCCCAGCGCGGCCCCCAGGTCTCGTCGAACAGCACGAGCGGATTGCCCTTGGCGTCGAACAGCAGCAGCCGGCCGCGCTCGCGCGCGAAGCGCTCGATCTCGTGCTCCGGGCCCGTGACCCAGCGCGGATAGCGTGACGAGATCTTCTCCAGGCGGGCCCGCACGCCGTACTCGTGCTCCAGGCGGTGCAGCATCACGTCGAACTGGAGCTGCCCCACCGCGCCGATGATCGGCGTCGGACCGGAGACCTCGGTCGGCGACGTGTAGAACACCTGGGCCGCGCCCTCCTCCGTCAGCTGCCTGAGGCCGGCGTCCATCTGCTTGCGGCGCATCGGCTCCTCGCAGATCACGCGGGCGAAGTGCTCCGGCGCGAAGCGCGGAATCCCCTGGAACTCGACACCCTCGACGTTCGAGAGCGAGTCGCCGATGCGGAGGTTGCCGCGGTCCATCACCCCGATGACGTCGCCGGGCCACGCCTCCTCGACGGCGCTCCGCTCGCGGGCCATGAAGGTCTGCGGCGACGCGAGCCGCATCTCCTTGCCCGTGCGCACGTGAGTGACCTGCATGTTGGCCTCGAAGCAGCCGGACACGATGCGCACGAACGCGATGCGGTCGCGGTGCCGCGCGTCCATGTTCGCCTGGATCTTGAACACGAAGCCGGTGAACTGGTCCGACAGCGGGTCGATCGGGCCGATGCTGGACTCGCGCGGCGACGGCGACGGCGCGAGCTCGAGGAACTCGCGCAGGAACGGCTCGACGCCGAAGTTCGTCAGGGCGCTGCCGAAGAACACGGGTGAGAGCTCACCGTCGAGCACCGCCTGCTCGTCGAACGGGTGGCCGGCGTGGTCGAGCAGCTCGATGTCGTGCATGAGGCGCTCGTGCGTGCGCTCGCCGAGCGCCTCGCGCACCTCCGGGCTGTCGAGCGAGTCCACGCGCACCGGCGGCCGGGTCGCGCCGTGGTCCCGGTCCCTCTCGAAGAGATGGATCTCCTTCGTCCGCCGGTCGTAGACGCCGACGAAGCCGCCCATCATGTCGTCGGCATGGAAGATCGGCCAGGTGATCGGATGGCACTGGATGCCGAGGTCGGCCTCGACGTCGCCGAGGAGCTTGAGCGGATCTTCGCCCGCGCGGTCGCACTTGTTGACGAAGGTGAAGATCGGCGTGCGGCGGCGCTTGCAGACCGCGAAGAGCTGGTGCGTCCGCTCCTCGACGCCCTTGCGGTTGTCGAG
>CAMLHT010000112.1 GCA_946479895.1 uncultured Gemmatimonadota bacterium | reverse complement strand
TGACCACCTCGACGGCGTTGCCCGAGGTGCAGCAGTAGTCGCTCTCGGCCTTCACTTCGGCCGTGGTGTTGACGTACGCCACGACGACGGCGCCGGGATGCTCGGCCTTCCAGGCGCGCAGCTGGTCGGCGTCGATCGTCGAGGCGAGCGAGCAGCCCGCCGCGAGATCGGGGAGGAGGATCGTCTTGTCGGGCGACAGGATCGCGGCCGTCTCGGCCATGAAGTGCACGCCGCAGAAGACGATGATGTCGGCGTCGGTCTTGGCCGCTTCGCGGGACAGCCCCAGCGAGTCGCCGACGAAATCGGCGACGTCCTGGACCTCGGGCCGCTCGTAGTTGTGGGCGAGGATGCAGGCGTTGCGGACGCGCGCGATCTCCTTGATCTCGGCCTGGAGCTCGGCGATTTCGGACGGGGTTTGCAGGGTGGTTCCCATGAAATCAAAAGCTAGCGAGAGGCCGGCGGACGATGGCTCGCCGGAAAAAACGCCAGTTCCATGCCCTGCGGCGGCCGCTACTGCCGCGTGAACCGGATCGTCGCCCTGACTCCGTCCACCACCTGGCCGACCGACTCCAGCTGATCGTCGGTGACGGTCCACGTCCGTTCGGTGAGAAAGCGGTGCCCCTCGAAATTCCGGAAACGCACGATGTCGCCGTCGCGGGCGACGCCTCCCGGCTGCGCCGGGTGAGTCGTGACGAAGCCCGTCTGGGGACTCACGACGTTCATGGTGCTGTACGCGATGCCGTCGTCCTGGAGGACGAGAGTCCAGGTGAGGCCTTTCGAGAGGAGGTCGGTGGGCGTCTCACCATCCGGGCCCGCGACGTACATGGTCGCCTGGTATGTGCCGGCCGCGCCCGCGAGCGACGGCGCCGACGGGGCCTCCCGGCAGGCGGTGAGGACGAGAAGGGCCAGCAGGGCGCGAGACATCCGGTGCGACATGACGGGTTCCGGTCGAAGAGGCGCCTCCAACGTCGCTCCGCTTGTATACAAACGCCAGCGGAAAAATTCGCGCGCTAGAAACCGATTCCCGCGCTCAGGGACAGCAGTCCCTTCCGGCCCTTGGTGTCACCCACCGGCGCGTAGAAGCCGGCGCCGAAGTTCAGGATCTTGACCAGCAGGTGGAGCTCGGTTCCGGCGTACCGCGAATTGGGAACGCCCGCCAATGGCTGCGTCCGGGTCTGGAGCGCGCCGATCTGCATCGAATACCCGAACGTGGCGCCGGAGACGTCGGCGATGCCGAGCTGGCCCTTGACCACGTCACGGCCGGCCTCGAGGATCAGCAAGTGGCCCTTGCCGACGACGCCGCCGCGCTCGTCGAAGAACGCCGTGATAGCGAACGACGCGCGCGCCGGCGTTCCATAATGGGCGCCCGGGACGAGATACAGGCTGCGCGACGTGGACTGCGCCGCCGCAGTCCCGGCCGAAAGCATGAAGATCAGGCTGAACAATGCCGCAAGCCGCAACAACGGAGTCTCCACTGAAGGTGAACTCGCATTGAAGCGGAGGGACCGGCGATGCGCTACGGCAAATCCTTACGAATGACGACCTGCCGCGTGATCAATCGCGGTATGGCGACTCCTCGTCGTCATCTGGCGGCCCATAGAACTCGCGGGTGGGCTCCTCGTTTGTGACGGCCCTCACCAGCGGTCGGGCCATCTCGAGCAGACCATGGCTCAGGTGCTTCCCGTATCGTACGAGGAAGGTCGCGCGGGTCTTGACCGACAGGAGAAACGCGAGTGGCGGCATGTCGCGCTTGGCGGCGTTGCAGGCGCGGCAGGCGAGCACGAGGTTGTCGCGACGGTCGTAGGCGATCTGTCCGCGGCGGGGCGCGACGTGGTCGAGCGTCATCACGCGCGCGGAGTGCTTCGTTCCGCAGTAGGCGCAGACCGGTCCGTACTCCTTGAGCAGCCAGGCGCGCGTGGTGACCTGGGCGTTCCGGCTGGTCGGATGCGACGTGAGCTCGGCCGATGCGCCTCCACCGCCGCCGCCGGAGCGACGCTTGCGGCCGCCTCGCTTGCCGGAGGTGGATCCGCGGGACGATGTCGATGAGCTGCGTTTTCGGGGCATTCCCCGGAAGTTAGCGGATGGTCCCCTCCCGGCGGGCCCCCACCACCCCGCCTAGAATTAGGGACCCGGCCACCGCCCATCCCCGCCCGCGCCGCCGTTGCTCTTCTCGGACGTCCTCCGCACCGCCTTCGGGCAGATTCGCGCCAATCTGCTCCGCTCGGTCTTCACGCTCCTCGGGATCATCGTCAGCGTCGCCTTCCTGGTGGCGGTGGTCGCGGTGATCCAGGGCATGAACGCGTACGTGTCGGACAACATCGCCAAGGCGATGGTGGGGTCGAACGCGTTCCAGGTGCGACGCACGCCGATCAACGTCGGGCTGGTCGAGGACGAGGACATCCGCCGGATGTCGCGCCGGCCGCGGGTGACCGAGCGCGACGCCGCGGTGGTCGCGGCCGCCATTCCCGAGGCCGATGCCGTCTCCATCCAGTCGGGATGGCCCACGCCGCGCGCCGACGTCGTCTGGGAGGGGCGCACCCTGGGGGACGTCCTCGTCTTCGGCGTCACCCCCGGCTACCAGGTGGTCCAGGACTACCGGTTCACGTCGGGCCGGCCGCTCAACGACATCGACGTCGAGGAGCGACGGCCGGTGGCGATCATCGGCGCCGACGTCGCGAAGGACCTGTTCGAGTCGGTGGACCCGGTGAATCGCGAGATCCGCGTGCGCGGCCGTCGCTTCACCGTGGTCGGGGCGGTGGCGCCCAAGGGCCGCGTGCTGGGACAGTCGTTCGACGGCTTCGTGATCCTGCCGCTGACAGTCTACGAGACCATCTTCGGGAAGCGGCAGACGACGACGATCTCGGTGAAGATGCCGACCGCCGCGCTCGTGCCGGAGGGAATGCGGCGCGCCGAGGAGGCGATGCGGCTCGCGCACCGGCTGCGTCCGGGGGCGGCCAACGACTTCTCGATCGAGACGGCCGACGCGCTGATCGCGTTCTGGAAGAACCTCACGAGCGTGCTCTTCGCCGTGGTGCCGGTGATCGTCGCCATCGGCATCGTGGTGGGCGGGATCGTGATCATGAACATCATGATGATGTCCGTGAACGAGCGCACGCACGAGATCGGGATCCGGAAGGCGATGGGCGCGACGCGGGCGGACATCCGCAGCCAGTTCCTCACCGAGGCGGTGATGCTGGCGTCGCTGGGCGGCATCGTCGGCACGAGCGCCGGCTGGCTCTTCGCCATCGCCATCTCGGCCGCCTCGCCGCTGCCGGCGAAGGTCACCACCTGGTCGGTGCTGGCGGCGCTGGCCCTCGGGACGTCGGTGGGCGTCATCTTCGGCGTCTATCCCGCCACGCGGGCGGCGCGGCTCGACCCGGTGACCGCGATGCGGGCCGACTGATGTCGATGCGCGCATTGCGGTCCGTCGCCCGGCGCTTCGGCGACTTCGGTGAAAACGTCGGCCTCGCCTTCGACTCGATCAGGGTCGCGAAGGGCCGGTCGGCCCTGACGATCCTCGGCGTGGTCATCGGCGTCGCGACGGTGATGGCGATGGGCTCCGTCGTGTCCGGGATCCGCACGCAGATCGTCGCGACGCTGGAGATCGCCGGCCCCACGACGTTCTACGTCATGAAGGCGATGTCGCAGACGCCGCTGAATCCGGAGGACCTGCCGAGGTGGGTGAGGATCCGGCCCGACCTCCAGCCGTCGGAGGCGGAGCGCATCCAGTCGCTGCCGGAGGTGAAATACGCGGCGATGTGGGGGCAGGTGATCGGGCGCATCGAGTATGGCGGGACGCGCACGCAGCCGGGCGTGATCTTCGGGGCCGACGCCGGATACACGGAGATCTACGGAGGCGAGCTGACCGGGGGCCGCTGGTTCACGCGCAACGAGGTCGAGCGCGGCGATCCGGTGGTCGTGCTCGACGTGAACGTCGGCGACAAGCTGTTTGGCAACATCTCTCCGATCGACAAGTGGGTGCAGGTGGGCGGCCGGCCGGCGCGGGTGATCGGGCTGTACCAGCGCGAGGCCAACATCTTCGAGCCGCCGGGCCAGTCCACCCACGCGATCGTGCCGTACCGCATGCTCGACCACCAGTTCACGATCGACAAGACGAACGCCGCGTTCATCCCCGTGAAGCCGCGGGACGGCGTCAGCGTCGCCGATGCCCAGAGCGCGGTGATCGTCGCGATGCGCGAGATGCGGCGCGCGCGTCCGGGCGACGGCAACACCTTCGACCTCATCACGCAGGACCAGATCCTCGACACCTTCAACAAGATCACCGGCGTGTTCTTCCTGGTGATGATCGTGCTGTCGGCGGTGGGGCTGCTGGTGGGCGGCATCGGGGTGATGGCCGTGATGATGATCAGCGTGACCGACCGGACCCGCGAGATCGGCATCCGCAAGGCGGTCGGGGCCTCGCGCACCGACATCATGCAGCAGTTCCTCATCGAGGCCGCCACCCTCACGGGAATCGGCGGCGCGATCGGCATCGCGTTCGGGCTGACGCAGGGCCAGCTGGCCAACATCGCGATGGGAGTGCACGGCCGCCCGCCGGTGAACCTCACGCTGCTGGCGGTGGCGGTGTCCGTGGGCATCGGGCTGCTCTTCGGGCTGCTGCCGGCTCGCCGGGCGGCGCGGATGGATCCGATCGACGCGCTGCGCTACGAGTGACCGCGGATGGGTACGGGCTGCAACCGGCTTCGTTTCGACTTCCGTAGGTGGATTCGCGGATGCCGCTGATGAACGCAGAAACGGCACCCCTGACTTTTTTGTCATCCGCGGTGGATGACAGTCTCCGCAAACGCCAGGCGCACTGTCCAGCTGCGATCCCACACAACGGGTGCCGTTTCCGCGTTCATCAGCGCCATCCGCGAGCCAGACCTTTCTCCTACCGAATGACTCCAGGCCCGCCCGAGCCCGTCCCAACGAGCGGACCCCGGCTCTCCGTATAGACAGGCAACGGAATCGATCGTCCCCACACGAAGATCGATCCGATTTCCCCAGCCCCGAGTCCATGAGACATCCCGCGCTTCTCGCGATCGCCCTGACTCTCTCGCTGGGGACGGCCGCCAGCGCCCAGGATCCCTTCGAGATCCAGATCTACGAGTACGTCACGGTCCCCAAGGGGAAATGGGACCTGGAGATGCACCTCAACCGCGTGGCGAAGGGCACGACCGTGCCCGAGGGGCCGGTGGCGAAGACCGAAGGGCAGAACCACCTCACCTTCGAGCTGACGCGCGGCATCACGGAGATGTTCGAGCTGGCCGGCTATCTCGTGACCTCCAGCCGCGACGGCGTCGGGGGTGAGCTCGTCGGGTGGCGCGTGCGTCCGCGCTTCCGGCTGCCGGAGGATCTTCTGCCGGTGAAGCTCAGCCTGGCGATGGAGGCGGGCTTCCCGAAGGACGACCACTATGAGGAAGCCGACATCACCCTCGAGGTTCGCCCGATCATCGAGAAGGCCTGGGGCGCCGTCCAGCTAGACCTGAATCCGGTGGTCGGCAGGGCGCTCAGGGGTCCTGGCGCGGCGGAGGGATGGGATTTCGAGCCCGGCGCTCGCCTCGGTTACACCGTGAACCCGAAGCTCGATCTCAGCATGGAGTACTACGGATCGACGGGGGTGATCAACGATCCCCTGCCCTCGGCCCAGCAGGTACACCAGTTCTTCCCCGGCGCGGACATCAACCTGTCGGAGAACGTGGTCCTCAACGTGGGAGTCGGGTTCGGCGCGACCGACGCGGGGAACACACAGGTCTGCAAGATGAGACTCGGCTGGATCTTCTGACCAATCGAGCCGACTCCAGCGATGCGCCGGACGCCCTGCGCGACCGGCTGCTCGCGGCCACGAAGGGCCTGCTGTTCTCCACCGAATCCGACCGGCCGTTCGAGTTCGTGCGACTGGGGTCCGCCGAGCCGGTCGCCGGGTTGACGCCGGCGCGGATCGCGGAGCTGGTCGGACGTCCGGGCGAACGGGCGACGGAGTGGCCCTTCGCGCGCTTTCTCGCGCGACACATCGAACGTGTGGATCCCATGGACGTCCGGGCGATGCAGGCGGTCCCGCGATACGAGAGCCTGGCCGGCGTGCTGGAGTCCACTTTCGGGACGGTTCGGGTCTTTCGCATCGGTGCCGTGGAGGTCCGCATCCTCGCGCTCGGCAACGATCCCGTAACGGGGGAGCTGGCCGGACTCGGGACCTACGCGGTCGAGACCTGACTTTTCGGTAGCAGGCAGCCGGCGCCCGGTTCGGTTGGCTGCGTCACCTCTTAGTTTTTTCGCCAGCGAAGGCGCAGACGCCGTCGCGCCCGCTGCACGCCGTCCCTCCTCCTCCGCCTCCCGACATGAAATCGACGACCCGCACGGCCCGCCTCGCCGCGCTCGCGCTCGCCCTCGTTGCGTGTAATTCGGACCGTCTCGTCGCGCCGCTCGCGCCCGTTGCCGGGTCCACGGCCGCCCTCGCGACAGGCCCCGCGGGTCCCGTGATCCGGATCAGCGAGTTCCATTACGACAACGCGGGCACTGACGCGAACGAGAAGATCGAGATATCCGGCCCCGCCGGCGCGAGCCTGACCGGCTGGCAGCTGGTCCGGTACAACGGCGGCGCCTCCGGAGGCCCCGCGCCCTACACCACCCCCGCGGGACCCGCGATCGGCGGAACCTTCCCTGATCAATGCTCGGGACGTGGTACGCTGGTCTTCTCGTATCCGGTCGATGGGCTGCAGAACGGACCCAACGACGGATTCGCCCTGGTGAACGCCACGGGCACGGTCGTCGAATTCCTGTCCTATGAAGGCTCCATGACGGCGGTTTCGGGCGTCGCCGCCGGACTGACGTCGACGAACCTCCCGGTGAGCGAGCCCGGGACTTCCACTTATCTGTCAAGCGGCTCCATTCAGCGGACCCCGACCGGCGGCTGGACGGTCAGCCCGACGACCAACACCTTCGGCGCGTGCAACGACAACGACGGCAATACCACCGTCGATCCCGAGTTCGGTCCGCTCGCGGGGGTCGTGATCACCACGGACTCGCCGGCGAGCATCGTCGTCGGCAACAGCGTGACGTTCGCCGCAAAGGGGGTCGACGCGCAGGGCAGGACGGTGCCGACGGCGACGATCACCTGGTCCACGCCCGGCACGGGATTGGTCAGCGTCAATCCGACGACCGGCGCCGTGACCGCGCTCGCCGTCGGCGAGACGAAGGTGGTGGCCACCTCCGGCACGTTCTCCGCCGAGGCTGTCGTGAAAGTGCTCGCACCGCCCCCGACGGTCGACCTCCCGCCGACGCGTGTCTCCGAGATCCATTACGACAATAGCGGGACCGACGTCAACGAAGGCTTCGAAATCGAAGGACCCGCCGGCGCGAGCCTGGACGGCTGGAGCGTCGCGCTCTACACCGGCGGGGCCGACACCGTCTACAACACGATCCCGCTCTCCGGCACCTTTGCCGCGACGTGCAATGGCCGCGGCGCGATCTCGTTCATGCTGCCGACGAACGGACTGCAGAATGGCGGCGGCACCACTCCCGAGCCCGATGGCCTGGCGCTGGTCAACGGCACGACGGTAGTCCAGTTCCTGTCCTATGAAGGCACCTTCACCGGCGCCAACGGACCGGCGGCGGGCATGACCTCGATCGACATCGAAGCCGAGGAGAGCAGCTCGACCCTTTCGACGCAATCGCTGCAGCTGAACACCGCCGGGACGTGGGAGCGCAAGACGGCCACCTTCGGGCAGGTGAATGCCTGCGCGTCGGCCACGGGCACGGCGTCGATCAGCATCTCCGCGAACGGCCCCGACACGCTGGTCATCGGCTGGCAGCGGCGGGCCTTCGTCACGTTCCGTGACGCGAACGGCACCACGGTCTCGCCGACCCCGACGATCACCTGGTCGAGCGACACGCCGACGATCGCATCGGTCGACTCGCGCGGGTACGCGACGGCCCTCGCCACCGGCACGGCCGTCATTCGCGCGACGATCGGCTCGACGACCAACACCTACACGATCGCCGTCATCGAGTACGAGGCGGTGAAGGCGCAGTACCGCAGCCACGTGGAGTTCGGCATCCCGAGCGGGGCCGACCCGTCCAACAACGTGATGCTCTTCAAGCCCGGCTACGTCACCTCGTACAATCCGGCGCGCGGCGGCCCGAACTGGGTGAGCTGGAACATCAACGCCACCACGTTCGGGGACGCCGAGCGCTGCGAGTGCTTCTCGGGCGACGCCGCGCTGCCCGAGGCGCAGCGCATCGTGGACTACGACTACGTGAACGGCGGCTACGATCGCGGGCACATGGTCCAGTCGGAGAGCCGCACCAGCACGCACTCGGAGAACGCGGCGACGTTCCTGATGACCAACATCCTGCCGCAGGCGGCGAACAACAATCAGGGCCCCTGGCTCGGCTTCGAGAACTTCCTGAACGACCAGGCGCGGGTGCAGCACAAGCAGGTCTACGTCGTGGCCGGCGGCGAGTACGCGGCAAGCCCGACGACCCTGAAGGGCGAGGGACGCGTCGCCATCCCCGACTACACCTGGAAGGTCGCGATCGTCGTGAACAACGGCGCCGGCCTCGCGGACGTCCATTCGCCGTCGGACATCACGGTGTACGCGATCCGCATCCCGAACCTCCTCGCGACCGCGCCGGCGAAGAACGGCAACTACTCGCCGTTCGTCACGACGATCGACGACGTGGAGGCGCGCACGGGCTACGACTTCTTCGCGGCGCTGCCGGACAACATCGAGCGCATCGTCGAAGCCAACGATCACCCGCCGGTGGCGGTGATCGCCGGACCGGCGACGGGCACGGAAGGCTCGGCCCCGACGTTCGACGCGTCCGGCTCGACCGACCCGGACGCCGGTGACGTGCTCACGTACCAGTGGACGTTCGACAACGGCGTCACCTCGGAGGCGGCGTCGCCGACGGTGATCTTCACCGACAACGGGTCGTACACGGCCACGCTGAAGGTGACCGACCGGTACGGCGCGACGTCGGAGGTCACGAAGACCATCACCATCGACAACGTCGCGCCGACTGTCCCGGCGTTCGCCGGCGCGAGCATCATGCGCGGCGAGACCTACGAGGGCGCGGGAACCTTCAGCGACCCGGGCGCCGACACCTTCACCGGAACGGTGAGCTACGGCGACGGCTCGGGCACGCTTCCGCTGGCTCTCGGCTCCGGCAGCTTCTCCCTCGCGCACGCATACGAGACCGCGGGCACCTACACCGTGACCGTCACGGTGACGGATGACGACGGCGCGTCTACCTCGCGCACCGCGACAGTGACCGTGGCGTCGGCCGCCCAGGCGATCGGGGTGCTGTCGGACAGGGTCGCCGCCCTCGCCGCGGCGGGGACGCTGACGCGCGGAGAGGAAGCCGCGCTCGATGCCTCACTCAGGAACGCCCTCAAGTCCGTGCAGTCGGGCAACGCGCAGGCGGCCACCGGGCAGCTCGGCGCCTTCATCAACAAGGTCGAGGCGCTTCGGACGTCGGGCCGGCTCGCCGATCCGGCGGCGGCGAGCCTGATCGCCTACGCCCAGCGGATCATCGCCGCGATCGAGTAGGACTCCGGAATACAGAACGGGCGTCGGCTCCTGGAGCCGGCGCCCGTTTTCCGTTTCAGCCCGCGCGGACGGTCAGGCGATCACGCGCTTCACGTCGTACCGCGAATGGATGTGGAGCTTCGCCAGGACGCGCTCGGTATGGTGACGCGCCGTGTGCACGCTGACGCCGAGCCGGTCGGCGATTTCGCGATTGGTGCGCTGGTCGGCGAGCATGACGGCCACGCGGGCTTCCTGGCCGGTCAGGCCGAACCGGCGGGACAGCGCGTGCTCGGTGACGGCGGGCGCATGCGGCCCGAGCGCCTCACGGCGGAGGATCACCAGCGCGCCGACATCCTGCGTGGCGAGGTCCGTTCCGGCGACCACTATCGTGATGACGACGCGATGGTGGCCCGATTCAATCGCATGGGAGCGATTCGGATGGCCCTCGGAGTGCTTCCGGCGGTCGGCCATCACGTTCCGCGCGATGGACTCGATCCCCTCGCGCAGATGGTGTCCCGCCTTCCCGATGAAGAAGTCGCGGGCGGGGCCGTTCATCGACGCGATGCGTCCGTCGCGGCTCACGAGCGCGACCGCGCCCTCGATGGCATCGACGAAGCGGACGATCGAGCTCTTCGGGGCCGGAACCGCGTGAATGCGCGCGGAAGCGCGGCGGGAGGTCATGAACAGGGCGTCCGAGACGTGAATCATGGCCTGTGCTCGTGCTGGACCAGCCCTGCGAAAGTCCACAGCTCACAAGTCGTCGTGTTCATATCCCGTCCGGCTGGCGTCGGGGAGGACTATGCACCCGGGGCGTCAGGTGGCCGTGAGGATGCCGTCAGGCAGCCGTTAGCTGGGCGTTAGACGTGCTGGAGAATTGGCGGTCCGGCCGATACCATTCCGGGTCGCTTTTCGGCTGCCCCCAGAAGTAGAAGTCCATGTCGTCGTTGCACGCAGTTCTGCAGGCCGTGGTCGGCCCCGCGTTCGAGGTCGGTCGCGAGCTTCCCGGAGCCGGCATGAGCCGGGTCTTCCTCGCCCGCGAGCCGGCGCTGGGGCGGGACGTGGTGGTGAAGGTCCTCCCGCCCGACCTGGTCTCGAGCTCCTCACTCCAGCGCTTCACGCGCGAAGTGGAGGTCACCGCCCGGCTCCAGCACCCGCACATCCTCCCGATCATCACCGCCGGCGGCAACGAGGACCTGCGGTACTACATCACGCCGTTCATCCGCGGCGAGAGCCTCCGCGCGCGACTGGCGAGTGGAGAGCCGATGACGGTCACGGAAAGCGTGCGGATCGGCGAGCAGCTGCTGAACGCGGTCGCCTTCGCGCATGCGCGCGGCGTCATCCATCGCGACATCAAGCCCGGCAACATCCTGCTGTCCGAGGGGCACGCGATCCTCGCCGACTTCGGCATCGCCGCCATCGCCGAGGCGGAGCATCCGGCGGATCATGGCGATCAGGTCACCGGGAGCACGCTGGACTCGACGCGCATCTACGTCGCGCCCGAGCACCCGCGCACCGAGCAGCGCGACCTCTTCGCGGCCGCGGTGGTCATTCATGAAATGGCCGCAGGAGTTCCCGGCAGCGCCGGTCTCTCCGCCGCAACGATCACGGCCTCGCTCCGCTCGCGCCATCCCCGCGCCGGGGTGACGGAGCTTCGCAAGCTGGCGACGGTCCTGTCGCGCGCACTCTCCACGGAGCCCGGCGCGCGCTACCAGAGCGCCACCGAGCTTCGCGCGGCCATCCATGCGATCGGCCGCGGGAACCGTCGTCCGATGATCGCCGGGATCGGCGTCGGCGGCGTCGCCGCGCTGCTGGCGCTGTCGACGTTCGCGCTCCGGTCTCCGACGCCGGACAATCCGGCACTGGTGCTTCAGTCGGCAAACAGCCGCACCGTGGCGGCGCACGACGCGGACGGGGTCAAGGTGAAGGTCG
>CAMLHT010000111.1 GCA_946479895.1 uncultured Gemmatimonadota bacterium | reverse complement strand
AGCGGGCGAAGAAGACGCTGTCGGTCGCGGTCTACAATCACTACAAGCGCATCAATTCCGCGTCGCTGAAGGACGACGACGTGGAGCTGGACAAGTCCAACATCATGCTCATCGGCCCGACGGGCACGGGCAAGACGCTGTTGGCGCAGACGCTGGCCCGCATCCTCGACGTGCCGTTCACCATCGCGGACGCGACCACGCTGACCGAGGCCGGCTACGTCGGCGAGGACGTCGAGAACATCCTCGTCCGGCTGCTCCAGGCGGGCGACTTCAACGTCGCCGAGTGCGAGCGCGGCATCGTCTACATCGACGAGATCGACAAGATCGCGCGCAAGTCGGAGAATCCGTCCATCACCCGCGACGTGTCGGGCGAAGGCGTGCAGCAGGCGCTGCTCAAGATCCTCGAGGGCACGGTGGCCTCGGTCCCGCCGCAGGGCGGGCGCAAGCATCCGCAGCAGGAGTATATCCAGATCAACACCAAGGATATTCTCTTCATCTGCGGCGGTGCTTTCGATGGGTTAGAGAAGATCATTGAAGCTCGAACTGGCCGCCGCCAGATCGGCTTCTCGAAGGCCGGCGCCGAAGGCTCGAAGGCGAAGAACCCGTTCGCCGAGGTGGAGCCGGATGACCTGCTCCGCTACGGGCTCATTCCCGAGCTCGTGGGCCGCCTGCCGGTGGCCGTGGCGCTCGACGCGCTCGACGAGGACGCGCTGGTCAAGATCCTCCGCGAGCCGAAGAACGCGCTCACCAAGCAGTACGCGAAGCTCTTCGAGCTCGAGGACGTGAAGCTGACCTTCGAGGAGAGCGCGCTCCGCGCGATCTCGAACAAGGCGCTCAAGCGCGGCACGGGCGCCCGCGGCCTCCGCGCCATCGTCGAGGAGATCCTCACCGACGTCATGTTCGACCTCCCGACCCGCGAGGACGTCGAGGAAGTGAAGGTGACGGAATCGGCCGTGCTGAACGGCACGCCGCCGCTCCTGGAGATCAGCCCGGCCCGGAAGAAGAAGGAAGCGTAGCCTGAGGGCGGAGGACGGAGGGCGGAGGGCGGAGGCGACCTGAAACGGGTCGCCTCTTTTCTTTTCGCCCTCCGTCCTCCACCCTCCGGCCTCCGCCCTCCCCTCCTGACTAGCTTCCCCTCATGAGCTCCAACCGCCTCCCGGTCCTCCCGCTCCGCGACGTCGTCATCTATCCGTACACGGTGATGCCGCTCATCGTCGGCCGGCCGGCGTCATTGGCCGCGGTGGAGGCGGCGATGAGCGCCCAGGGAGCGCTGTTCCTCGTCGCGCAGCGCAATGCCGAGGTCGAGGAACCCGCGGCCACCGACCTGTATCGCGTCGGCGTGGTCGGCCGGGTGGTGCAGGTCGCGCGGCAGCCGAACGGAACGGCCCGCATCCTCATCGAAGGCATCAGCCGGGCGAGAGTGGCGAAGTTCTCGCGCGCCCAGAGCGTCCTGCGCGCCGTCTTCGACGATCCCGAGGCGACGACGGACGACGACACGGACGTCCGCGCGCTCGCCCGCCGGGCGATCGCGGACTTCGAGGAGTACGTCACGCTCCATCGCCGCATCCCACCGGAAGTGGTCTCGATGGTCCAGTCGGCGGATTCGGCCGAGCGGCAGGCGTACGGCATCGCCGCCCATCTCGCCGTGCGTCACGAGATCCGCCAGAGCCTCCTCGAGGCCGAGTCGCTCCCCGAGCTGCTCAACCAGCTTCACGACGTGATCCTGGCCGAGATCGAGGTCCTGCGGCTCGAGCGCAAGCTCGACGAGGAGGTCCGCGGCTCGCTCGTGCAGAACCAGCGCGAGTTCTACCTTCAGGAGCAGCTGAAGGCGATCCACCGCGAGCTCGGCGAGGACGACGGCGCCGACAGCACCGAGCTCGAGGCGCAGGTCCAGAAGCGGAACATGCCGGAGGCGGTCAAGGCGCGCGCGCTGCGCGAGACCCGCCGGCTCCGTCGCATGTCGCCGCTCTCGCCTGAGGCGGGAGTCATTCGCGGGTACGTCGAGTGGATCCTCGGGCTGCCGTGGACGGAGCGCACCGACGACGTCCTCGACATCGCCCACGCGCGGCGCGTCCTCGACGAGGACCACCATGGGCTCGAGGACGTGAAGGACCGGATCCTCGACTACATCAGCGTGCTCTCGCTCGTCGAGCGGCTGGACGGACCCATCCTCTGCCTCGTCGGGCCGCCGGGGGTCGGGAAGACCTCGCTGGGACGGTCGGTCGCGCGGGCGCTCGGACGCAAGTTCGTCCGCATGTCGCTCGGCGGCGTCCGCGACGAGGCGGAGATCCGCGGGCACCGGCGGACCTACGTCGGCGCCATGCCGGGCCGCATCCTCCAGGCGATGCGCCGGGCCGAGGCGGTGAACCCGGTCATCCTGCTCGACGAGATCGACAAGCTCGGCCAGGACTACCGCGGCGATCCGGCGGCGGCGCTGCTCGAGGTGCTGGACCCGGAGCAGAACCGGGCGTTCAACGATCATTACCTCGAGGTGGACTACGACCTGTCCCAGGTCCTGTTCATCACGACCGCCAACTATCTGCCGCAGGTACCGCTCGCGCTGCGCGACCGCATGGAAGTGATCTCGCTGTCGGGCTACCTCGACCAGGAGAAGCAGGCCATCGCGCGGCAGTTCCTCATCCCGAAGCAGCTCCGGGCGAACGGCCTCGACGAGTCACGCGTCACGTGGGAGCCGGACGTCATCGGGACGATCGTGCGGAACTACACCCGTGAAGCGGGCGTGCGCGAGCTCGAGCGCCAGATTGCGCGGGTGGCGCGCAAGCTCGCGCGGCGCGTGGCGGAATCGGCGAGCGCGAAGGCGGCCCCGCTGACCGTGCGCGCCGCCGACCTCACTTCCCTGCTCGGCACCGCGAAGTACGATCCCGAAGCGCTTTCGCTCGACGCCAAGGTCGGCGTGGCCTCGGGCCTGGCCTACACGAGCATGGGTGGCGAAGTGCTGGAGATCGAGGTGAGTGCGATCGGCGGCCGCGGCAAGCTGCAGCTCACCGGCACCCTTGGCGACGTCATGAAGGAATCGGCCGGCGCGGCGCTCAGCTACGTGCGGGCCCGCGTCGCCGCCCTGGGCATCGATCGGGATTTCTACAAGAACCGCGACCTGCACGTGCACATCCCGGCGGGCGGGACGCCGAAGGACGGGCCGTCGGCGGGCATCGCCATCGCGACCGCGATCGTGAGCGCCCTCACGGGCGTGCCGGTGCGCGGCGACGTCGCGATGACCGGCGAGGTGACCCTGCGCGGCCGCGTCCTCCCCATTGGCGGCCTGAAGGAGAAGGCGGTGGCCGCGCATCGCAACGGAGTGCGCCACGTGATCATCCCGGCGGAGAACCTTCGCGAGGTCGAGGACATCCCGGCGGACGTCCGGGCCGCGGTGCGCTTTCACGCGGTCCGCTCGATGGACGAGGTGCTTGGCTTCGCGCTGCTGCGCGGCCAGGCGGCACAGGACGAATCGACGGCAGCCGCGGCGCTGACGCAGTGATGACCGACGCCGCCGAGTCACGCAAGAAGGATCCGCTGATCGTCCGCACGCTGGAGTTCCTCGGCGGAATGGCGACGCCGCACGGCTGGCGGCCGGAGACCACGCTGCCGGAGATCGCCTTCGCCGGCCGATCCAACGTCGGAAAGTCCTCGCTCATCAATACCCTTCTCCGCCGGTCGAAGGCGGCGCGCGTCTCCAACACGCCGGGCCGCACCCGCGAGATCAACTTCTTCAGGATCAACGACGAGTTCGTCCTCGTGGACCTGCCGGGATACGGGTATGCACGGATCTCGAAGGACCGGAAGGCGGAGTGGAAGCCGATGATCGAGGGATACCTGCGGGGCAGCGCCAACCTGCGGGGCATCGTGCAGCTCCTCGACATCCGCCACGATCCGACGAAGGACGACCTCCAGATGCTCGACTTCCTGTCGCAGGTGGGCGTGCCGACGATGATCGTGATGACGAAGACGGACAAGCTCACGAAGTCACAGGCGGCGGCGCGGATCACCGCCATCACCGCGTCGCTGGGGCTCGAGGACGACCAGGTCATCCCGTTCTCGGCGGTGACCGGCGCCGGGCGCGACGAGCTCGCCGAGGCGCTCCAGGCCCTGATTGCCGCGTCCTCGGTCGAGGCGCCGGAGGAACCAGGGGAAGAACCACCGGAGGAATAGCACGTGCCGATCCGCCCACTACGCAAGCTCGACACCCCGAAGATCCACTCGGCCGCCACTGCCTGGCTCGACGAGATCGACCACACGCTCGCGAGCCCGGTCGCCGACCGCGCGCTACTGTGCCGTCGCCTGCTGACGGACCTGACCTTCCCCGAATACGCGAAGCACTGGGAGACGGCCGTGGAGGACCGGACGCTGCCACATGCCACGCGGCTGGCGCTGGCGTCGACGGACCCCCGCAACATCACGCTCGAGCCCGAATACTACGGCGAGTGCAACGACGAGAAGTTCCAGAAGGTGAAGCCGCTGCTGTGGCTGTGGTATTCGTTCGACCGCACCCAGGCGGGCGGGCAGAACGTCTGGCTGGGCGTCGAGCTGCGCCGCATCCTCGCGAAGTACATCTTCAAGCGGGTGGGCGAGAACTTCAAATGCTTCCAGAACGTCGAGTTCTCGTTCGGCTACAACATGGAAGTCGGCGACAACGTCGTCGTGCACCGGCACGTGCTGCTCGACGACCGGGGCGGCATCCGGATCGGCAACAACGTCTCGATCAGCGATTACGCCAACATCTACAGCCACACCCACAGCATCGTCGAGCAGAAGGACGTGACCAACGCCTGCACGCATCTCGATGACGGCGTGCGGATCACCTATCACGCGACGGTGCTCGCCGGCGTCCACGTCAAGGAACAGGGCATGGTCGGGGCGATGGCGGTTGCCACGAAGGACGTGCGACCGTACCACGTGTACGTCGGCATTCCGGCGAAGAGCGTCCGCGTGAAGCCGAACGCGCCGCTGGGCGGGCAGATCCTGAGCACCAGCGAGGAGCGGCGGGAAAGCGAGTAACCGAGGGCGGAGGGCGCAGTCTCTCAGTAGACCCGCAGCACGTCTTCGGCCGGGCCGGCGTCTCCGGTCTGAAGGAGCTTGAGTGCGTCGCGAAGGCCGTCGCGCTCGCGCGGCCAGTGGAAGCGGTCGAGCGCGCTCTCGACGGTCAGCCACTCGGCGGCATCGTGCTCGGCGTCGAGGACCGGCTCCGAGTCGTCGGTGACGAACGCGGCGAAGCCGACGCCGAGCATGACGACGTGCGCGCGAGGCACATAGAACGGCTGGACGGTGATGCTGTACAGCCGATTCACGATCAGCCCCGTCTCCTCGGCCACCTCGCGCATGGCCGCCTGCTCGGGCTCTTCTCCCTTCTCGATGGTTCCGTGAACCGTCTCCCATGTCCCCGGACACCGCGTGCCCGAGCCGCGGCGCAGGACCAGCACCCGCCAGGCGCCCGGATCCGGGCGAATCACGTAGACGTCGACGCTTCCGATTTTCAGCTCGGCCATGGCCTCAATTCTATCCCGCTCGGGCGCGAGCCGAGATTCCGCCACCATGCGGAATGCGGGCAGGGTCTGGCGTGGCCGGGGGGAGTCGCTTTCGGTAATCAGGTACGCGGGAGCGGCCGGGGGAGGATCCGTGGATGGTCCCCGACGATCCTCGGTGGCGACGCGACGCACCTCGGCGATCGTGGTCCGCCCCGCCGCGACGTGGGCCAGGCCGGAGCTCCACAATGACCGCATGCCGGCTGCGCGGGCGGCCTCGGCGATGCGCTCCACCGTGTCGCCGGCGGCGACGCTCGCCTCGAAGGCGGCGGACCCGATGAGGACCTCGGCGATCGGCAGCCGCCCGCGGTAGCCGGATCCACCGCAGGCACGGCAGGAGGCCGACGCCGGTGTCATCTCGCCCTCGACCGCGCATTCATCGCAGAGCTGCCGCACCAGCCGCTGGGCGACGACGCCCTTGACCGCCGTCGCGATCTTGTAGGGGGCCACGCCGATGTCGATGAGGCGGGTGACGGCGCTGGCAGCGTCGTTGGTATGGAGCGTCGAGAGCACGAGGTGGCCGGTCAACGAGGCCTGGATCGCGATCTCGGCCGTCTCGCGGTCGCGGATCTCCCCGATCAGGACGACATCCGGATCCTGTCGCATGATCGAGCGCAGCGCGGCGGCGAAGGTCAGGCCGGCCTTCTCGTTCACCTGGACCTGCACGATCCCGGCAATGCGGTACTCGATCGGGTCCTCGACCGTCACGATGTTCACGCCGCGGGCCTTCAGCCTGCGCAGCGTCGCGTACAGCGTGGTCGTCTTGCCCGACCCCGTCGGGCCGGTGACGAGAATGAGTCCCTCCCGCGCCTCCAGCAGCCGATCGATGCGCTCCATGTCGCCGCCGTCGAACCCGATGTTCTCCAGCGTGAGGACCGTCCCGCTCGCGTCGAGCACGCGGATGACGACCTTTTCGCCATGGGCAGACGGAAGCGTCGAGACGCGAAGGTCGACGGCGCTGCCGTTGATGGCGACTCGCGCGCGCCCGTCCTGCGGCCGCAGCCGGTCGGCGATGTTCAGTCCCGAGATGATCTTGACGCGGGAGACGAGGGCGGGCCCGAACGAGCGTGGAAGGCTGCGCGCGAACCGGAGCACGCCGTCCACCCGGTGACGGACAGCGAGCCCCTGCTCTTCCGCCTCGATATGGAGGTCGCTTGCGCGGGCGCCGATCGCCTCGACCAGCAGCTCGTCGACGAGCGCCACCATCGAGGGACCCGTGCCGCCTTCCGCGGCCGCCGGCCCGGGCTCGTGCTGCTCCTTGCCCAGGACCTGGATATCCAGGAGTCGCTCGGGCTCACGCCGGTCATCGCGATACAGCTCGTCGATGTGGCCGAGAATGGCGTCGCGATCGGCGAGATGGAAGACGACGTCGCGCCCGGTGGCGAAGGCCAGCGTGTGCTCGCATTCGACGTCGAAGGGATCGGCGGTGGCGACGGTGACCCGCCGGTCGCTGACGGTCAGCGGCAGGACGGTGTACTTGCGTGCCCATCGCTCAGGGACGAGACGCGCGGCCTGCTCGGTCGCGGTGCCCAGGTCGGCAAGCGGCATCCGCAGGCGATCGGCGAGCTCGCGGAGCTGAGGGCGAGGCAGGATGGCGGCAGTGCTCATGGCGGCACCATACCATCCCCCGAGCGGGAGCCGGCATCAGTCCATCGCGTCCCGGCTCAAAAAGCAGATCCCTCGCTGCGCGAGGGATGACAACAAGAGGGTGAAGTCGCGACGGATGACAACAAGAGAGTGAAGCCGCGACGGATGACAACAAGAGGGTGACAGCCGCGAGGGATGACCACGAGGACCGCTAGAGAATCGACCAGAAATCCCGGCTGAGGTCCACGTTGAAGGTCCAGCGCCCGTTGGTGAACCCACGCGCCACGTCGAACCGGAGAAGATCGTAGATCGTCAGCAGCGCGACGCCCGCCGACGTGTACGCGCCCTGGGTCAGCGACGGACACCGCCCCACCGTCGCGACGCAGCTCACGCTTCCACCCACGACGGCCGCATTCACGTAGGGTGCGATCTTCGCGCGCCCCGGGATCCGGCCGAAGCGGCCCAGCGGGACGGCGACGAACGGGACCGGCACCTGGAGCTCGACCCGCGTCGCGGACCCGTAGCGCCCCGCCACATCGTGGAGGCCGTAGCCGGGCAGCGAGAGCGGGCCGCCGAAGTACACGAGCTCCTGGACCGGCACCGAGCCGAATGCGGCCGCCGCGTTCTCCCGCAGCACCAGGTCGTACGCACCGATCGAAGATCGATTCTCGATTCCCACGCTCGCGCGATACCCGGTCAGTCCACTGGCGAGCATGTCCTCGAACGGCGTCGGCGACAGCGTGCGAAGCGCGCTTCCGCGCGCCTCGAGCTTCAGCAGGCCGGGCCCCCGCCACGACGCGAGCGGACGCTCGAGGCCAACCGCGACGCGGGCGCCCCGCATCGGATCGATCTCCGGTGTCGGATCGTAACGGCCGGACGATGGAATGGACTCCACCTGGAGCTGCTTGTGCTCCTCGCCGGTCGCCGCGATCGAGACGTCGACGCCGTGGAATCGCTTCAGCAGGCGGGCGCCGGCAACCGCCAGGCTGAACGGATCGGAGAGATCGCTCGCGAACTCCTGCGCGCCCAGACTGTTGATGATCGAGGATCGCTCGGGCTGATCCCCGATGTCGAAATGATCCCGGCCGGCAAACAGCTCGAAGCGCGTCCCGCTCGGCTGCTCCCAGCGCAGCGAGGCCATCCCCTTCCCCTGATGATTGTCATCCGTGCCGAGCCTGCCGCGGGCGGCGAGAAAGACACGCGGCGCCATGCGGACATTGAAGCCCGCGCCGATGGACAGCCCTTCGACGCGATTGACCCGCACGAAATCGGAGGCCCGGCGCGCCGAAAGCCGGAACGGCTGGACCCGCTCGAGGGCACGAGCGCGGACCAGGACGCGCGCCTCGTCCTGGATGCGCTGGATGTCCGGGTCGATGGTCGAGCGGACGTCGGGAGGCAGCGAGTCGGTGATCGCGCCCTGCCAGGGAAACGACTTCAGCTCGGTCGGGGAGGCCGACACGATCTCCGGACCGGTGAAGATCTGGCTGGGGAGCGCGACGTTGAACTCGTACTGGTCGACCTCCCACCAACCGCGGATGATCCCGCGGACGGGGAAGTCCATGTAGGTGCCGGTGCGACGGATCTCGATCTGCTGCCGGCTGGGAAGCCAGAACCGCGAGGCGATGAGACGGTTCTCGAGCATGATCGCGAGGTCCTCGAGATTGTCGTCGAGGAACGACGCGCGCGTGAAGTTGAACGCCATCCGGACGACCTGGCCGTCGCGCGGGGCGAGATAGACGGCGCCGACGACCCGGGGATCGCGATCTTCCTTCGGCCGGATCTTCACCTCGATGAGCTGGAGGTCCTCGCCGGCGGCGCGAATGCGGACGCTGTCGCTGATCGCGAAGTCGTAGAGACGGAGTCCGGCCGCCGAAAGCGGGTGCGGGACGTCGCGGACCTCGTCGCCCTCGCCGATCCGGATGAAGTCCGGGAAGTTGTTCTGGACGATCCCGAGGTGATCGCGGTGGTACTGGATGTCCGTCGGCAGGAGCGTCGTGTCGCGGCGCCCGATGATGCGCTGCTTGCTCAGGTTGGGCGCCCGCCAATAGACTTCCAGCGCCAACTGATCGGTTTTCACGAGCCTGGGCGTCTCGAGGAAGCCGTCGCCCAATTGCGCCAGGAAGGTCACGTAGCCGCGCGCCGAGGCGCGGTAGTCCACGAGACCGGTGTCGGCCAGCTGCTCGGCGCGTCGCCGGGTGGCCATCTCCACCAGCGCGCGGGTGCGCGCGTCATTCCATCCAGCAGCTCCGCCCGACTGCGCCATGAGTGCGGCCGCCGGCGTTCCCGCCAGCAGCAGCACCGTCCCCAACGAAGCCCATCGTGATACCGCCGCTCGTCGCATCATTCGGAAAGCTCGTCGTCGCTGGAGGGCCGGGCAATGACGGCCGCTGACTTTCGCCGGCGCGTCTCGGACGCCCGCGCCTCGGGATCACGGAAGCTGGTGCCCGTCTGGCGCGAGGTCCTGCTGGATACCGAGACACCGGTCTCGGCGTTCCACAAGCTTCGCGCGGATGGCGGCCCCTTCGCCTTCCTGCTCGAGTCGGCACCGGCGGGAGGCGAGACGTGGGCCCGCTACACCTTCATGGGGAGCGCCCCCTGGGCCGCGTGGCGGCTGAACGACGGCGTCGTGGAGGACTGGACGCCCATCGACGGCTGGCACAACGCACGTCGCCCGGCGGATCCGCTCGCGGACCTCGAGGCGCTGCTCACGGTGAACCCGCCGATGGAGATCCCGGAGGCCGGGGAGTTCTGGAACGGCGCGGTCGGCTACTTCTCCTATGACGTCGTGCGGCTGATCGAGCGGCTGCCGAATCCGCCGGCGAAGACCTCGCCGACGCCCGACGCGCTCTTCGTGTTCACCGACGCGCTCGTGATCATGGACAACCTCCGCGCGCACGCGCGGGTGGTGGTGGGCGTCCCGGTCGACCCGGCGTCGTCGGACGATGCGGTGGAGGCCGACTACAAGCGGGCCATGGCCGAGATCGACGCGACGATCGCGCGGCTGCGCGCGCCCGCCACCCTGCCGCCGCTCGACCTCGACGCCGACGCGGCACCGGCGGAGGGGACGTCGATCTACGCGCAGGACAGGTTCATGGCCGACGTCGAGCGGATCCGGGAATACATCGTGGCCGGCGACGCCTTCCAGGTGCTGCTGGCTCGCCGCATCCAGGTGCCGCATGACTTCTCGTCGGAGACGCTGTATCGCGCGTTGCGCGTGATCAACCCGTCTCCGTACATGTACCACCTCGTGCTCGACGGCGTGGAGCTCGTCGGCAGCTCGCCCGAGCTGCTCGTGCGCGTGGCCGACGGCACGGTGACGGTGCGCCCGATCGCGGGGACGCGCCCGCGCGGGCGCACGCCGGCCGAGGACGAGGCGCTCGCCGACGAGCTGCGGCACGACGAGAAGGAGCGCGCCGAGCACGTGATGCTCGTCGACCTCGGGCGGAACGATGTCGGCCGCATCGCGCGCTACGGGAGCGTGCGCGTGACGGAGCTGATGGTGGTCGAGCGCTACTCGCACGTGCTGCACATCGTGAGCGAGGTGCAGGGCGCGCTCCGCGACGGCTGCACCGCGCTCGACGCCTTCCGCGCGACCTTCCCCGCCGGCACGATGACCGGGGCGCCGAAGGTCCGGGCGATGGAGATCATCGACGAGCTGGAGCCGGAGCGCCGCGGCCCGTACGCCGGCGCGGTGGGCTACATCGCCGCCGGGGAGCGGCGCATGGACCTCGCGATCACGATCCGGACGTGCGTGATCGCCGACGGCGTGGCCTCGGTGCAGGCGGGCGCGGGGATCGTCTACGATTCGGTCCCCGAGCGGGAGTGGGAGGAGACGGAGAACAAGGCGCGGGCGATGCTGACCGCGATCGGACGGGTACGGGCGGCGACCGGCGCCGGGAGCACGCCGCGGGCGGGCTCCGGCGCGCCGGCGGCGGGGAGCGCCCGCACGAACCCCGAAGCCGGGGCCTCCGAGAGAGTCGTGAAGCGGGCTCGCCGCTAGGCGAGCGCCGCGTCGGTCTCCATATTTGGCGGAGATGCTCTACAAGCTGATCAGCACCGAGGGCGACCAGGCGTTCGAGCTCCGGGGCGAGGGGCCGCTCGTCGTGGGCCGCGCGCTCAACAGCGACATTCCCGTGCTCGATCCGACGATCTCGCGGCGCCACGCCGAGCTCAGTTGCGACGCGCAGGGCGTCGCCGTGCGCGACCTCGGCTCGAGCAACGGGACGTTCCTGAACGGCGCGCGCATCGAGAGCGGACGCATCTCGCCCGGCGACGTCGTCACCTTCGGGAAGGTGGCGTTCCGGCTGAAGGAGCTGACGCCCACGCCGACGCCGACCGTGCCGCCGACGAGCCTCGATGCCACGCCCTCGGTGGGCGCGACGATCGTGCGGCAGCTCCCGGTGCGCGACTCCAGGCAGGCGCTCGCCG